>PUMD01000117.1 GCA_003551215.1 Clostridia bacterium | reverse complement strand
GCAGCGAGCCAGCAATCAGGAAAGCCGAGACATCAGCCGGAATGGCTGCCTGTCCCTGGTCGCGCCTGCTGATCATGACTTGTTCAGGCACCGACCGTACAGTCATACCTGCCAGTTCGCCAGAAAGTTCTTCCGTAACCGCCTTGGCCCGGTACATATTCCGCAGGACAAGATTCAGCTGATAGGCCCTGGGAACCGTACCCTGCGGCGAAATTTCGGCGAAAATACTCTTCCATGTTCCCTCCGGTATGAGCAGATCCTCCGTCTCCAGGTAATACTGCACCTGGACCGGCTCATCGAGCACTTCTCCTCCCATTTCCCGCACGGCACGCTGTTCGGTGGGAAATGCAAAATGTCCTGCAATGTAAAACTGCAGCGTCTCGGCGCGGTTCCAGTCCCACACCGGCAAACCATCGCGGTAACCTTTCAGAGCAGGCACCTGCACCGTCACTTCCTCGCTGACAGGAGGAATATCGTAGGTTGGCCGGACTCCCTCGTAATCGGGATAATTGGGACGCCGTCCAAAAGCCAAGGCAGTCAATGAACCGTCGTCCTCGGGCTGCAGCCAGCGACCACGCTCCAGGTTTTCGGACATATTCCACCGGTCCCACAGCTGGTGGTCAAGCTCAGTATCCCTGGCTCTCAGGCCAGCAGAATGCACCTGCTGCCCATCTTCTCCCTCAACTACCATGCGTGCGGGCATCCTGAGTAAAGGCTTGACTTGCACTATCTCCTCAGGACGATCAGCCGGCTCGAGCACGCTGGGAAGGTCCTCCGGGTCGAGATAAACCGGTTCCTCGGGGGGATGAATGTATCCCGACTCGTAGACGCCCGGGTGAAACACAGCAAGATCGCTGAGGCCCTCGTCACCGCGCAGAGACCACTGCCACGATTCTTCCGACTCCCTTGCTCCCTCATACTCCATCCCCAGGGTCCCGGGATATATTACCACATCCGCTGCCATGAATGCACGGTAGGCAACTCTGGCTGCCTCCGGGTATCCGGTCTGCAATGAAAGCGAGGCGGTCATAACCGCTGCTGCTACTGCTACCCCAACTATCCCAAGTATGCTCTTTGTCCAGTTCCTGCTTACATTCCTTTTTGCCAGCTGCAGCAGCATCCGCATTCCTCCCAAAGCAATACCTCACCCCGTCTGCTCCTGATCTTCCACTACCCGTCCGCTCTTCAACCTTACTACTCTTCTGGCACGCTGAGCCACCAGTGGATCGTGTGTTACCATCACCACCGTCTGCCCCAGGCGCTGATGCAGATCCTCAAAAGCCTCCATTACGCTGTCACCGGATTCCTGGTCCAGGTTGCCGGTGGGTTCGTCGGCCAGCACCACGGCCGGGCTGTTTGCCAGGGCCCTGGCAATCGCAACCCTCTGTTTTTCGCCGCCGGAAAGCTGGCGGGGGAAATGATCACTTCTATCTTCCAACCCCACCATCCGGAGCAGCTCTGATGCCCTTTGCTCCTTTTCATCAGGCGAGTAGTCCTTGTTGAAGCCGAGAGGAAAACGGACATTTTCCTGTGCAGTCAGGTGATCCACCAGGTAAAAACTCTGGAAGACAAAGCCTATATCAAACCGCCGCAGCTGGGCCAGTTCCCTTTCTGTCATCTTCCCTATTTCCCGGTCCCTCAGCATCACCTGTCCTTCCGTGGGCGGCTCCAGAGCTCCCAACATGGATAACAGTGTGGTCTTACCCGACCCGGATGGCCCCATGAGGGCCAAAAAATCACCTTTTTCTATCCGCAGATCAACCCTGTCTACTGCCCGCACCTCACCCGCTGCAGTGTCATAGGACTTGGTCAGCTGGCGGGCCTCGAGTACTGCTGTCGAATTCTCTTTTTCCTTCATGCCTTCCACCTCATTCAACGCCCTCTGCATCCTCGCCTGCCGGCTGGGGCGTTATTCTAACTAGACTCCACCAGTCAAAGTCTGTATCTCCCCGCAGATGAGCCCGCAGGTCGCTCGAGCCGCTGAGTACAGTGGCCACGCGGGCTCCCCACAGCACCAGCACAACCTGCAGCGCAAGCCACAGCACTGCAGTAAGCGTAGGCACTCCGGTAATAGCCTCTTGTGCACCCATAACGGAAAGCAGCACAGCAAGCGCGGCTGCTCCCAGTGTTGTTCCCACCAGCGAGTCAAAAATCAGCTGAACGCGGAACATGTTTCCTATGTCTGAAGGCTTCATGCCCAAAGTAGCATAAAGACCAATTGTGGTCTGTCGATCCAGCACCATTATCAGTACCGTGATGGTCAGCGCAACTGCCACCACAATGAACATCAGTCCGATCAGTCCACTTACCGTCACCACGCCCCCCCTGCTTACGCTGGCCAGATGGTCCCCTACAGACCGACGGTACAGATAGGTTGGCTCTACCCGGTTCAGAAAGGGGCCAGGCAGCCCCCCCATCCTCCCGAGAATCTCATGATCGCTTGGGTTGTCGACATCATCGCCGGCAGCATGTGAATACGGATAAAGCGGACTGCGCACGCGCGGCAAGAGGCTCTGCAGGGCGGACTTAACCTGCTGGGTGGGGTTCCTCATCCTTGTCTCCGGCCACAACCATGCCGCATTGTGGCTGGGCATATCCGCCAAAGACGCCAGAACATCGCGGGGGAACATAACCAGCTGTTCGACACCATCTCTGGATTCAGCCACCCCGCGTACAACAAACTCGCCACCGACGGGCTCTCCTCCATCAGAAGGCAGGTGTTTTAAGGGCAGAGCATCTCCCACCTGTACTTGCAGGCGCTCAGCCAGATCACAGGTCAAAATGATATCGTCAGAATCACTGAGCCACTCGCCCTCGGCTATCCTCACCCCAGTCCGAATCATGGAATCATCCGTATCAAGCCCCCAGGCATCGACTGTCCCGACCTCGGTGCTTATCCGGCTGAACAGTCCTGTGGAGGCGTGGTGAACCAAGCGCTGCACCCTCGACTCTCTGACCATCTCCTGCAGGGCAAAACCGGGATGGCTCAAACGGCTGGTCCATTCGGGATAAAAGACCATAATGCGTGAGGGGAGATCCAGGCGGTCGGTGGAATAAGTGCCCTCGGTGGCAGCTTGCTCTCCCCACAGCCCGTAAAAACCATACAATACCAGAGTCAGCGCCAGGACTGCGATTACGAGAAGGTGAGCAACCCGATTGGCCTTCCATTCTCTGTTTATCAGACGATAATACCAGCGATCATTCACTGCCGATCACCTCTCGCGGAGACAACCTGGCCACCCGCACAAACGGAATGAGTACCACGACCAGGCTCACCAGCAGCACCAGTCCGGCTACGGTGAGCAACCCCTGAGCCAATCTCAATGCAATGGTCCCGAATCCCAGGGCATTTGACACCCACTGGTGAACGAGCATCGGGGTAGAAAGGACATATCCTATCATGGTACCCAGGCCGGCGATGACCAGCATCTCCGTGATGAAAGCCACAAAAAGCTGCCAGTTGTAGCTACCCAATGCCTTGAGCACAGCCATCTCCTTGCTGCGGGTTATGGTAATTACATAAAGGTTTCCCAGATAAAGCAAGGCTGCAAGCGCCACGGCCACCACTGACAGCATCGAATGAAACCATTCCGGGGCAGTGAACATCATTCTGCCGGGAGCCTGCGGACTCATATGTACAAACTGTATATCCTCTGTGGGCACTGCCACGCGGGGCTCGGGTAGAAGGTCGGATACCATGGACAGCTCGGTTACCGTCATGACAGTCGATTCAGAAAGGCGGTCGCGCAGCTGATCGGCCACCGTATTCACCCGGGAGAAGTCCTCAACTCCGACAACAAATTCAGTAGGCTCAGCCCATTCGCCGCCCCCTGTGCGTTCCTCAATACGGTCGAAGGTTTCATGAGTCACCCATATTTCAGGCAGCGGCCAGTAAATATCCTCGCTTACGAATCTGCTTGGGTCGTCTTCTTCGTCTGGCTCTCCCCGGTCAATCACTTCCAGCCCTGCGGGCGTAAGCTGCCGAATGCCCCACCTGGTGACCCCGGTTTTAAACAGCATGTGTCCCGCCACCTCTAGTTCCAGCGACTCACCCCCTGTAGTGTCGTCCCCATCGGGAAGCAGAACCGTCAGTCGTTCGCCAACCGCAGGAGGGTCATAGTAACGGAGTGATTGTGAGCCCTGCGCCATCACCGCCCGCACTTCGTTCCAGCGGTGGTACCCGTAGGAGTAATCCACTTCCTGAGAGCGGTGTATCCGGTGTACGTCAAAAACACACACCATTTCCCCATCATCATCAGGAGTGAGGTGCCGTCCCTGCACGACCGCTTCCCCGGGCAGGTCGTATCTTTCATCCACATCGTGGTCCCTTGCCCTCAGCTGCATCCAGAAAACCTCGTCCCCCAGCTGCATCTGAACAGGCATAGTGCGGTAAGGTTTGGCATGTACTACTCCAGGAATTTCTTTGAGTTGTTCAACAGTCAGCTCCACTTCAGAGTCATACCCGGGAACACCATCCCACACTATCTCGGGAAGGAAGTAGGAAAGAATACCCGGATTGTCCGGTGAGCGGCGAACCAGCTGCCAGTGTCCATCCGAAGGTCCTGTAATACCCTCTATGACCAAAACCTCGCTGGTTACGATTATATCGCCACCTATCGCCGCCCTCAACGATTGCTCGGCAGTTCCGGGCTGCCCCTGACTCAGAATCAATGCAACCACCAGCACCACGGTAGCCAGCGCCAGGCTGGCCACTGCCAGACCACTGCGGTGCAGATTGCGAACAGCCGCTAACCACCCGAATTCCATAAACATATCATCACTCCTCGATACCGCCGCGGTCCTACCCGGCGCCGATTACCACGACTGAAAGCTCCTGCTGCGTGCAATTATATTGCACTAATATCCTATTTCCACTTTAATTTTATTTCGCCTCACGGGACTCTTTTCCCCCGTAACAGGATACACAGGTCTTGCCCAGAATGCAGTTTATATATAATACTAAACAGTGCGAGTCGCCTGATATAGTCAAGGTTAACCTTCAGTTGAGCGTAAACGATCGATTGCTGCTACATGATTTAACTGTGCTTAACTTCCTCTGCGGGAGGTCTCCATTTTATGAATGATGACAACTGTCACGAGACCATCTCACATCAGGTTGGAGCCATGATCAAAGATCTTCGCCAGCAACGCGGCTGGACTCAGCGAGATCTGGCGGGAGAGGATATGAGTCCGGGGTTCATAAGTCAGGTCGAAAGGGGAAAGACCAGCCCGTCGTTAGCATCCTTGGAGACAATTGCCCAGCGCCTGGATGTTTCTGTCGCAGAGCTCTTTCCGTCAGAAGGAGATGAGGTTAATTGGATGACGGAAGCACCGCAGATCCTCTTGCAGCTGACTCGGGCACACCTGCTGATGGATGAGGGAGGCGAGGCGCAAAAATACCTGACCAAAGCTGAACAGATCTGGGAGGAGACTGATCCTCCCGATGAGCAGCTTACAGCAACACATCACCTCTGGCAGGGTCTGCTCGCCCTTCAGACAGGCGATGTGGATCTGGCTCTTACTGAGATAACTGATGCTTCCGAAATATTCGATCACCTTCCGCGGCAGCACGAGGGTTCGCTGGAGTGTCTCTTGAGCCTTGGTGAAATTCACCTTATGCGGAAGAATCATCTTTTGGCTGTAAGGTTTTTCGATGCCGCACTCAAACGCACCGAAGACAGGGCAGATGTTACCCGGACACAGCGATTTCGCATGCTGAGTGAATGGGGGCTCGGGCGCGCCTACCTGTATATGGGCGAACTGGAAACGGCGCATCAGTTTTTCCGCCGTGCAATGACCAGTGCAAAAGGACTAACCGACCTGCAGAGACTGGTACGGGCCGCGGCAGACGAATGCGTCAGCTGCCTCAACAATGGACACCTCGAGGATGCAAGGTCTGCCGCTGCCCGTGCTGCATCACTGTCTGCTTTTCAGTTTATAAGGCGCATACGGGCTCAAATCCTCCAGCACATGGGGCAGGTCAGCGAAATCCTGGGCGACAGGAAAAAGGCCATTTCCTACCTTGATCGGGCCG
This sequence comes from Clostridia bacterium, assembly GCA_003551215.1. GTDB lineage: Bacteria > Bacillota > Sulfobacillia > SLMV01 > SLMV01 > PUMD01. The sequence continues at coordinate 50,046 of PUMD01000117.1, read as the reverse complement.
AAGCTGTCGCAGAAGACATAGGCGAAGAAGCCATTGCGGCAGAGTCTTTTCTTCTACGCGGCAGAATTAATCTTCGTCAGCAGGACATAGAGGCCGCCGCCTTCGCCGCTGACAGAATCCTGTCGATGCTCGATCCAGAATCCAATGCTTCTCTTTATGGAAGGGCTTCCCTTCTGGCGGGCAGGGCGGCTGCCCAGAGAAATGATACAGCCCGGGCCAAGGAGCATTTCAGAACCGCTGAGGACTGCTTCCGGCAGGCCGGCAACCTCTCTCTGCTTGCACGAACGCAGCGGGAACTTGGCCAGATCTACATGCAGGAAGGCAAACATGATCAGGCGCTGAGATACTTCCACCGCTCCAGTGACCTGTTCTCCCAGCTAAGCACCCCCACGGACGATTCTCCCCCCGTATAAGCCCACAATTATACCATTTCCTCCCTATCCTGACCTTCCAGCACTCTCCATTGACCCACAGTATGTTGTAAGGGTTAAGCTGTATTAGCAATGCAAAGCGCTTTCCTTATATCAGTAGGTGGCAAAACTACCAAAACATGCCTTGCGGGAGGCACCGACTGACTGAGATGCCCGTTAGGCAAATCGAGCGTCATGCAACCAACCGAAAGGAGTGCCATATGCAAAGGCGAACAACTATCCGGCTGCTATACGCAGGCCTGGCTTTGCTTCTCATAGCCTCGCTGGGCACTTACGGAGCTGACGTTGACGCCTCAGTTGTCGGGTCTGAAGAATCGGGGGATGAGATTTGGGCTCTGGTTCATCATCCGGCAGAGAATGTCGCCGAAGAATTTGACGTAGACGTCGCCGAACACTACGACAGCTTCTTACTGGTGCGCGCAGATGAAGAACAGATCAGCGATATGAAGTCGGCTGATTATAATCTGCAGGTTCTGAAAGACAGAACTCAAATACACCTGAACGACTGGTCGTTTGATACAGAGGAAGGATTGCCAGAAGTACCAGAAGGGCTACGTACCAAGCCTCAGGACGGTCAGCCCTCCTACTTTCTGCTGCAGTTTATCGGCCCAGTAAAAAGCGACTGGCTTGACGATGTACAGGAACGTGGCATAGAGTTCCTGGAGTACGTGCCGAACTACACCTATGTGGTACGCGGCACTGTTGAACAGATGAGTCAGATAGACCATCTTTCGCAGGTGCAGTGGTACGGGCTTTATCATCAGGGAATGCGTCTGAGTCCTTCTGTTCGTCAGACCCTTGCCGGTGATTCCGACCGGGCTGAGGGAGAGAGGAAGAAGTATGTCGTCGAGTTCTACGCTGGCGAGTTTCCCGAAAGATTCGAAAGCATTCTGAAAGCAGCAGGGCTGGTAAGCGACGAGGTAACCAGGCTGGGAGGCTACTCAGAGCCGAGGTACCGGGCTGTGGTAGAAGCGCCCGTGGCCACGCTCTTTTCCCTGATTTCTGATCGGGGTTTTTCACACATAGCACCGGCCCCAACGGTGCAGCTTTTCAACCACATAGCCAGACCAGTCATCGGTTCGGAGACAGCACACTCACACCGTCTGAGCGGACGGGGACAGATCGTCGCCGTCACCGACAGCGGACTGGACTACAACCATGAGATGTTCGCTGATCCAGACTACGACGGCGGAAGCGGCAGCCCGGGCGGAGACTTTCCGTTCCCGTGGCCTATGCAGGCCAGCGCGGAGCTGGAGACGGCCAGCTGGCGGGACATATTATTTCCTCCGACTACTCCCGAATTTGGACCTGACCACAGAAAGATCGAAGCCTTCATCGACCTCTCAGGTGACTTCGGCTTCTTCGACGAAGGAGAACTGGCCAGCGATCCTATCGGTCACGGCACACACGTTGCGGGTACGATAGCTGGAGATGCACCTGAATACGGACAATGGAACCGCCACGATGGACATGCCTACGAGTCCCGGCTGGTAGCCCTGAAGGCCTTCAACTCCATGGGAATGTGGGGTGCCGGATTCGACTTCTACAGCGTCTTCGAAGAAGCTCACGAGGCAGGAGCACTGATCAACAACCACAGCTGGGGCGGAAAGAGCAGCGATCTGGATGACGGATACGGCACAATAGGGAGCGACGCCGACCGCTTCATGGCTGATTATCCCGACAACCTGCTGGTCGTCGCTTCTGGAAACTTCGGACAAGACAGTGACCTTACCATAGCCACGCCAGGCAACGCCAAGAACATCCTGACTGTGGGTGCAGTGAAAACGGACAACCCCGACGAGGTAGCGCGATTCTCTTCCCGCGGTCCAACCGTAGACGGCAGATTGAAACCAGACCTTGTGGCCCCCGGCAGCATGATCACATCTGCTGAAGCTGACACTGAATCTGGATACATGGCCCTAGAGGGCACCAGCATGGCCACTCCAACGGCAGCCGGAGCAGCGGCGCTTGTCCGGCAGTATTTTGCCGACGGCTATTACCCCACCGGATCTGCTGACGGCAGCGAGGCGTTCGACCCAACCGCCGCCATGGTCAAGGCTACTCTGCTGGTGGGTGCGCAGGAGGTCACCGGACCCAATGCTGATATAGCAGGTGAAGGACGGTATCCAAACAACACCCAGGGGTGGGGCAGGGTTGACCTGGATAGCTCCCTGTACTGGCCTGGTGATGAGCGTACGCTTCAGGTATGGGATGAACCATCTTCTCTGACCACCGGCGAACGCTGGGAAGAGCAAATATTCATCGAGGATGGCTCGCAGCCGCTGAACGTACACCTTGTATGGACCGACCCTGCACCGTCTCAGGGCGCAGAGAAACACCTGGTAAACGACCTGAATCTGGAGTTGGTGGCTCCTGACGGCACTATCTATCGCGGAAACAACCTAACCGGCATCAACCCCGGTTACTCGGTGGCCGACGGTGACCCTGATTCGGTCAACAACACCGAGGGGATCCGGCTCCTGCCCGGTTATAGCACTGACAATGAGCTGCCGGTGGGAGAATACACCCTCAGAGTGGTCGGGGCCAATGTCCCCGAGGGGCCGCAATCTTTCGCCGTGGCGGTTCGCGGGAGCATGACCGACGAGTGGAGCGAACCGGAACCACCCGAGGACACTATTCAGGTCACAATGACCATCGACGCGGATGTCTGGGAAGAAGTGCAGGAGGAAATAATGTCCTACAACCAGATAGAGGGAATAGAAGTCGGGATAACACTGCCAGCTGAATGAGACGACGCAGTGAGGACGTGGCTATGTAGCGCCCGGGCACATCAAGCTCGGGCGCTTTTTGGTGTCAGGTCATTCGTCGCTCTGCAGACGGGACAGCAGAGTCTGCGCAATTGCCTGCATATCAGAACCCTGCGCCAGCTGCATCAGTTGAGCAAGATCCGGATTTGAAGATTGCCGCCTTTCCGTCTGCACTATTGGTTTGTCAACTACCCCGGCTTCACTCAGTTCCGTGTACTCCTCTGGGGTCAAAAGGAGCACCTCCAGAAGCTTGTTGATGTAAAGAGCGGAAGCATTGAGCTTCTCAGAAATGTACAGCATCTCGTCAGCCAGCGTTTTCATACTCTGCAGTGCCTTTCCCTTCTGCGAGGGAAGGCTCACCTGACTCTGCCTCGACCATGCTTCCGGGCGCCTGACGGCGCTGTCGCCGTTGGCGTCTTCGGTGGGGCTGTCCTCCTCATGCTCCTCCTCAGCAAATTCTCTCTCTTCAGCCATAGAATCACCCGCCCTTCGCGCCGGTTTACGTGGCTACTTATTAGTAGGTTTATGCGACCGGCTTCCGGCTCGTAGCTGAAGAGATGCTTAGGGCCTGAAGCGATTCGAAGTGGGTCAAAAACCTTTGTGAGCTTGGGGGAAGATTAACATATCAGAACATCCACTCATATTATGTAGTGCCTGTAACGCACCGACCTGTTCGAATCCCACACAAGGAGGTGACAGCTGTGGATCGCGACTATATGAACGCTTTGCTGCTGTTTATTGTTCTGTCCGTCCTGGTTGGCGACGTCGGTCGTGACGAGGAGCTGGTGGCGCTCCTCTTTATCTTCCTGTCTGGGATGATAGGAAGGCGTTATAACTGACTGAAGCAAAGCCGACACCGCTCAAAGCAGGGGGAGGCGGAGGTCCGCCTCCCCTCGTCTTCCATAGCGAGGTAATTTTTTAACATAAGCGAGTCCGTCTACGTATTATGTACCGGTCGAGTATCCAACCATTTCATCGGGAGGTGAAATTCTGCATAGGGACATCAACACACTGCTTTTGTTTATCGCGCTGTCGACCATGTCCGTCGACATTCGCGATAAGCAGCTTCTAACGCTGTTTCTGTTAATATTCCTCTATGGTGTGAGGGACGGTTTCCGCATCTGAACCGCAGGAGATCAGTACGGTCAGGCAGACCTGTGAGAAACTCGGGCCCGGAGCAAGCCCTCAAATCTCTTCTGTCCGGCTTTGTCAGAGATAGCCCAGACACTCCCCTGCGATGATTGATGTCAGAGTGCGAGGTTAGAGGCACAGACCCCAACCCGTCTGGAGGTGCAAGGGATGTTCAAAGACGACAATATCGGAACTCTTCTCCTTCTGCTGTTGCTGCTTCCCGGCATTTTTGACGACCATCACAATGGTGATCTGATGCCGCTTTTGCTGCTGTTGCTTTTGCTTGGCGACGGAAAAGGTCTACTCGGAGTTGAAGCCTCTCAGCAACGCGGGGAAGAATCCCGGTAGGCAATATCGCTCAGCCCTGTCGAACCCGGCAATCAACCATGAATGTCACCGTCGGGGAGAGGGATGGTCCTTTCCCCGACACTAATTGTGCGCCGCTTCGCCCTGCAGAAAGGAACCAGGACAAAGAAAATCTCGTCTGGAGGGGTAGCGTGATCACCCGCGAACTGCTGACTCGCGAGTATCCTGTCATCACCGGATTCATACATTTCCGACCCATGCACAGCAATTGTCACATTATCAGCTGCAAAAGTGGTGATTATGCCCTGATCCGGTGCAGGTCCTCTTCCCCTAAAGGATGGGTTGAGCAGCTTGAATACGCGGCTGAATGCGGATTTGTCAATTTCGCTGAACCGCTACCCACTCGGTCCGGCAGATATACTCTCTGCACCCGCAGCGGTCAGTGGTTCCTGCGCCCTTACTACGCGCAGATGGAATTGGGAAGAGTTTCGAATATGCAGCGGGCAGCACGTATTCTCGCCAGTCTGCACGCCTGCACCCTCCGTCGCGACAGCCCGTCTGCCGAATGCATAGCCACCATACACGGAAACCTGAGTGAAGCATCGTGGCTGCAGGGACCAGGTAAAGAGATACTGCTGGCCGACTACCAGGATCTATCTCGCGGCAGTCCTTACGAAGATCTGGCCGATTTTCTAATTCTGAGTAAGAAACAACTACCCCGAGATCGCCTGGGAAAGCTGCTTTTGTGTTATTCGTCAGTATTTCCACTGCCGACTCAGAGCACGGCTGAGGGGGCTGCAGAACAAACAGAAAAGGAGAAAACCCGTCAGCCGCCGAAACCTTCTGAACAACCGGAGGCCGTGAGGCAGAATGCACGGGATGCTTTTTTGCGCGGCCATCTCAGAAGCGAAGACTCAGACCAGTGGGAACCTGCGGAAAACCTGACTGGACCAACACCACAACAATCGGCCAGAGATTCTCACAAAGATGGTCGTCCACTTCAGTGGGTAATACCGGAGGTGGAGAAAAAGGGGCATGAGTCAGGTGTGCCGGGGGGGAACGGGGGGAACGGTTAAAACCCGGAGCCGAACTACCGCTGTTACCTCCAGAATGCCGGACAGGTCAAAAAGGCAGCCCACGCGGCCCGAACTGTCGCCAGCAAGAAAGCTGCGGGAAACGCAAACATCTCGCTGCCGCAGGTGCGCCTTCACAGCAGGCCTTGGTGCTGTGTTCAGCGAAGCTGTCTCTGGCAGCTTAACTTCTTTTTCCCATTCGATATTCGAATCAATATTTCTCTCCTTACCGTCCACTGTCAGGTACGACAGGCTGAAGTTCACCAGGGCATAGACTCGTGCGACGCTCAGCCCCTCAACAGTCACGCAGTAAGATGCTTCATTAACCCTCAGGTCCCTGACTCCAGCGGCAGGGGTGGGAGGGGCAATGTCTGTCAGAATTTGCTCATCAATAGGTGACCTGTATACCAAAGCTCTGGCTTCTATCTCCTGCGCCTGCGGTGCCGGTTTGCTGTCGGCCACGCTGCTGCCACCTCCCGCGAAGCCTCGCCCCCTGTACTGTAGTAATATGGGCAGCAGCGGCCTAATATCACCGCAGAGGTGTGAATGCCCGGTTAATGCAGTTCCGATTCCTCCGTCGCCGATAGCTGGTAGTTGGCCGGTTGTTTAGTTATCGTGACATCGTGAGGATGGCTTTCCCGCAGCCCAGCGCCGGTAATACGAACGAATTCACCATCAGCCTGCAGTGACGGTATATCTGGAGTTCCACAATAGCCCATCCCAGCCTGCAATCCACCGATCAGCTGATGAACCATGTCGGCCAGAGGACCGCGGTATGGGACGCGTCCTTCGACCCCTTCTGGAATCGGTTTATCTTGAGGATCCTGGAAGTAGCGGTCGGCGCTGCCTTTCTGCATTGCTTCTTCCGATCCCATGCCCCGGTGCACCTTATAGCTTCTACCCTGAAAGATCTCCACCGCACCCGGACTCTCCTCGGTACCAGCGAGCAGTCCACCAATCATCACTGCGGAAGCACCGGCTGCTATGGCTTTTGTTATATCACCCGAGAATTTTATTCCTCCATCTGCGATGACCGGTGTGGCTGTCTCGGCTGCCGCACGAACTGCATCAGCAACGGCTGTCAGCTGGGGAACGCCAACACCGGCGACGACCCGGGTCGTGCAGATGGAACCGGGTCCAACTCCCACTTTGACCGCGTCGGCTCCCGCCTCTATCAGAGCCCTGGTACCCTCTGCTGTTGCCACGTTGCCGGCCAGTACATCAACCCGGGGAAACCGGTCGCTGAGCATCCTGGTCATGCGGAGCACATTGACGGAGTGACCGTGAGCACTGTCGATGACAAGGGCGTCGACTCCTGCCTCCACCAGCAGTTCAGCCCGCCGCAAATCTTCATCTCGCACCCCTACAGCTGCTGCTACAAGAAGTCGGCCCCCCGAGTCACGGGCAGAGTTGGGGTGTTTTTTGGCCTTTTCTATATCCTTTATGGTTATCAAACCGCATAGGTTAAAATCATCATCAACAAGAGGTAACTTCTCTACCTTGTGTTTTCCCATAAGCTCGCGGGCGGCCTGCAGATCCGTACCTACCGGTGCCGTGATAAGATTCTCCGATGTCATGACCTCACTGATAGGGCGATCGTAATCATCTTCAAACCTGACATCCCGATTGGTTATTATGCCTACCAGTCTCTGCTCATCACCCCGCACCACAGGCACTCCACTTATGTGATAACGGTCCATCAGGTCCATGGCGTCCCGCACCTGGTGCTCGGGAGAAAGTGAAAAGGGATCAGTTATAACCCCATGTTCGGAGCGCTTGACCTTGTCCACTTCATCCGCCTGCCTTCGGGGAGGTAGGTTGCGGTGTATTACCCCCATACCTCCTTCACGGGCCAGGGCAATGGCCGTGCGGGCTTCTGTCACCGTATCCATAGCAGCACTCAAGATGGGAATATGCAGATTGATGCGGTCCGTAATCCGGGTTGACGTATCAACTTCCTGAGGCAAGACTGATGATTCGCTGGGCACAAGAAGAACATCGTCGAAGGTGAGCCCTTCCCCGATTATCCTGGACTGCAAATAAACCACCGTCCTCTCCTGGGCGGGTTTGACCAGCAGGATCACGAGATTATCGCCGACAACTATTTAGTGTATTCTATATCATCGCGGCATTTGATGCATCCCGTGTCAGGGTTCGGTGGCAGCCACTTTTGCCTTGTCATCCTCAGCCAGAGCATGAGCCACCTTCCATATGTCACCAGCCCCCATTACCAGTACAACGTCACCGGCCTGCGATGTTTCCGCCAGGTGCTTCACAATACACTCTTTGCCTTCCATAAGGCGTACATCCACATCAGAGGCATTGCGGATCTTCTGCGCCAGAACGGCAGAAGAAACACCCGGTATAGGGTTCTGGCCGGGGGGCGAGTATATGGGAGTGAGGATCAGTTCATCAGCCTCATCGAAACAGCGGCTGAACTCCTCCATGAGGGCCTGGGTGCGGGTGTGGCGTTGCGGTTGGAATACAGCACGCAGACGATTTGTCACCAGATGCTGAGCAGTGCGGAGGGTGGCAGCCACTTCAGTGGGGTGATGAGCATAGTCATCTATTATCTGTGCCCCTGCGAAGGACCCGAGACGTTGAAATCTGCGACCGACCCCCGGGAAGCTGTAAAGCCCCTTCCGGATGGCCTGCAAATCCACTCCCAGCTCCAGCGCCAGGGCCGCGACCTGCAGGGCATTGAAGACCATGTGTTCGCCCAGAACTCTGAGCCGAATCTGACCCAGATCTGTGCCGCGGTGCCGCAGGTTGAAGCGGCTTTCAGATGATTCCACCCTCACGTCCTCTGCCACGTAATCAGCACACGCGTCGGGCTCGCGTGCGCAGCTGACTTTCCGTACTGATGGATCAATTTCTATCTTACGAAGCCTCTTGTCCTGCGAATTAAGAACCACAATCCCGCCCGGCTGAATGTTCTTTAGAAAACGCCCAAAAACAGACACCTGCCTGTCAAAGCTATTGTCGTAAAACTCCAGGTGTTCGGGCTCGAGATTTGTGGCTATTGCATGCCGGGGATGATAACGGATGATGCTTCCATCGCTCTCGCAGGCCTCAGCCACCATATATTCACTGCTGCCGACCTCGGCTGTGAATCCGGTCTCCGGGAGTACCCCCCCAACAGTTACTGTGGGGGACATCTCTGCAGCACGCAGCACTTGTGCCATCATGGCAGTAGTTGAGGTCTTACCGTGAGTACCACTTATTGCTATGCTGTGACGGAAAGCCCCAAAGAGATGAGCCAGGATCTCCGACCGGTGCAGAAGCTGTATGCCGGCATCCTCCGCAGCACAGATCTCGACGTTGTCCTCCGGTACATCGGTACTGTAGACAACTGCATCTGCTTTTTCGAGATGCTCGTGGCTGTGCTGCAAAAAGACGGGGATGCCCCTGTCGCGCAGGTACTGTACCCGAGAGGAGTCTCTCAGATCACACCCGCTTACCTCGCTTCCCAGAGAATGCATTATCAGGGCCAATCCACTCATTCCATAGCCACCTATACCCACAAAATGCAGCCTGACTGAGTCCAGCTCTATGTCGCCTTGACGCACCGCTTTCACCTCCTTGGACTGAAACTACCGTGCTCTGGACTGTCTTTAGATAGTATGTATCCCGAGGTTAGCAGTTACTCAAGAGTGCGGTCATATTGCTATTCAGGTAAAGACAATCCGAGCGAAGCATCCACATCAACATCCAGCGAATCAGTGCAGCCGATATCCGCCTGCGCATATCCGGCTGCAGCAACCATAGCAGCATTGTCGGTGCAGTATCTTACCCTGGGTATTATCAGACCTATATTGCGCTCACCGCACGCAGTCTGCAGGCGGTGACGCAGCAGGCTATTGGCTGCCACCCCCCCTACCACCACCAGAATATCACTGTCTGTCTCCTGCAGCCCTGCAATACACCTGGCAACTAACACATCGACAACTGCCTCCTGAAATGATGCGGCTATCAACCGTGAGTCCTCTTTGGACAACCGAGTCAGGTTTTCTGGTTTTTTGCCAGAGATATCCTCTATCAGCACCATAACTGCTGTCTTCAATCCACTGAAGCTCATATCATAGGTTTGCTCCTGCAGCATCGGCCTGGGCAGGTCAGCAGTAATCCCATCGTAGTCACTGGCCAGATTGTCAATAGCTGGGCCCCCTGGATACCCGAGCCCAAGAACCCTGGCAACCTTGTCGAAGGCCTCACCAGCAGCATCATCTCGCGTCTGACCCAAAAGCATCCCCCGGGTGCCGTGCTCTTTCAAATAGACCAGTTCAGTGTGCCCTCCAGAAGCTATCAGACAGACCGCAGTTTCCGGGAGGCTGCCGCCTCCCTCATCCAAAGCTGCTGCCCAGATATGGGCCAGCAGATGGTTGACACCGCAAAAAGGAACGCCCAGACCCCAGGCCAGGCCTTTTGCCCCCATCATCCCCACAAGGAGAGAACCGGTGAGTCCCGGGCCTCTGGTTGCCGCCACCAGGTCAATGTCGCACAGATTCACCCCGGCCTCGTCCAAAGCGGCATCTATCAGCGGCACAAAATTCCGGCTGTGGTTCCTGGATGCCAGCTCAGGAACCACGCCTCCGTACAGCGAATGTATTTCGGCCTGCGAACTCACTGCGCTGGACAGGACCTCTTGGCCGTTTTGGACCACTGCAGCGCAGGTATCATCGCAGGAAGTTTCTATTCCAAGGGTAAGATGCTGCATGTCCGCCTCCTTGCGCACATATTGATGCGGTATGAGTCAAGCGATCTATGCGTCCTGGGTATCAAGTACAGCCCTGACATCCTCACAGTACATGATCACTGCATCTTCGCCGGTGTCAGAATAGTAATTTCGCCTGACACCACCGGTTTTGAAGCCATAGGTACGGTAAAACCGCCTTGCTCCTTCATTCGACATCCGGACCTCCAGGGTCATGCGACCTATGCCGCGTCTTGCCGCCATTTTCATGAGACTTCTCAGCAGGTGTCCCCCCACTCCACGCCCCCGCCAGTCACTGCACACGGCAATGTTGGTCACATGAGTCTCGTGCACAAAAAGCCACATGCCGGCGTAGCCAATCACCGTATCCTCATGCTCAGCAACGATGTACTCCGCGTAACGGTTCTGCTTCAGCTCGCGCATAAACGCCCTCTCTGACCATGGAGAGGGAAAAGAGCAGCGCTCTATCTCCAGTACCGTCGGTATATCACCGCAACGCATGCCCCGGACCTTTACCCGGCTGTCGCGTACCGGATGCGCATAACAATCATCCTGGCTGCTGGATGACTGGCATCTTTCCCCCACCTATGTTGCCTCCCCTGTCGAACGCTCTGCTGACGATTTTCGGTAGTATCTGGGATGAAGCCTGTTCAGCGGTGAAACACACCCACGATTCAGCCGCTGCCAGCCAAGGTAGGCCACAGCTGCTGGGTCTATGGGCCGCCGCACAAACTGAGTGTCGCCGCTGCGGCCTTTCCGAAACTCACAAAATGTTGGAAAATCGCTCGGGTTAATGCCATCACCTACCCAAACAAGTCGGCAATCGGAAGGAACGTGACGCTTGAGCATGCAGACGGTCTGCCGGATACTGCGCCGGCGGGGGGATATGACCTGCACTGAAGACCAGTAGGGCCCGTGGCTGTCATACTCTCGAGGCCGGTAATACACCGCAGAATAAACCGCCGAAGACCTCGCATCAGTAGCTCCGACCAGGTAGCCCCCCTCTCCTGCGGGCACAGCCGCCACCAACGCAGCATTAGTAACCACTCCTGTGACGGGGATGCCCCGGGAGCGGGCCAGACCCGCCATGAAAGAAGAGGTGATTCTGAGACCAGTAAAGGAACCCGGACCCTGAGATACGGCAAGACCATCTATATCGTCCAGATCCAGCTGAAGATTGGCAAGCAGGGTCTGCGACAGCCCGGTCAGCAAAGCAGAGGCTGAACGCGGTCGGGCCAGCACGGATTGTCCTAGCAACCTGCCCTCTTCCGACAGGGCCACCCCTACTGTCTTGGCCGCTGAATCAAAACCCAATATCCTGATCTTTATCCCTCCAGGCTGTCGGCCACACGGAGAAGAATGCCCTCCCACCGTGCGTCCGCCGCTTCACAGGTGATTTCTCTGATGTCGACATTGCTGAGGCGGTCTTGTTTCCGCCAATGCATCCGTATATGGAGAGTCGCTGGGGGCAGGAACTCCAGGGGCGCTCGATCTGCCCACTCAATTACGGTGACCGCTTCGTTTGACAGCATCAGGTCCCAGTCCAGGTCCTCTGCAACAGACTGAGCATCCAGACGGTACAGGTCCACATGAAAAACGGTGAGTCTTGCAGAGTACTCCCTTACCAGAGTGAAACTGGGGCTACGGTACGGACCGTCTATACCCACCCCCTGCAGTATACCGCCTGCCAAAGTGGTCTTACCCGAACCAAGCTGGCCGGTCAGAGCGATCGTTTCACCGCCTGCCAGGCACTCACCGAGCAAGGACCCAAAACGGTGCGTCTCTTTAGGTCCCCTGGTGGTCCACTCAAAAAGAAGCTGCATTCAATCATCTACCCTCTCGAGCTCTTTGAGCACTGCCTGTATATCTCTCCAGGTGGGCTTCTTTTTCCCGGGGTCTCGCAGGAGCGCTGCCGGGTGAAACATCGGCATAACGGGGATGCCTTCCCATTTCTGCCAGCTGCCCCGCATCCGGGTAATTCGGGCTTTTGGATGGATGAGTGACTGGGTGGCTGCTGCTCCAAGCGCAATGATGATTGAGGGACTGATCAACCGCATCTGGTGCCTGAGATACGGCATACACCTGGCTCTTTCCTGCCGCTTGGGAGTCCTGTTGTTCGGTGGTCTACACTTGACAACATTGGTGATATACACTTCACTTCGCTGCAGATCTGCCGCCTTCAGCATTCGGTTCAGCAGCTTCCCCGCTCTTCCCACAAAGGGCCGACCCAGCCTGTCTTCATCAGCGCCGGGAGCCTCTCCGATGAAGACCAGTCCGGCGCTGGGATTACCTTCGCCGAAGACGACCTGTTTGCACCCATTTCTCAGCGGGCACCTGTCGCACGCCTCAGCAAGTTCTCTGAGCTGATCAAGCCCGTCGATGGAGGCAAGCTTTTCGTCGACGTTTCGTCTCTGCTCATATTGGTCAGCCCATTTTGAAGTCCAGGTCCGATCCCGACCTGCCGACTCGGCATCTTTGGAGCCTAAGGGCAGTTTCTCCTGTTTGACATTATCGGGCTCATCCCCCATCCGGCGAGATTCCTCGATCATCACCCATACCTCCCAGGTATTTCGACATCACCTGTTCCCTGCGCTGTCGCCTGATCTGAGGATACTTTCTCACAAAGTCCATGTTTGCCCGGAAGGCCCTATTGGCGTGATCTTGCAGCCGTTCATCCACTTCTGCCAGCCTGCTGGCAATCTGCCTGCCCGTTGTTCTGGCCTGCTCGCAAGCCGGGGTGCAGGGGAAAAAGGTGCTGGCAAAATAGGCTTCTACCGGCGCATTTTCGCCTTCCTGTTGGCTGTCTTTTAGCTCGGATAGCTGATTGGAGGCTCTCAACGCACTATCGATGCCGCCTTCCACATCGTCTATGTAAGCATCGATGCAGCACTGCGGGTATCCCAACAGGTTTCCCAATCCGCTAAGATACTCAGATGATTGCTCTTCGGGAAGGAGCACAAACTGCATATCACCCTGCTGTCTTCTCTGCTGCACCACCTCACGGCGGATCTCCTCCCGCCTTTGCTGAAAGGCAGCAATCTCCCCAATTTTGCCGGGATCGGAGGCAAGATACATTTCATCGAGACTCGGGCGAACCTGGGTTTCATACGTCTCCAGGCCGAGCCTCTTCGCCCACCGACGGTGAGATTTGTAATTAGAGTGACTGAACACATTGTCCTCAAAAGCCTCCCGCAGCAGCGAGGCCTTGTACTTGAGAGGATTCATAAAAGCTCTCATGGCACCATATCTTATAGTATCGAGAAAAGCGGTTATACCCTCATGGCTTCTGCCGTGGTAATAGCGCGCACGGAATCCATGGTCAATCCTGCCTTTTATTCCCTCAGCGTCCGGAAAATCCGCCGGAACAAGAAGCATGCTCACAGGACGAGCCTCCACCGCCACCGCAAGATAATCTTCCAGCTTCGTCTGCTGCTGAAGATTGTCGTCATTCAGCATCTGCGTTACCATCTTCGTGGTGACGCTCATCACCTAACCTCCTTCAGCTGGAGTCCGGCCCAACACCAGCAACCAATCAAATCCATTATAACACAACAGCCCGTCCGCGTTTTCAGCTGTAACTGCCAGGACTTACCGGGAATAACGCAAACTGGCGGGGTGCAGGCAAATATCAGCCGCCCCTAACCCCGCCAGTCGTCATGAAAGTCGTTTCCGGCGATCAATCCTCAATTATTTCCACGTTGGCCCGGGGAACTGTTACCTCGGTACCATCCTGAAGCCTGGCTCGCAAAACACGCACCCTCGCTTCGCTTTCAATGACTTGCAGTTCAGGAGGCAGTTCGGTCACTTCTGCAAGATAGCCGAAATAAGGCTCACGGATTATCCTGATCGGAGTGCCGACATCCAACCCGGCACCATCATCAGCCTCGCTGGCATCATCTCCTGCCGCTGTTTCTGAAGCCAAGGATTCCTCGAAACCTTCCTCCGGGCAGATAATCTCCGGACGCATCACGCCTGCCCTGATCTGAGTCGCCCCATTGAGCGAAGCATCCTGACCATCGACATTCTGAAGCAGGCTGAATGTCTTGTCAGCAATCCGCATGGGACCGAAACCCTCCGTGACAATGAGGGTGAGAGGAATTTCTTCCTGCCCGGTTATCGCGACACCAATATCGTGACCAAGATAATCAACCAGATCTTCATCGATAATTCCGGCGGCCACAACCCCTTTCGCTCCGACCTCATCGGCCCGGTGCAAAATATCACTGGTGGCCAGACTACCCACAACCAGAACTTTACCTTCACAGTCGGAGTCGATCTCGGAGGCATCCAGTATTTCTCCAGAGTCGTCGACCATTACTTTAATCTCCCCGCGGCGTTCACCGCCTATCCCAAAAATGCCCTGAATAAACGCACCGCGGGTCTGCACAACGATGCCTTCCTCGGGCATAACCTCTATCACAATGCCCTTTATATAACCGTGAAGCTCAAGGGGAATGGGCGGCTCACGCATAACCATCTGGCCGCTGACCGTAGAAATCATTTCTATTGTACCGGAAACCGGGGACCTCTCTTCCCTCTTTATCAATCCAAAGAATGAGGAAGAAAATGCAAGCACATCACCTTCTTCGACCTCATCTCCTTCCTGCACCTTTAGGACTGAGTTAATGTCTTCCGGCTCTACGCCCATGCGGTTGGCAATGTTCAAGCTCAGCGGGTCTCCAGGAAGCTCAGTCCTGGCAACTGTCTGATCCGGCTGTATGACATCGCCTTTTTCCACCAGTACATCACCCGGTATTGGCAAGCGGCGGGTTCGCTGTATTAGCTGAGAAGAACTCGCTTTGAGTCCTGGAGTATAAGCGTGTGCCACGGTTTACACCTCCTGCCCTTCTATGTACCTGGCCAGTGCATCAGCTGGGTAGATATCCATGCTCTCGATCCACTCCCTGATCAGCTGACGGCGTTCCGCCGGGTCATCCACCAGGTACAAGGGGCGCCCCCGCGCGTCAAGCAGCAAGCCGCAGACTCCACCCTCGACTTCGGTCTCCAGCGTGCGGCCCAGTCCTGCACCCACATCAAACCTTCTTGTCGGATCAATGACCGCGGTGGCGGTTTCACCTTCTTGAAGCGGAATCCGGCGAAGCTCACCGAATTTGAGGGTCTCCGTTCGCTCACTACCGTCAGGCATCTGCAGCTCAACCTCCACGACATCGCGGCCAAACAGCCGGTCGGAACGGTAGTAGTCTTGACCCGGCACCGGAGCTATGCAGGTTCCCAGCCTTATCAGACAGTCCCGGTCAAAAACCTGAGCTGAGGCCTCCTGATGCACGGTGGACAAGACTCCCAGCTGCGGCATCATAAAGATGCTGTCAACTGCCAGAAGCGTTACACCCTGCGGCTGAAAGGCATCCATCAGCATACAGGCAGCCTGTATTCGTCGCGGAGCATGCGACAAAACACCACCGCTGCCCAGCACCATACCCAGGGTCATCATATCAACAAGCGATTCGGTTGTTTCCTGTTCAAATGCGCTGCCCATATCCCGGGCACGTTTCAGACCCTTGAGCCCAGTCGCCAGCGTCTTGTGGTGATCAAAGGCCAGGCGTAGGGCTTCACGCGCCAGGGCCTGCTCGATGATGAGAGCATCGAGGGTCTGCGGTATTGTGGTGGGCCGGATCATCTTGTTTCTGATCCTGTTTCGCAGGTCAGCCTCTGACACCTCAAAAGGAAGCCAACGCACTATATTCTCCAGGCCCGTCTCCAGCAAAACATTGCAAATGCTGTAACTCATGCCCAGGTTTGCGGATACCGTCCGGTTGAATGTCTCCTGAAACACGCTGAACACGTCAGTGGTTGCCCCACCGATGTCGACTCCTATGACCTCCATATCGTACTGCTCAGAGACATTCTGAATACCCCTACCAACTGCGCCCGGGGTCGGCATGATGGCAGAACTTGTCCAGTTCATCAGCTTGGAATAACCGGGAGCCTGCGCCATGACGTGCTCCATAAACAGGTTGTGAATTTCTTCCCGCGCTGGCTCCAAAACCTCTTCCTCCAGGACTGGACGGATATTGTCTACTATGCGCAGGTCAACCAAGTCGTCCAACGTATCCTTGACGTGAGTGCGGGCGTGCTTATTCCCCGCGTAAATGACGGGGAGTTCATAGCCGGTACCAAGTCGTGGCTTGGGGTCAGCAGCAGCAATCAGCTCAGCAGTTTCTGAGACGTGAGTCACCGTACCTCCGTCGATTCCGCCAGAGAAAAGTATCATATCCGGCCTCAGCTGCCTGATCCGGGCGATCTTTTCATGAGGCTCGCGCCCATCATCCACGGCGATCACGTCCATCACGATGGCACCAGCCCCAAGGGCCGCCCTCTCGGCGCTTTCCGCCGACATGGTCTTGACAACTCCGGCCACCATCATCTGAAGTCCGCCGCCCGCGCTGCTGGTGGAGAGGTACAGGTCTGTGCCTCGCTCATCACTCTCGCGTGGGACTATGACCCCTTCATCACCGAGGAATTCCTTGCCGGTCAGTTCTTCCACCTCTCCCACTGCATTCCTTACTCCCATGGTGACGTCTTCGAAGGGGGCTTCAACGGTGGTGGGAGCCTCGCCCCTATGAATGAGACGGTACTCATCGCCCTGCCTCTCAATCAAGATGGCTTTTGTGGTCGTACTGCCGCAGTCGGTGGCTATAATTGACCGTATTTCATCCTTCGATACCTTCTGCTTAGTTTCATCCGCCAAGCATTCTCTCCTCCTCTCGGTTATTCATTCCGTTTGATAATGGACATGCGAAAGCCATCCACGCCCTCCCCCTCGCCGCAGCCGCTTTCCCCGGTTGGATATGAGTGGTACGTCTGCAAATGATCTGATCCCAGCCCTGCTGGTCTAATGTCCTTCTGGGGGCTGCCCGGAGGAATCATCCCCATCCGAATCCTCTTTCGCCAGCTTTTCAAGTCGGTCCAGAAGCCGATCGAGATTCTCTCGGTCCTGCAGAACGAAGCCGACCTCGGAGGCGTAAGGATGACCTGTCACAACATTGGCAATAGGGGCAAAAAAGTGAATGGCCTGACTGGCTATGAAGGAGACAGGCCTGAACCCATCAACCACGATCATCGCGGGAGCATACAGCTGATAACGGTCAACCAATTCTGCAGCCTTGTCTAAAAGCTCATCACGCCGCTTTGGGTCAATCTCATCCAGAAATACGGACACAGGTCTGATCCCCCCTTCCGGCAGTCAGGCTGTTTCATCGTTCAGTACACTTCAACATTCTTCCTCGGGACAAGCACAACATCCGAGTTCTGTCTCAACTCAACCCGAGCTACCGGCACCGAAGCTTCTGTTTCGATCTCCATCGGCTCGTGCGGCAGCTCCACGATCTTCCCCAGCTCGCCGAAGTGCGGGTCGCTGACGATCCGAACTCTCTGCCCTATCTCCAGTTCCTCATCCATCTTTTCGGCATCGTGAAGGGGCCCGTCGTACCCGGGGAACGGGCAAACGACCTCGGGCCGAATCGCACCGGCGCGGATCTGAGTTCTGCCATTGAGAGAGACTTCCATACCATCAAGCTGTTTGAAGGCATTAAATGCGTTTTCCCACATGGTCAGACGCCCAAAACCCTCCATAAGAATTACCGTCATATCTATATCTTCCTGCCCGGTAATCCCTACACCCAGCTTGACACCCAGCGAGTTGACCAGATTGAGGTAGCTGGCGGTCGCACATACTACACCATTCACTCCTACTTCCAGCGCCTTCTCCAGGGCTTCGTTAGTGGCAAAACCGCCGGCCACCAGCACTTTTCCCGCCAGATCCTCTGTGATCATATCCTCGGTAAGGTTCTCCTCCGGATCTTCGGACATGACTTTCAGCACGCCGTGATTCTCCGGTCCGAGCCCGAAGATCCCGTTGATTATGACCCCCTGAGTTTCGATGACAGCGCCGAACCTCGGCAGCACCTCAGTTACCTTGCCCTGTACGTAGCCATCAACGATGACTTCCTTGAACGGTCGGGAAATTGTCACGTAACCGTTTTTGTCGTTGACTTCAGTGACAATCCCGGAAATCGGAGCACGGGCCGCCTTGGTAAAGAAGGCAGATTGCTCACCTTTCTTGGCAATTATGGCGCCCTTTTTGACCTCCTGGCCTACTTCGACGAGCATGTTCTGCGGCACTTCTCGCGGTTTGCAACCAAGTTCGAAGGCCACGTCAAAACTGACTGGAGGTTCCTCCTTGCCAAACTCTTCCCGGATTACCACTCTACCGGATCTTTCCGAAACACTTTCCACGATACCGTCTGTGGGCGATTCGTACTCCTTCATCCCGTAGACGCCGCCCTCACCGCCCTTTGCGATGACATCTCCGGTTTCTACCTTATCGCCGATTTCAACAAGTAAAGTGTCTGGAATATTTTCTGGCTCAATCCCAAGGTGTCTACCCAAGTCAACCACCCAGGGTATGCCCGGCTTCAGGGTGATTTTGGCTAACTGAGTGTGATGTTCTACTTCCTCCCCTTCCTGAACAAGTACTTCGCCAGGCAGGGGCAGCTCTCTGCGCTTCACGATGCGTTGAACGGGGTAGCTATCGCTTGAATAGTCTGGCAAGCCAGCCAAGCTTCTCACCCTCCTCCTCTTGCTCATCTGCCACAGGGCTCTCTTCCTGGTACTGCTGAACTTTGTCAATGGGATACGCATCGAGTTCTTCGATCCACTGAGTGAGACGTTCGACGCGTTGAGACTCCCTGTCTGGCAGCTGCAACGGGCGTCCGCGGGCATCAATTATTATGCCCACCAGACCGCCTTCCACTTCAGTTTCTACAGCCTCTCCTTTTTCCTCTCCAACGCTGAAGTTTCTATCCGGTGTGATGGTGACGTTAGCCTTCTCCCCCACACCCAGTTCAACACGGCTGATGGAACCGTAAGGAACTTCCCTGGTCACTGTCTCTCCAGAGGGCATCTCAATTTCCACGGCCACACAATCCCGACCTATTCGAGATTTTCCAACCGGGGCAATTACGGTACCCAGACGCACCAGGCAGTCCTTATCAAATACCTCGGCAGCACACTCGGGATGAGTTGATGCCAAAACTCCCAGATGCGGCATCATGAAAATGCTGTCAACTGCCAGCTGGGTAACGCCTTCCGGTTCGAACGAATCAAGCAGCATCAATGCGGCCTGCTCACGGCGCGGGGCATGCGACAGCACACCACCGCTTCCCACCAGCATGTCGAGATCCATCATCTCGATGATCTGCTGACCCTTGGATTTGAACATTGCCGATTCCTGCCGCCAGCCGGCCACTGCCTCCTGCCCTTCAACTTTCCTGGCGAGGCTCTCGTGGTGTTCAAAAGAACGCCGGAGCGCTTCACGTGCAAGGGCATGCTCCAAAATGAGCTGATCCATCGTCTGCGGTATTGTGGTTGGGCGAACCATTTTGTTGCTGATCCAGTCACACAGCTGTTCTTCGGAAACACCGAAGGGGCACCAGCGGCGAACCTTCTCAAACCCGCTTTCTTCGTAAACGTTTGTAATGCTATAGCTCATACCCAGGTTCGCGCTGACAGTCCGAGTAAAAGTACCTTCAAAATCGGAGAAAATGTCAGTTGTTGCTCCACCTATGTCCACACCGACAATATTAGCATCATAGTTTTCCGCCATGGTGTGAATCAGACTGCCCACAGCTCCGGGTGTAGGCATTATGGTGGTGTCCACCCAATCCATAAGCTCCTCATAACCGGGAGCCTGTGCCATAACGTGATTCATGAACAGCTCGTGGATACGCTCACGCGCCGGCCCCAGGTTCTCAACGTCGTGCCGCGGGCGAAGGTTTGGCACGATATGGGTATCAAGTTTCTCCTGCAAGATGGCTTGAACCAGATCTTGGGCGTCCTTGTTGCCAGCGTAAACTACTGGCAGCTGGTAGGTCGCACCAAAGCGTGGCTGCGGATTGGCCTGAAGAATAGTCTCGGCCATTGCCGCCAGATAGGAAACTGACCCTCCATCTACACCGCCCGAAAGCAGTATGATGTCCGGCCGGAGTTCACGAATCCTGGTGATGTGTTCAGAGGTGGACCTGCCATCATCCACGGCGATTACGTCCAGTACTACTGCTCCAGCACCCAGTGCCGCACGGTGTGCCGAGCTTGCACTGATGGAACTGACCAGACCGGCCACCATCATCTGAAGGCCGCCACCTGCGCTGCTGGTGGAAACGTAGTAGTCTACTTCGCCTTCGGAGGATTCATCTGAATGCAGCAGCTCGATCTCACCGTCATCCGTTTCATGTAAAAAACGTCGATCCACCATCTCTTCCACCAGCCTGATGGAGCGACGCACCCCGATCATCACATTCTCCCAAGGCTTTTCAACCGTAGTCTGCATTTCACCGCGGCTGACCAGGCGATATTCACCGTCTTGCTTCTCAATCAGAATCGCTTTCGTGGTCGTCGAACCTACGTCGGTGGCAATTATCGTTCTGAGGTCCTGATTCTCACCCAAAGCTTCCCCTCCCTCGATAGTCTATCGTATTCTGTGAAATAATCGGCAGCATCAGCTTGAAGGTAGTTACCATCACCATAAGGAAGTTTATCACAGAATCTCGATCAGGTCACGGGAAAGCCCACTCGGTGAGTGGGCTCTCCCTCTTGTATCCGTTATGCGTTGCAGTTGCCTTTAACCCACCGGAGGCAGGTTAGTATTCGATCAGCTGCAACCAGTCAGTCAACAGGTACTCCATTCGCGAGAGGAACAAGTTGTACCTGTAAATGACAGTCTGTCCGAAAGACACGCCGAAGGCTATCATCATAGCCCAGCGTCCGATTGCTGCACCGTACTTGATGACGGGGTTGGTGCGTTTTACGGTGAAGAAGAAGTATATCAGCGTACATACAGTAGCTATCCAATAGACCACGTTATCAAATGAATCGAAGGTACGGAAGTTACCAACAATCTGCGTCATCAGAGGCGGCACAGCATAGGCCATTACCAGACCCGCTCCGTATCCGACCCATAGTGACAGCGGGTACCTCTGCAGGAACGAGACAGAGGGGAAGTAGCGGGTATAGATTAGCAGACCGACTATCATTGGTATCAGCATACCCCAGCTGCCATCAACCAACATATCTTCCATGATGGTCGGTTTGATGGTGTTGTGGAACTGATACGCTACTGTGTAGGCGGCGGTCATTCCCACGTAGATGTGCTCAGCAATTCGCCAAGCAGGGTTCTCTGCGTAGAGATAGCTGAACACAGCCAGTGTAAATAGCGCACCTGTCCAGATCATAGGGTCTGAAGTCACCAGCACTCTGTTTCACCTCCCTGTGCTTTTACGCACGCACTTGCATCGATATATATCCGAATAAATTCCTCGTTATTCAATCAATCAGAGTTACTGGGCCTGCTGCCGCGTCATAAGCCAGCCGACGTTACCGAGGATGATCAGCAGCGTCACAAAGACCATTCCCAGCGAGATGACGTCCTGCGTCATCACAGCATAACCCGGGTGGTCGATGAGCAGCTCATACTGAGCACATCCGGTAGCGCCAGGCAGAATCCCGACGTACTGTCCGGCGTCCTGGTACACCTTGGCGCCAGGCACCGACATGGCAATGATCCCCACCGACATCTCCAGACCGGTCGGCTCGTGTACGTAGTCGACGTAGACGGGTCCGCCCGGGCTGCCCGATTCATATACGACCGCGTGTCCGACGTAATCCGGGTGCAGCCTCTCTGTCTGCATGGCCAGCGGCATATCGTCGAGCGGATTACCGTCATGGTCCACTCCCCGGAAGGTCTCATAAACATCGTCAGTGGCGCTGCGGAGAACTACACCAGCTCCACCGGGACGGAATCCGAGGTTGACCACGTCCTCACCGTACTCGATGTGATCGTATTGGGGATCCTCCAGCACGTTGTTCAGGGCAGTGGCGAACATCCTGCCTCCCTGCTCCCACATGGCCATACCAATTACTGGTACGCCCCTATCGAAGGCGTGCCGCAGGGTTGCCTCGATCATTGGCCCCAGCTCTCCCCAGGACCCCGGACCGAAGGCTGCATCGAGCCACAGGACCTCTCCTGTCTCGGCCAGCTCTTCGACCACATTGTAATAGATCTCGGTGTCTCGAGAGATTTCGATGGGCAGACCGATGGGGTTGAGCATAACTATCGCGACGAACACAAACAGGATGGCGTAGATAATCCGGCGGTCTATCGCCATCATCTTTTGCCAAAAGGTCTGCTCTTCCACGTTGTTGCACCTCCTTCATATGGAACTACTTATTCCCACTCAGTGCTCGGGTTTGCTTAGTCTCATCAAACTATCAACAGATACAGACTATCATCAGCTAGCGCCGTAACCCCCGAGGTGGGCACGCTCCAGACCCAGGATGATTCGCATGGCCGTGGCCATGAATCCGAGTCGCGCACCGATAGTAATACCGCGGAAGGCAGCACTAACCGGTACATCCATACCCCATTCGGCAACTGAATGCCATCCGCTGATGAGCACTTCGCCAATCGGGGCCATTCCCAGCATGGTTATTACAGCGCAGATCATCAGAACGGTTGCTTCTCGGGTCCGGACCCGGAACACGCGATAGGCGGCACTTGTAATGTAAAATGCGATGAGTGCGAACATGGCCGACCCAATCGGTGTGAAGAGACCATCATACAGCCACGTGGCAGTGGGGCCTTCAACTGTTTCATACAGGGCTATCGCCATGTATCCGTACATAGCTACTATCAATACCAGGCTGTACGGCCAGTGCTCCCGCCTGCGCTGTACGTTCCTGCCATGCAACTGCGTCAGGTTGACCACACCGATAGCAACCGCGAAACCGTTACTTATGATTATCCACTGGTCAGTAATTGACTCGATACCCCAAAGCTGACCGAGCCAGAACCACCGACCAAAGACCATGAGTAGGCCGAAGACCGTCGTGATAAGGAGAGGAAGCTCCTTACGCAAGTTTCCTGCACCTCCTTCGTTTCAACTTCTGGCTGTTACCACCAAAGTGATATCCACTCTGTGTCCGATTCAGATTAGAATTCGGTCAGAATCCGCGCAAGTGGGTTCTCTTCCGGATCGATCTGCTGCAGAATCGTACCTATGATGATAATCGCGAAGATTAAAATCCGGAAAATGTCCTGACCTACGACCGTACCACGCAGCACCGGCTCCTTGGAGATGTAGGCGCTTGCAGCGAACATCTCCTCACCGATGAGGGTGTAGTCCGCAGCGGCGATAAAGAAGGGGAGCTGGGCAGTGTTGGTGGTCGCACCAATCTGGATGGCTCCGACGATATTCCCGACCTCCAGGAATATCATGGTCTCGGCAAACCAGCTGCCGTACATGATGTTGGCTGCCGGCTTTTCACGCTCCATGATGCCGAGCACGCCAGCACAGTAAGCCCACTGGAAGCCGGAAATATACCTGACATCGTCAGGATTATAAGCATCCGGCCGACCAGCCTCGAGATAGGACTGCTTTACTATCTCCTCGTTTACTGCGTAGACGTAAATATTCCGGTTGGTCTGGATCAGCTGGGTGTCGTACTGAGCACACATCTTCGCCACATAGCCCAAAACGGCGAAGGCTGCGATGGTCTGGGCGTTGCTCACCGCACCGATGCCCGGTCCGAAGTGAACAGGACGACCCATCTCAGTAGCTCTACCGATGGCCTCATCAACAGCATCCAGCCCAGCGATCTTCCGGATCTCGGGGATAGGTTCTCCGGCCCTGGCTCGGGAGATCAGTACATAAACTACCACGACGAACGCAGTACCGAACAGAAACGGGATCACCTGTCCTTCAGCGAAAATTCCCCAGGTTGGTGGCGGAAGATCAGCCAGTATCATCAGTGGATTCAACAAGTCATTTCACCTCCTCAGGATGATAGGTTGCCTGCATTACCCGGCGCCCTGATTGAGCGCCTGCGGAGAGGAGGCCCGCCGGATTGGCTAACCTCCACTCCCTTAAGAATTGTATTCGACGCCAGCGAGTGAACTCCTCCCTGACGAAGGCAAGAATTTCTTCTCAACTGTACAGACAAGACATACATCTGCATTCATCCCTCAGTATCATCTATATTGTCCTCTTGCAAATACCGGGACACAATTTCAACCACCTGCTGCTTCATATCCGCGTCATCGATAAACAACAGATTGCCGCGGAGCAACCATCCCCGGATGCTGGTCCTTGCAAACAGCAACTGAACCGCATCCGGATAGACCTGATAGGACTTGAATCTCGACCATCGATTTCTGTCTCTGGCAATCAGGTTAATCAGGTGTACGCCTTCGCTGGTAAGCACGTAAGTTGTGGGAAAAATGTAGGGCGCAGCCGCAAGAGCGACAATGATCAGTGCCAGAGGCACCCAGATGAGGCCATCCCAGATGTACCCGACTGAGAACACAACAATGAGGGCAATGATAAGGCGGGTGGTAGTATCCCTACGGGATGTAAGCAGGTGCACTGTCCACTCCAGCAGGATCTCATCATCGGGCCCAAAAAGCAGCTTCGCCCGCCTATCAATTTCCTCCTCGCTGAGGGACTGCGTTTCTTGCTGGGTCTGCAGGGGTCTTCCCTCCCACAACCGAGATGAACGTTCTTTACGCTTTCCTTACGATTAAATCTTAGCAAAACAGCCGGCAAATTTGAAGGTCAACCAGCTGCTTTCCATAAACCTCTAGCTGCTGTAAGCGTGCAAAAACATCAGTGCCGCTGCCGCCATGACCGACATTCCGCTGCCCAGAGCCTCCTCATCCAGGTCGAACTCAGGATGGTGCCCAGGATGCAGGCCGATACCCTTCTCCTCGCTGCGCACACCCAAGCGGAAAAAGCATCCAGGGACTTCCGATGCGAAGTAAGAGAAATCTTCTGCCCCCATACTCGGCTGCGAAAGCACAACTACATTCTCCTCACCTAGAATCTGCTCACCTACATCAAGTATCAGGCTGGCCATCCTGTCATCATTACGCAACGGAGGATAGCCAAAATCATAGTCCATGTCATAATCAGCACCCATGGCCTGGGTAACACCAGAGACCACCCGTTCAATCCGTTTTGGCAGCTCTTTTCTGGTTTCCTGCGACAGGGAACGTACTGTGGCGTCCATCTCCACCTCCGGGGCAATCACGTTGGCCCGAAAACCGCCAGCAATTTTCCCCACGGTTATCACTGCTGAATCAGTCGGACTTATCTCACGGCTGACTATGCTCTGAAGGGCGGTCACCACCTGCGCAGCTACAGCAACGCTATCTACTGCCTTTTCCGGGTGGGCTCCATGTCCACCCTTTCCCTTAATGCATATGCGCGCTGTATCGGAAGATGCACTGACCACACCTTTTTTGACTGCAATCTGACCTGACGGCAGTGAAGTGTTGACGTGCAGACCAAAAACGGCATCGACAGACGGCTGCTGCAACGCCCCCTGCTTTATCATTGGTTCTGCTCCACCCGGACCTTCTTCTGCCGGCTGAAACAGGAATTTGACTGACCCGTCGAGGGTCTCTCCGCAGTCGGTAAGCATGGTGAGCATTTTGGCGACTCCCAGCAATCCTGCCGTGTGAGCATCGTGACCGCAGGCGTGCATCTTGCCCGGGATCTCCGAAGCATAGGGAACGTCGTTTTCTTCCTGGATAGGGAGAGCATCCATGTCCGCCCGCAGGGCCACTGTACCGCCATCTGCACGGCCCTCCAATAGGGCAACCACTCCGGTATTGGCCACTCCCTCGGTTACCTTCAGCCCCAACTCTCTCAAGTACGCAGTCACCGCGGCAGAAGTCTCGTGCTCCTGCATGCCCAGCTCAGGTCTGCGGTGAAACCTCCTTCTCAGCTTTATTACCTCGGGCAATACCTCACGGGAAGCAGCGTTAATCTGTCCTGGTTGAAACCTTTCATGTAGGCTGGATCCTTCGGGCATTACTATACATCCTCCTCACAAATCACAAATCAGCACATGCCTTACCTGCGGGAACAGGAGGCCAGGTAAATCATCGCCCTCAGCAGCTTGTAGCCTTCAAGTGGGGTATCTGCGGAGAAGCTTATCTGTGTCGAATCCGTTCTCTGCGCACCCGGAATCAAAGCAGCCAGATCAGCCATAGCAGTGTCTGCCACCTGAAGATCGAACTGAAGAGGGCTTGTCAGGACAAAGGGGCTCACCTCTGCTGTACGAAGCCTCTCTACGGATTCACAGACACCTTCCCGAATGGCTTCCTGGGCCCGTTCGGGACTGAGGCACAGGGCTGCGTACCTCCCTGCATCTTCCTTCACCGCTACGGTGACTGCCCCGGGAATCAGCTCGCTGACCTGGCGGCAGGTTGCCGAATCGCCGCTGCAAAAGACCACAGGTATTCCGAAATGTCCAGCAACCAAAGAGTTCAATCCGGCCTCTCCCAGCTCCATGCCGTTTACTTTTACGCGGTTAACAACCCGACCGGATATGGTGTGATTCAGTACACCCTCGCTGTTAGCCCGAGCGTGAAAGCCAACAAAAATTACCCCGTCGAAATCCACCGCAGAATCAATACCTTCCATCTGGCCGAGCACCTTCGGCGAACCGGTCAGCAGGCGCGCCTCCGGGTGCAGATCTTCGATGAGTATGTTGCGCATGCTGCCGTGACCGTCATTTACCACGATCTCTTCTGCACAAGCATCGAGGGCTCCCTTAACCGCCGCGTTTACTTCTCCAGTCATCAGTTTACGGCCACGGGTGTAGTCATGACCCTTGCTGCCGAGAAAATCTCCGTGGACAACACCGCTGATTCCTTCAAGATCGACCGAAATATAAAGGTTCATCGCTCCCACCTCCGTAAGATCTTGTACAAACTCCGGGTCATAATCAGATCCTGGTGCTTTTGAGTTCAAAGGCTGGCTTCATTGCCCCAACCGCATCTCCCGGAACATTTTTTATCGGAATCTGGTGAAATTCCTGCAGCTTTTCCCGGTCGGATTCGGTGAACCAGCCGAGTTGAAATCCGATCTCGAGTGCAGCTGCTGAGGCTGCCTGGCCGCTTCCATCTTCCGCCTTCACAGCCACCCCCAGTCCAGACTCCCGGCAGGCCATGCAGTATACTCCGGCGGCCCCTCCCTTTGCCACAAACCGCTCTCCACATAGATCATTGATGGCGGTAGTGACGCGACCCTGACCTGAGACCATAATCGGATGGGCATTCATGGCCTGATAAATAACTTCAGCAGCACCGGCCAGCTCCTCCGAAATATGCTCTGCAGTCGCCAGACGGGCATAGCCCAGGGCCATGTTGGCCAACGGCATACCGTGGACAACCACGCCGCAGCCGTCAACTCCCAGCACCATATCCCCCACCTCAATGCCGCAAAGCTGTGAGATAATGCCCAAAAGCATCTGCTGCAGCGGATGATCTTTTTCGCGGTAGTCCTCTATGCTCCATCCCATATGACTGCACACAGCCAGCATGGTTGAATGCTTGCCCGAGCAATTTGAGTGAACCTCGGTGGGCTCCGCACCTTCACGATACAGCGCCTCTCTGCTTGGACGGTGCCCGGGCGGATGACTGCCGCACTGCAAAAGAGCCTCGTTCAGTCCGATTTTTTTCAAGATGCTGCGAACCGCCTCCAGGTGCTCCGGCTGTCCGGCGTGAGAGGCGCAGGCAACTGCCAGTTCCCTCTCATCAAGACCGAAAGCATCCGCCGTCTCCGTTTCGACCACGGCAAGAGCCTGCAGAGGTTTTGCCGCAGAACGCATGTATGTGACCCCATGCGGGTCTCCGACGTAGTGATGGATACGCCCTGATGAATCGACCACCGCCGCGTTTCCTCTATGTATTGTCTCGATCAACTCATTTCGCCTGGCCTGCATCAGCACATTCCCCAATTACATCGCCCCTCTCATTAGGGCAGTTTTCCCGGATACTCATCGATGGCTGCCAGGACGCGGTCTACCGGCAGTCCCTCCACCCGGTTTTCATCGCGTCCGATGGTGGTGTCCGCTACGAACAGAGCATTCAGCACGGCCTCCTCAGTTGCCTGCACCACCGCACTGAACAGGCGCGTTAGAGTGGGATGGTTTTCCGACAGCACAGGCCGTGGGGCGTACGGTTCCGATGAACGATGGGATATTCGTGTGGCTGAAGAAAAGGCGATAACAAAATCCCCACTGCCGTGTGAGGCGACTGAACCGGTCCTGCCCAGGCCAAGTGCTGCCCGACTGGCCATTCTCCGCAGTTGGCGGGAATCAGCCGGAGCATCGGTCCCGACTACAACAACGACCGACCCGTCCTCGTCACCAAAATCCTGAGGCTCCTGCTCCTGCCTCTGAAGATATCGTCCGACCGGTGCCCCTCCCACCAGCAGGCCCTTGCGGGCACCAAAGTTTGCCAAAACTAAAACGCCCACGACAAACTCCTCAGCATCCTCATCTTCCTTCTGTCCCCGGCCCCTGGTGCTGACCAGTCGGGACGCCGTTCCGATACCGCCTTTGTATCCAAAACACCGCATGCCGGTTCCTGCCCCGACCACACCCTCCGGTACGGAACCGGCGCTGGCGCAATCCAGGGCACGTACAACGTGTTCGGAGGTGACGTGCCTGCCGCGGATATCATTCAGGTAACCATCGTTGCATTCTGCTACGACCGGATTCACGGTTCCCGCCCGCAGGCCAATGTCATCATTGGTCTTCAGCATATAATCCAGCAATCCATCGGCCGCCCGCGGAACACAGAGCGTGTTGGTAAGAATAATGGGGGTCTCCAGCTGTCCGAGCTCGCGCACCTGCTCCAGGCCCAGTGCCTTACCGAAACCATTTATGGTATGGGTTGCTGCTACCACCTTCTCAGAAAAGAGGTCACCGGCAGCAGGTATGATAGCTGTACACCCCGTACGTACGGGGCCGCTGCCCACCTTCAGACAACCCCCGCCGACAAAGATGGTGCAGTGCCCCACCCTGACACCCTGGACATCAGTGATAGCATTGAAATGTCCTGTAGGCATGCCCAAAAAGGGCACCCCGGCCTCGCGGGCACGCAATCGCGGTTGGGGCTGCTCAACCACCGCATACCGCCTCCCCCGCAGCCGCGGGTCGTGCGCAGCTTACGAAAGACTCAAACAACCTCATCATGCTGGAATGTCTGTCGATCATGCGCTCGGGATGCCACTGCACTCCCAGCACAAAACTCCGGCCCGAACCCTCCACGGCCTCGATTATCCCATCAGGGGTACGGGCTACCACATCGAGACCGTCGCCCGGCTCGTTTATCGCCTGGTGATGGAAGCTGTTGACCGGACACTGTCCGCCTTCCTCCGGCCGCAGTATTTCAAAAAGGCGGCTGCCTTGCTCGACAGAAACGCTGTGCGACCCGTGCCAACCTGGCGAACTCTGCCGGTGCTGCAGAACTTCGTCGGAATGCTCGGCGAGATCCTGATACAGCGAGCCTCCGGCGGCTACATTCAACACCTGAACTCCCCGGCATATAGCCAGAATCGGTATATCCCGCTGCAGCGCGATGCGGGTAAGGGAAAGCTCCACCTCATCTCGCCACGGACTGACCGTCCCCAGGTCAGGACGCGGCTGCTCACCAAACTCCTTCGGATCAACATCACCCCCGCCGGAAAGCAGCAAACCGTCCAGCCTGTCCACATAAGCCTCCGGGCAGAAGTTATCTCCGAATTCGTGCGACGGTATCACGAACGGGACACCCCCGGCCCGGTGCACTGCCTCCACGTAGCTCGCCGGCAGCCGGTGCATGTCGTCCTTTTCGCTGACTGCAGCGGTTATGCCGATGAAAGCCTTCAACTTCCCTGTCCCTCCCACAAAAATGAAAAGGAATCAGGGGTAGAGAATATGGCCGGCACTCCACCGGTGTGAAGAAATACCACATCTTCTCCCGGGCCAAACTCTCCTGTGCCTGCCAGCCCAACAAGACCGGCCAAGCCTTTGCCTGTGTAGGTTGTGTCAACCAGAATTCCTTCAGTTTTTGCCAGGAGGTGCCCGGCCTTCAGGCCTTCTTTGGTTGGTACCGCATACCCCTCTCCCACGAACTGATCGTGAACCCGGAGCTGCCCGGTGTAATCGCCGTGAGACCATCCCAGCAGATCCGCCGTCTGATGTGTCAGTTCGAGTATCCTCTCGGCGAGGAGCTCTGCTTCCCGACTGACCGAGACCGCGTGAACACCGGTTCCGGGGGAAAGAGCATGCAGCGCCAGCAGCAGCCCCGCAGCTGTACCGCCGGAACCAGCCGCCAAAACGATATGTGCAAATTCGACCCCCTGCCGCATGGCCTGCTCGGCGAGTTCGATTCCGGCCCGAACGTAACCAAGACATCCCACCGGAACCGATCCGCCGACAGGAATTATGTAGGGAGCATGACCATCGCCGCGCAGCTGCTCTGCGTGCTGCTGCATTGCGCAGCCGGAATCCTGTTCACCGATGAAACGGATCTCGGCATTCAGGATCTCATCCAATAGCAGATTGCCCTGCCGCACATCAGGCTGTTCTCCGCTCAGAAAGAGAACTGCCCGCATGCCTGCTGCAGCTGCAGCAGCGGCAGTCATCCTGGCATGGTTGGACTGTTCCCCGCCGGCGGTAAGCAACACGTCAGCACCCTTCTGCTGGGCATCACCGACCAGATACTCCAACTTGCGGGCTTTGTTGCCGCCCATCGCCAGGCCGGTCTGATCGTCGCGCTTTATCCATATGTTCGCGTCACCAACGGCTTCAGAAAAGCGGGGTAAAAAAGAAAGCGGTGTAGGGATGTCGGCCAGTTCCTTGCAAGGGAAGCCGGAAATCTTCATATTCCCTCTCCTCTCCCGTAGAGCAGATCAACCCGGGTTTTCTCAGAAGTCAACCAGCCCCAGGCTGATTTTCAACGACCGGTCAACCTTCTCCATGGTCTCCTCTCCCAGATGCGCGATTTTCTCCCGAAGGCGCCTTTTATCTATTGTACGGATCTGTTCGCAGAGGACCACGGAGTCTCTATCCAGACCGTGGTCCTCCCTGGTCACCTCCACGTGAATGGGCAGCTGGGATTTGGCTATTTTTGATGTAATAGCTGCCACTATGACCGTGGGACTGAACTTGTTGCCCACGTCATTTTGCACTACCAGCACGGGACGCACTCCGCCCTGTTCTGACCCCACCACCGGGCTCAGGTCAGCGAAGTATATGTCCCCTCTAGTTATCTGCAACGTCTCCTCCTCCTGTTAAATCCTCTAGTAATACCTCTCCACCTTCATTTTCCAACTTGAACCACTGCTGGGCGATCTGAAGGTTCAGCGAAGCCATCTCAGCATAACCGGCCTGCAAGGATTCACGAATACGCTCGCCATTTCTAGCCTGAATATATGCCCTGAGAGCCCGCAGTATGAATTCAGTACGGCAGACTCCTTCAGCTTCGGCGAATTGATCAATCTCTTTGAGTAGTTTGCCGGGAACCTGGATGCTAATCTCCTGAAATTCAGCCATAACCCCCACCTTCTCGCGTGGCACAACCGAGCAGTCGTCGCTGCGGCGGTCAGAAGTGCATTACCTCACCTGTGGCTAATGCTTCATCGCCCCTGAAGAAAACTCTGGGTACCCGTTTGCTTACCCCGGTGAAAATCTCGTGAGCAATAGTGTCAGTTAGTTCGGCGAGTTCATCGGCAGTAACCTCTTCGCATCCATCGGACCCGAGCAGCACAGCTTCTGTACCCGGTTCGATTCTTCCGGCCTCGTCCGGCACAACAACCATGGTCTGATCCATACATACACGCCCTGCGATGCGACATCTGTGGCCCTCTATCAAAACTTCCCCACAGTTGGAAAGAGCCCTGGGGTACCCATCCGCATATCCCACGGGCAGCGTTGCTATTGTCGCTGATCCTTTGGTGCAGTAAGTCCGCCCATAGCTGATGCTGGATCCCGGCCCATGCCCTTTGACCTGAGCCACGCGCGTTTTCCAGGTCATAAAAGGACGCACCTCCACGCTTCTGCTTACAAGGGGGGTCGGGTAAACCCCATAAAGCATTATTCCTGGTCGGACCATATCGAAGCTGGCCTCCGGAAAATCCAGCACGGCTGCGCTGTTGGCTGCATGGTGTATGGGAACATCAACACCCCGGGTGCGCAGGGCTGTCACGAACCTGCGGTACCTGCGCAGCTGACGTCGGGTGTAGACGGGATCTTCGTCTGCCACCGAGAAATGGGTAAATAAGCCCTCCAGCTGCAGCCCATCCAGCCGGGCCAGCCGACGGACAGCCTCTACTCCCTCCTCATCAGGCGAAAAACCGAGACGCCCCATTCCCGTGTCAACCTTTACGTGTACGCGGGCGGGCTTGCCCACTGTGCGGGCTGCGGCGGCGATGGCTCGTCCATCCTCAGTTTGTGGAACAGTGAGAGATAGATCAGCAGAGACAGCCCGTGAGACTGCCGAAGGAGGAGTCCAGCCCAGAATCAGAACAGGGCATTGCAGTCCGGCTTCCCTCAGTGCCAGACCCTCCTCAGCAAAGGCAACTGCGAGCCAGTCAGCTCCAGCGTCGAGCGCGGCGCGGGCTACCTTTATCGCTCCATGTCCGTAAGCGTCCGCTTTCACCACGGCAGCAATCCGGCTTTTTCTTTTGCCGTGGGCATCAAGATATTGTCGGATAGCTGCGACGTTTGCGGCAAATACGTCCAGATCGATTTCCACCCAGGTGGGCCGAATGTCTCCATCAGGCTGCCGGTTCATCTCATCACTCACCCTCTATACTTACCTGCCGCCTGATACCGGCAGGATCGTTCCAGCTCCTCCAGGGCCTCCGAAATCTTATCAAGCACATCCTCGGGAATCATGCTCCGGGTCGATGTATCCATTCTGGTGATATCAGCAGCACGACCATGAACGTAACAACCCACAGCGGCAGCATCCCTGGCAGATTGCCCCTGCCCCAGCAGCGAGGCGATTATGCCTGTGAGCAGGTCTCCGGAACCCCCTGCAGCCAGCCCCACATTACCACTGCTGTTGACCCAAAGGCAACCGCAGGGACAGGCAGTTACGCTGGGTGCCCCCTTCAACACTACCACGCAGCCGGATTGGGCAGCCGCCCGACGCACAGCCCCCTGACGATCGGCCAAAACACTCCGGACACTACATCCCAGAAGGCGGGCCATCTCACCCGGGTGAGGCGTCAGGATGGCCCGGGGTGCTGCACGGCGAAACTCCTCAATATCGGGAGCAACCGCATTCAACGCATCGGCGTCAACCACCACCGGAGGCGCGTCTCCGCCGCATTCCCACAGCCCAAGCAGGTTTCTCACCAATTCCGCTGACAGCGGGTCTCTCCCCAGCCCCGGACCGAGAGCAACGGCATCACACGCTCCAATTTTCTCTGCCAGCTGCCCGGTGGCACGTTCGACGTCCTCATCTGCTGTCAGATCGGCAAACCCGGCGGTCATCGCCGAGGTAAGCTTGCATTCCATCACCGGATTGAGGGCAGCGGGAACGGCGCAGGTAACCATGCCGGATCCGGCCCTCTGAGCGGCAGAAGCAGCCAGGGCTGCCGCACCGCTTAGTCCTTCCGAACCACCCACAACCAGCACATGACCGAAAGTCCCCTTGTGGCCGGTGGGAACTCGCAGCGGAAGCCGTCCTGATACCCAATCGGCATCGACAACGACAGCTAACCCGGTATCGGCGCACTCCCCTACGGCAGCGCTGCGCAAGACGCGCTGCGGAATTCCGATATCAGCAACGATCAGCTTTGCTGTGTGCTCGCAGCCCGGCTCCAGCAGAAGGCCGATCTTTGGAGCCGCAAAGGTCACCGTAATGTCGGCGGAAATCGCCGGCCCCGGTACCGCTGCCGTATCAGCATCGACGCCCGTGGGGATATCCACGGCCAGGGTATCTGCCGGCGCCTGATTGATCATGTCAACGAGGCGACGGTAGGGATATCGCAGGCGCCCCTGTACCCCCGTTCCAAGCAGGGCATCGATTATCAGGGCGCTTTCTTTCAGCTGCTGGTGGATAAGGTCGGTCCGAAGCGAGCCGTCGGAGTGACGGAAGGGTAAGAAAGGAATGTCAAGATGCTTCAGTATGCGGGCATTTACTCCCGCATCGCCCTCATATGCCGATACATCACCTGCACTCAGGACACAAACGTCGTGTCCCTCCCGATGCAGAAAACGGGCAGCCGCAAAACCGTCGCCGCCGTTGTTGCCCGGCCCGGCCAAAACAAGAATGCGACCCCCGGATGGCACAATACCGGCAGCCTCGCGGGCTACCGCCCGTCCGGCGGCCTCCATGAGCAAAACCCCTGGAATTTCCATCTGGTTGATCGCCATCTCATCGGCAAGCCGCATGGCACGGCAGCTGAGCGCATATACCGGCTGGCCCCTTCCACGACTTCCGACCGTCATAGTCAAACTCCCTTCCACCGCAGAACCCCCGGTCAAAGATTCAAAGGCCTACCAGCAGGACTGTCGCAGCGGCAACATCATGAGAGTGACTGATGCTCACAAGTATACGCTCTACCCCCATCTTCTGAGCGCGCTGGGCTGCCCTGCCGTGCAGGTTCATTCGCGGAGGTGCGTCACCCGAGCTGATCAATTCGATATCAACCCAGCGGATACCTGTCAATTCTGAACCCACTGCCTTGACAAAGGCCTCCTTGGCCGCCCATCGGGCCGCCAAACGTTGACAGGTATTCCTTCCTTTCAAAGAGTAACTTATCTCCTCAGAGGTGTAAATGCGCTGCAGAAACCTTTCTCCCCGACGCTCCCACACCGCGCAGATGCGGGAAGGTTCAATTACATCCATTCCCAACCCCAGGATCCGTTCGCTCATTGCCGGGCCGCTGAAGGCAGCGGACCACCTCCTCAAAAAAGAGGCCCGGTGCCGAGCGGCACCGGGTCTCTGCAGTTTCACTCCACCGTAACGCTCTTGGCCAGATTTCTCGGTTTATCTATTGGACAGTCCCGCAGCACAGCTGCCCTGTAGGCCAGAACCTGCAGGGCGGTTCCCACAAACAAAGGTGAAAGCTCCGGCTCAGAATCCGGCACCGGTATGACCGCATCCGAGCGCCGGGCAACCTCGCCCTCGGGCTGGTCGGTCACTGCGACCACCCAGGCCCCACGGGCGCGCACTTCTTCCACGTTAGATGCCATCTTGTCCCGTAGTTGGGGCTGAGTAGAGATGGCAACTACCGGGACACCCTCTTCGATGAGCGCCATTGTTCCATGCTTCAGCTCACCCGCCGGATAAGCTTCCGCATGGATGTAGGATATTTCTTTGAGCTTGAGCTGCCCCTCAAGGGCCGATACGTAATCGAGGCCACGGCCGATGAAGAAAGAATCTTCCCAATCGGCAATGCGTTCTGCGGCACTCCCGATCTCCGTCGTGTCATTCAGCAGCTGTCTTTCAAGGTCACTGAGCGAGGGCATTGCTGCAAGCAGCCGGTCGCATGTCTCGCTGTGCTGCTGGCCGTGAGGCAGCTGTCTGCCGAGATGGCAGGCCAGCAGAAACAGTATCAGCAGCTGCGTCGTATAGGTCTTGGTAGAAGCAACAGATATTTCCGGGCCGGCCTGGGTGTATATCACATTGTCGGCCCGGCGGGCCATCGATGAACCGACCACATTGGTGACGCATATGGTCGGGCAATTCTCCTCGATAGCAAGATCCAGGCTGGCCAGGGTATCAGCCGTCTCTCCGGACTGACTTATGAAGACGACCAGAGTGTCTTCTCCGAGCAGCGGCTGTCGGTAGCGAAACTCCGAACCTATCTCCGCCGAAGCGGGTATCTGCAGGAGGCGTTCCCACAGTGGAGCAGCAGCCATCCCCGCGTGATACGAGGTACCGCAGGCCACAAAGTAGATGTGTTCAATATCCTCCAAAGCAGGAAATTGCAGTCCCTGCAGATCTACCTCTCCGCCGCTGAGGCGGCCGCGCAGAGCAGACTCCCACGCCGCTGGCTGCTCCTCGATCTCTTTGAGCATGAAATGGGGGTAACCATCGCGCTGGGCCTGAACCGGGTCCCACTGAACCTCGGTAACAGGTCGATCAACCCGCCGGCCATCCGAACGGAAAACAGTGACATCGTCAGCGGTGAGCCGGACAAAATCTCCGTTTTCCAGATACATGACCCGGCGCGTGTAAGGTAGGATAGCCGGCACATCAGAAGCCAGAAAGTTCTCATCATCGCCCAGCCCAACTACTAACAGACTGTCCTTTCGTGCGGCGACGATCTCGCGCTCATTGGCTCCGAGGGGGCTCTGCACCACCGCAACCGCATAGGCACCTTCCAGGTGTTCACAGCTGCGGGCCAGTGCCTGACTCAAGTCCCCTTCATCCTGCAGGTAATGCTCCATCAGATGACATATTACTTCCGTATCTACATCAGAGGTGAATTCGTGGCCCAAACCTGACAGCCATTTTCGCAAGCTCTGGTGGTTTTCGATGATCCCGTTGTGAACTAACGCCAGTTCGTCTGGGCAGTCTGTGTGAGGATGGGCGTTGCGGTCGTTAGGTTCGCCGTGAGTCGCCCAGCGCGTGTGCCCGATACCCAGATGGCTTCCGTTGCTGCTGCCGTTTTTTAGCAATTTCTCCAGACCATCGTCGATATTGCCCGCCTTTTTCAGCACACGCAGCCCAATCTCCGATTCCTCATCGGCCAGAGCCACCCCGGCAGAATCATAACCTCGATACTCAAGCCTGCGCAGTCCTGCCAGCAACACTTCGGCTGCATCCCGCCATCCAACATAACCAACCAGTCCACACATAAAAATACTCCCCTCGGATAATGAATAAAGCACAGAGTTCACCTGCCGAAGGAAGGAACTTCACCCTCAGAACCATCCGAAGCTTTTTTGCCTCCCCGGTTACCCGGGGGATTTGTTGCTCCGGTAACGATTGGTCCAACCGTGGAGCATCCGCCGAAAGATCGATGAACTCCATCCTCGTCCACCCTGAAACGGGTGCAGGCGCTTTTTAATATCAACACAATATATCTTCTGAAAAAGGGTGATGACCTTCCGAACCCGTGCCGTTATCTTCAACCTGCATCTCATCGGCTGTCAGTTCAATCTCTTTTCGATCACCTCCTGCAGTTGATCCGCCAAAGACAGAATCTGCTCGTAGTCCGGACCTTCGACCATGACTCTAACAACTGGCTCAGTGCCGGAAGGACGAACAATCAGTCTGCCCCTCTGGCCCAGCTCCGCTTCAGCTTCTCTTATTGAACGCTCTATCACTTCATCGTCAGCAAATTCGCCCTTGCGCTCTACAGCCACGTTTTTCTTGACCTGAGGATATTTTTCCAGGCCGTCGAGCAACTCATCTAGCGAGCTGCCACTCTGGGCAAGAATATCACCAACCAATAGTCCGGTCAACAAACCGTCACCGCAGGTGGCACAATGACCAAGGATTATATGTCCCGATATCTCACCACCAAGACCTATTCCCTCCTCCTGCATGGCAATCATGATCTGGCGGTCCCCGACCGGGCAGTGGACGACCTCTATGCCCAGCGGTCGGAGGCTGGCATCAAGACCACGGTTGTTTATTACCGTCGTTACTATTTTTCCTCCCGGCAGCCTGCCTGTCTCGTGCAGGTAAACTGCTAGAATAAAAAGCAGGTCATCTCCATCCAGCAGCCTTCCAGAAGGTGAAACCGCGATCGCCCGGTCGGCATCACCATCCAGCGCCAGGCCAAAATCAAAATCCTCCGACAGCATACGGCCCCGCAGGGCCTCCGGATGGGTGGAACCGCAGCAAGCATTGATGTCGTCTCCGTCACCGGAGGTGAACACGGCCTCCACGGATGCACCAACCTGCCGCAATGCGGCAGGACCGATGCGGCCAGCAGCGCCATTGGCACAGTCCAGAAGGACACGCATACCCCTCAGGCTCTGTGGCCCCATCCCGGTAGATTCGCACAGGTGATCCAGGTAAGAAGACACCTGCTGCCCTCCATCAACTCTCCTGCCGATTCCCTGACCTGACGGAGGCTGCCAGCCCTCAGGGCTGCCCTGGTGGACCCCTGACTCGATAATCCGCTCATCTTCTTGCGTCAGTTTATGCCCCACAGCATCAAATAGTTTTATACCGTTGTATTCAGCGGGGTTGTGCGAGGCAGATATCACCACACCACCCACCACCGCCTCGCTGTTTACCACTGCATGGGCAACAGCAGGGGTGGGAACTACCCCCATCACTACCGCATCAAGCCCCAGTGAAGTCAGAGCAGCTACAGCCGAGGCTGTCAGCATATCGCCCGAGCGCCGGGGGTCGCGGCCCAATACAACACTTCGCCTGTCTTCGTCTGCACATGCATCCTGCGACATAAACCATCGGCCAGCACTGAGGCAAAGCCGGTACGCAAGCTCAGGATCGATCTCTATGTTGGCTATTCCCCGCACTCCATCGGTGCCAAAAAGTGAATCTCCCATATTTATCTCCTCCATCGGACTAAACTACTCCAGCCGCAGTACAGTCACCTCAACCATCACCTCGTCAGGTTCGACGTTCAGATGTCCCGGGTCCACATCTCGAGCAAATTCAGGCTGCGCCTGATACGTGTAGACCCTGACCTCTCCCGGTTCCATCTCATCCTCGGCCCCCTGTAGAATCTCTGTGAGATCGAGCACGGTTGTGTTCAACACCTCAATCTCCTCCACCACCGACCCGGGACCAGATACGCTCACCGAAGATGGGTCGAGCTGGATCGAAATTACCGCCAGATCTCCAGGCGGCGTTCCCGCGGAAATTGGACGGATCGGAATCTCACGCTCCAGTCGTGCCGCTTCCCTCATTATGCTCACTTCCACCTGGCGGGGGACAACCAGCACACCCCGTACTTCATCGCCATCCTCATCGAGTGCGCGGCAGACAATCTGTTCAGTCAGTCCTTCCTGCAGCCCGGCAACATCCACTTCTGCCACCACCTCTGCTACCTCTTCAACCCGGCTGGCCGGCCCGTTGACGATGACCTGAGCCGGAGTGACTGCAAGTGTGGTCAGAGCAGTATCGGGTGTCCCCACCTTCTCCACCCGAACCGGATGAACCGCCTCAGCAGATTCCTCCACCGCAACGGTCACCGTTTGCGGTGCCACCTGAACCAACTGTATCCCGCGCGGGACGGAAATTGACACAAAAACATCCACCATACCTGGCTCTACTTCAACCAGGTTCACCGTGGCGGTGAAATCCTCCCTTGAGACCTGCTGCATCAGATCCCTTTCTCCCCTGATCGTGACCTCGACCCGGGACGGGCTGACATCCAAAACGGCGAGACCTTCCGGCACATCGCGCCACTGCACGGGAATATCGGGAAAGGTCCGCTGCACCTCACGCTGAGCCCCTGCACTGACCTGCACCCACAAAAAGACGGCAAGAATTATTGAAACAACCCATACCATCCGGTCATCAAACAACAGGCTACGCACCCCGGCCACCTCCGCTCTGCGGCAGGATGGACAGAAGGGTTCTTTCCTGAGCGAGGGACTCGGCCAGCAGTTCGCGCAGTCGCTCTGCATCCAGATTCCGGATGAGGCGTCCGTCCTGCGCCAGGGAGATGGCACCAGTTTCTTCTGATACGACCACAGCCAGCGCGTCAGTTTCCTCAGTTATCCCCAGGGCTGCGCGGTGCCTCCCTCCCATTTTCGGATCCACCTGCGCTTCCGTAAGGGGCAGAAAGCAAGCCGCGGCCGCTACCCTGTCACCCCGAATGATGACAGCCCCATCGTGCAGCGGGGTATTGGAGACAAAAATGTTGACCAGAAATTCCGAAGATACTTTGCCGTCGATTTCGATTCCTGTTTCGGCGACATCCTGCAGGCCGGTCTCTCTCTCGAGGACGATGAGGGCACCCAGTTTGCTGCGAGACATCGTACGAACCGCCTGCAGCAGATCATCCAGCAGGTCCTCAACATCCATCTGCTGAAAGAAAGGACCGCCCTGACCGAACAATCTGCCCCTTCCAACCTGTTCCAGGGCCCTCCGCAGCTCGGGCTGAAACACTATGGGCACTGCTACCAGCAGGGACAATTGCGCCTGCTCCAAAAGCCAGTTGATGACCGACAGGTTGAGCCATCCGCTGACCACAGTGGCAAAAAGGAGCACAATAAGTCCCTGAACAAGATGTATGGCCCTAGTCCCCCGGATGAGAAGTATAATTCTGTAGAGCAAATAGGCAATTAGGGCAACATCAAGAATAGATATAATCGCCTCACCCGGAGTCATGTTCTGTATCTGAAACAAAAACCCCGTCCAGGTGCCACCCATCGAAACACCACCTTTCACCGGCGTCAAGCAAAGCACGCACAGCCCTGAAATGCATCAAACCTGCTGCCCGGGAGTCCTTTCACCCAGACGCTGTGCATAATAGGCCAGACTCTGCAGCTGCGATGTCAGATCAACAGTCTTGACTACCACGTCAGATGGAGTCTGCAAATGTACGGGAGCGAAATTGAGAATGGACCTGATACCGTGCTTCACCAAAGCATCCACCGTTTTCTGAGCAACGTCTCCAGGCACGGCCACCACCGCCAGCCGGGCCTGGCTCTCCCGCACCACCTCCTGCATCTCCCGCACGTGCCTGACCTTTATTCCTGCAATCGTGGTTCCGACAACATCCTCGTCGTTATCAAGTATACAGATGATTTCCAGATGAGGTTGATGAAGCCGGTTGTAGCGGGCGAGGGCGCTCCCGAGGCTGCCCCCTCCTACCAGGATGACCGGCACCGATCCCTCAAGACCGAGAATGCTGCGGATCCTGCGCTGCAGGGATTTCACATCATACCCAACTCCACGGGTGCCAAAGGCCCCAAAATAGGCCAGGTCCTTGCGGATCTGTTCCGACGAAAACCCCGTCCATCTTCCCATCTCTGCCGACGACACAATCTTGTGGTCCTCTTTCTGCAGCTGGTCGAGAACTCGCATGTAAGCCGGCAATCTCTCTATGGTCACATCGGGAATATCGTGCTTTATGTCAGTTGCCTCCTTTCCGTATAGCCCTTAACGCGTCATTTTGCTGCCTGCCTATAGATCACTTCCACACAGTCGGGGTGCTACCCTCCCCCGGATGGCCCGGGACCACCCCGGGCAGCCATCTGACGAACTTTCCGGAAATGGTACTCTACAGTGGACTTGGTCACCGGGGGGTCGGCCATTTCTCCAAGCTCCCGCAAACTCGCCCGCGGATTTCTCATCCGCAGCCTGGCCAGCTCACGGGTTCTTGAAGAAAGTGTCTCTATTCTCTCAGGACCCAGGGCCTGCAGGTCGGCCAGCTGCCTGACGGCAGCTCTGATAACCTTGTCCATGTTGGCAGTCTCCGAATTGACCAGCCGGTTTATCCGGTTGCGCATATCCCGCATAATGCGAATGTCCTCGAAAGCAAACAAGCCCTTAACCGCCGATACAGCCCGCAGGAAGTCGCCCACACTGTCTGCGTCCTTCAGGTATACCAGGGGAGAATCTTCGCTGCTGGTCACAGATGCCTCAATACCCAGCTTAACCAGAATTCGCCTTACGTAGTTGGCATGATGCAGGCTGCCGGGCCTGATTTCCACATGATA
The DNA here is from genome assembly GCA_003551215.1 of Clostridia bacterium. Taxonomy (GTDB): domain Bacteria; phylum Bacillota; class Sulfobacillia; order SLMV01; family SLMV01; genus PUMD01. Next base: position 8,159 of record PUMD01000117.1, on the reverse strand, counting down.
ACCTGACCGCGGATCAGATATCGATCCTCCAGCAAGAAAACAGGCGCGAAGATATGCTTTGGCCTGCTGCTCATCCTCCAGGAATCTTTTTTTCGGAGATAATCTGACCTCTCCGTCTGCTTCCCACCGCCAAAGCCCCATGTCCCGCAGCACCTCCAGCAATCCCTCTGCACCGGTGACCCGGACCAGAAAAGCGCTACCCTTGCTGAGACGCGTTCTCTTTCTGGCCAGCATTCTGGGTCGCACCGGATAAAGCTGACGCCAGAGGTTGAATATCCGCCGGGCAGTAGGAGGATGAGTGCTGACAAAGTGCAGGCTCATTTCATCATCTCTGATGTAAAGAGAACCTGCCGCATAGGCAAATGCGGTGATCTCAGCCTCCTGCGCGCAGCGCCGCTTAGGCAGAGCACTCTTGGCAAGCTCATCCTTTACACTCCGGGAAAATGAAGCCGTCTTTGCTACGCTCCTGTCTTTACCCATGATGATGCACTCCCCTGCAAAGACAGATACCCCTCTGTCAATTTACATCGATATCCCGGTGTTCAACCACTACCCGGTAATCCTCGTTCCGCAAGGACTCTCCCAGCCGGCGCGCAATGACCACTGACCGATGACGCCCACCTGTGCAACCAACAGCAACAACCAGCTGCGTTTTACCCTCCTTTTCGTAGTGGGGAAGCAAGAATCCCAAAAAGTCCTCCAGCCGGGAGAAAAATTCTCCGGTTGCCGGGTCTGCCAACACGTAATCAACCACCCGATGGTCCAGACCGGTAAGCGGACGCAGGGTATCCTCATAATGCGGATTACTGAGGAACCTGACGTCAAACACCAGATCAGCGGCTCTGGGTGCACCGTTTTTGAACCCAAAGGACACTACGGAAACCAGCAGGGGTGAGGTATGCTGGGTATCGCCAAAGGACTTGTAAAGGCGCTGCCGCAGGCCGGCTGGACTCAACTCGGATGTGTCAATGACGTGTTGGGCTTTTCTCTGCAAAGGTTCCAGCAGTGAACGTTCCTGAGCAATCACGTCCGGCATATTTCCCTCTCCTGCAAGCGGATGTCGACGCCGGGTTTCCTTGAAACGGTCAATCAGTACATCATCGCTTGCCTGCAGAAACAGGATTGTGACCTCGGGGTATGCCTGTTCGAGGTAATCGATTGACTCCAGGGCGGCATCAAAGAAGGCTCGTCCGCGAATGTCAATCACCAGCGCTACCCTGTCGACGAAATTGCCAGGTTGCGTGAGCAGTCCGGCAAATCTCGGCATCAATGTCGGTGGCAGATTGTCAATGCAGAAAAAGCCCATGTCCTCAAGGCTGCGCAGGGCAACCGTCTTGCCTGCGCCGGACAATCCCGTGATTATGACGAAACGTACTGTCTGCATGGTATCTACCGCTCCCTATTTTCGCCAGCTGTCGATTCGAAGGCCGCCTTAGTGTTGGCCACCATACAGGGGGTCAATCCCGCCCGCCGTGCCAGAGACATCCCTGCCTGCACATCTCCTACTCGCCGGGGGTGATGAGCATCGCTGCCGCACCAGAAAACGACTCCATGCTTCGCTGCCTCATACAGTACCTGTTCAGCTACCGCACCGTGACGGCTGTTTACCTCCAGGGCAGTACCAGTGAGGCGGGCAGCAGACGCAAGCGCATCGAGGTCAACCTGAAACATGTGTCCTGGATGAGTGATTACATCCACCGGGTGACGGGTGAGGCAGGCCACCAGAATATCGGTGTTTTTTACCCTGTCCCCTGCCGTACCACTCCCACCGCTTACAGTCAGACCCCGGTGCAGACCCACGGCCAGTATGTCAAGGCGTCGGTAGATTTCATCTGATACATCCAGCTGGCCATCGACGCCGACCACATTGGCTTCCACCCCGCAGAGAACCTCAAGACCGGTCTCTGCAGCAGCGTCCGCAGCCCGTTTTATTAGCCGCAAAAGCGTCTCTTCGCGCCACACACCGGCGGTAGCGGCTGCAGGACCGTGATCAGTGACCGCCAGTGACTCAAGCCCGGCGGCGGCGGCCGCCCGGGCGTTGTCGCGGACCGTCCCCAAACCATCACTGAAAATGCTGTGGGTATGCCAGTCAGCTACCACCTGCCAGGGGTACTGCTCGTCACCTGGTGGCGACAGGATAAAACACCTCCTGGACCCGAAAAAGCCTTCACCCTACGGTTGAATCTTCACACTCCGAATCAGCAGGCTCTTGGTCTTCATTATTTTCATTTTCTGCCGGCTCATCTGCAGACTCAGGTGCAGCTGGCTCTCCATCTGTCCGATGTCCATTTCCCTGCAGCAACAGCAAAACCCCACCTGCAATCAGCAAAAGCGGCCACCACTGCCGCAGGCTTATATAGACCATGCGGTCCAGCAGAAGAACGCCGCCCACCACCATGAGTACTATTCCCAGAGCCCGCATTCGTTCTCTGCGGACAGCGGGACTTACATTTTTTCGTGGAGTCTCCCGGAGCTCAGTTTGCTTCTTTGGCGCATCAGGTTCTTGCACCGACTGAGGACGCTCCGGAATGATAAGCCAGGCCAGGATATACAGCAGAACACCGGAGCCTCCCAGCACGGACAGAAGAACCCAGCCCAGCCGCACCAGGGAGGGGTCTGTATCCAGATACTCTCCCACCCCACCACATACCCCCGCCAGAATGCGATCTCTTCGCGAACGGTACAGCCGATTGCTCATATCAAGTACCTCCAGTTCACGTAACCTTACACATCATCTCATCATCCACTTTACGACAAATGCCGTAGAAAGCCAACAACTTGAGATCCTCGGCCAGCACTCAACTGCACAGGTTGCGGCCGTGGCAGATTGCGCGATAACTCATTTTTTGCGCACCGTGTCTCTGTCTGCTGCTTTTTGCTGGCGGTTCTCCTCACACAAACAAAGATGCTGAGCTGTGCTTGAGACGGTCCGGCCAGAATGATTTCTTCCGTCACAGCTGCCTTGCCCTGGCCGTTTTTGCTCAGTCAGGAGCCAGGGTGTAGCTGCCCAGCACCGCCTGGGCATCTGCTCCGGTAACCTCCGGTATGTTTACCGGCCTCTGTCCGAGAAACTCCCAGGCATAGAAGGCAAAAGCGCAGGCTTCCCTCGCCTCTCCCATAAGGGGCTGTTCCATTTCCCGGTAGGTGAGCACTTCCCCGGGCAGCAGTTTCCGCAGACGCCGCATCACCGCACCGTTGTGCGCACCTCCTCCACCGACAATAACCTGATCTACTTTGGGCCCTCCCCGCCCGACGCCGGCCACGGCGCTCACCACGCATGCGGCTGTCCATGCCGCCAGGGTAGCCACAAGGTCCGCTTTATCCATCCGGCAGGCCAGCCCGCTCCACGGCATGCTGCCGCCTGGTTCCCACAGCTGGCTTACGAACCCTTCTCCAAATTCGCGCCGGCCGGCCGACCGGGGAGGCGTTCTGCTCAAAAAGGGGTGCTTCATCAGGCCCTGCAGGGCATCTGCATCAACACAACCGCTCAGGGCGATTTCTCCGCCTGCGTCGTATTTCAACCGCCCTTCGGTCATGCGGCGCACCACCCCATCCAGCACCATATTCCCCGGGCCGGTGTCAAAGGCCATCACTGATGAAACCCCCGCACCAGCAGGCAAATAGGTCAGGTTGCCGATGCCTCCGAGGTTAACTGCACATCGGCTCAGCTGCTCGTGGGTCAGCATCACCCAGTCAAAGTAAGGTATGAGGGGAGCACCCTGCCCACCGAGAGCCATGTCCATGCTCCGGAAATCATCCACTACTGGTATTTTCGTCAGGGCAGCTATGGTGGCCGGTTCACCCAGCTGCATGGTCACTCCCCGGCCAGGCGGAGGCTCATGATAAACTGTCTGTCCGTGCGAACCCACCACCACAACCTTCTCGCGCGGGACCCCGACGTCCTGCAGAAAGCGCCTGATGCTGATCCCAAAGGCCTCTCCGAGCTCAGCATGCAGACGGGCAATTTCTCCAGGGCCGCCCGCAGTCGTTCCGAAGATTCGGGATAGGCTCTCCGATACATCGGGCGGGTAGGGTGATGTACATGACTCGAGCAGCTCAATCTCCGATTCGTCACCGCCCCCGGCGACGCGGATCAGGGCCGTGTCTATGCCATCCGCTGAAGTCCCCGACAGCACCCCGACCGCCAGTCCTTCGCTCGGCGGCTCCCAAGGCAGTACTCTCCCCTCCCGGCTCATCTTTCCCACCCCTTTATGGCAACCGGCAGGCGGCCGGGGGCGGCAGCCCCGCGAAATAGACAACGCAAGGCGGCAGAAACGGATGATGGACTGGCATCATAGGTGCAGGCCGCGGCCTGAGGGCGACGGGCAAGATCCATCAGTGGAAAGGGTCCGCTGAAGGAAAAGACCACCAGGCTGCGAAGCTGTTCATCAGTCAGATGGGGCAACCCCTCCGGTCCAGTCAGCACAAGCAGACTTTTTCCCACATCCCCGACCGGCCTCCTGCCTGGGGGCTGTGAGTCTGCATAACGGAACAGCTCTGCCCGGGGACACCCGCGGGATATTCTCTCCGCCAGGTCATCCCACGGACCGTCAGCACCCGACGGCAGCAGTATCTGCCAGTGCTCTCCGCGCGCCAAAGCCGCAGTATCGAGACCACATCCCGGCAGGGGGAATTCTTTCTCACCGCAGAGCACTGTCACTCCTCGCGCTGCTGCTTTGCCGATGGTCTGTCTGCAGGCCGCGGGGCAGTCCAGCCAGCAGTCCTCGTGTTGGAGGGTATGCCCGCTGCGCAGCGCCTTCTTAAGCGCGGCTACCCTCCTTGTGGAATCCCGCACCCTTTCTTGCGGCAGATTTCCGGCTTCTATTTCCTCGGTGAGCCTGGCGTGCACCCTTCTTTGCAGCTTTTCGCTGTGCGAGTACAGTACCAGATCTGCTCCCGCCTCAATCGCCCGCACGGCCGCAGCCGGATGAGGAAAATTGTCAGCTATGGCCCCCATCTCCATGCAATCAGTCATGATAACCCCCGAAAAACCCAGCTCCTCGCGGAGCAGCTCCTGAAGCACCCGTCCCGACAGGGTGGCGGGCAGCCTGTCATCATATGCAGAAAACACCACGTGAGCCGTCATGATGGCAGCCACGCCAGCTGTTACAGCCTGGTAAAACGGCACAAGCTCTACGCGCTTCAGCTGCTGGAGGTCTCTTTTGACCACCGGCAGGTGAAAATGGGAATCAGCTTTGGTATCACCGTGCCCGCAAAAATGCTTGCCCACGGCCGCAACATTGCTGTCCTGCAGACCCCTGATTGTGCTGGCCCCCAGAGCAGAAACCAGCTGTGGATTGCTACCGTAAGAACGTACCCCTATTACTGGGTTTTTGGGATCAGTGTTGACATCCAGAACCGGCGCCAGATTCATGTTCACTCCCCTGCGGCGCAGGGCGCATCCTGTACGGCGGGCAAGGCTTTTGGTCAGCCGGCAATCGCGGGATGCCCCCAGCGCCATTGCAGCAGGACTCCAGCAGGAATCGTCGGAGAACCGGACTACAGGCCCGCCTTCCTGGTCTGCGGCGATTAGAAGATCCTCATCCGGACGACTTCGGGCGCTGAGACTCTGCAGACTCTCAGTCATGCTGCGCACCTGCTTGTCATCCCGGACATTGCGGGAAAAAAGCACCACTCCGGACAACCCTTCCTCGAGCAGCTCTTTTAAGTACGCCGGGGGTTGGGTCCCCTCAAATCCTACCATCATCAGAGCAGCCGCTTGCTCGGAAGCAGACACCTTTTCTACCCTCGCGGGTTCTTGACAATCATTTTCCTGCAGCATCAGCAAAAGTATGCTCCTTCCGTCTCAATTTTGCAGCCTCTCAAGTCTGTCGATACGCCCTGGAGTCGGAACACCCGCAGAACAAGCCGCCTGATGCGCGACCTTGTCTTCAGGGACTGCTGGTGTGCGGATGAGCAGCTCTGTTGATCACCCCTGTTACCTGCGGCCGGTGGACTGACTGTACAGACAAATGAGATGCAAGCCGGCAACAGCCCCCAGCAATCACCCTTTTTCGGCGGGCCACCGGCACCGACGCAGAGGGCCTCAGCCGCACTGTCAGATTTCGGCAAGAGACAATTGAAGTCCTGCCTTCAGTTTCGGAATGAGGATCCTCAATGGGAGGAAAGCACAGAAGAGATAAACTGCCTCAGCCGGAGAATCTGCTCCGGCTGCAGCTGCTCCAATTCAGGAATTATCTCAGCGATATCCGGTCTTTGCTGCAGTATCCGAGCGGCTTCAACTACCTCCTCGGGGAGCATCTCCTCTACGTCAGAAACCTCGGTGATCAACCTGGCTGGTGGTACCTCGTAGATTTCCGCCAGCTCCCGCACCGTCTCTATCCGGGGATGCCTTTCACCGCGTTCGTATTTGCTTATGGTGCTGAAATGACGACCGGTGAGTTTCTCCACGTCATAAATGCTCAGCCCGGCTCTCTGACGGTAATGTCTCAGCCTCCTGCCCAGATCTGACACACCTCGGCCTCCTTAAAGATTCCTATCGATCAGCATTTCACCAACCCCTCTCCCGTTCCTATAGCCACAGCGTATAATTGTGCGAATGCATATACGATACGGATACAACCGGCTCACATGACCGCCCAACCAGGTATACCGTCGTCAACAATCTCACAGGCAGATAGCACCAATGCAGTCAAATCATTTACCATAAAATATGCAATGGTCGCTGCGAAAAGTGACGCAGCCGCCATTCGGCCCCCTCATAACCCCCTTGATCATTCCTCAATGAGGGGGCCGCTACTTGCGTTGTTCAACGGAGAACTTCCGGATTGACTATATGTCTCGGCTGATCTGCACGCAGCACTGCGGCGGCATTCTCTGCAGCCAGTCGGGCCATGGCCTCACGGGTACGGACAGTGGCGCTGCCGAGATGGGGGGCCAGTACCACGTTATCCAGGCGGACCAGGGGATGCGAAGTGGGAAGTGGTTCTTCGTCAAACACATCCAGGCCTGCTGCTGCCAGTGGACCTTCACGCAGTGCCTGCACCAGTGCCGTCTCCTCAATCACCCCGCCCCGGGACGTGTTGACCAACACCGAACCTTTTTTCATCTGCTGCAGCTGTTCAGCTGCAAGGAGGTGACGGGTGTCCTCGGTCAGCGGAACGTGGATACAGACAAAATCACAAGAATCCAGCAGTTCCTCGAGGGAAAGATATTCAACCGGCATCTGTCTTTGTATTTCCTCCAGAGGCTCTGTGTCGGTATATACCACCTCAGCCGAAAAGCCCAGCACTCTGCGGGCCACCGCCTGTCCAATTCTTCCCATTCCTATTATTCCCACGCGGCTGTGGTGAAGGTCGCGCCCCAGCATGTAAGTGGGTTCCCAGCTCAGCCAATCCCCACAGCGCACCGCCCGGTCACCCTCGACAACCCTGCGGGCTGCAGCCAGCAGGAGGGCCATCGTCATATCCGCGGTGGTCTCCGTGAGTACTCCCGGGGTATTGGTAACAGCTATGCCCCGGTCGGTTGCTGCTGCAACATCTATGTTGTCATAGCCAACGGCGTAATTGCTGATCACCTTCAGCTGCTGCGCTTTATCCATCAGAGGCCCGTCGAACTCATCTGTTAGCAGGGCGATAACCCCGTCAGCGCTGGATACCATATCTCGCAGCTGGTCACGCCCGGGGGGCGTTCTCTCCGGCCACACCTGCACCTTGCATTCCCTGCGCAGAATGTCCAGACCGTTTTGCGGAATCCTGCGGGTCACCACCACTTCCGGCTGTTGGTTTTTGCTCACAACTTACACCCCTCCTGCCTCGATCTGTCGGTTCAACTGCAGGCAGCACCCCAACCGCCTGGCAGCCGCCACGAGAAGCTCCTCCGCCCTGCAGGACGATATCTCTGCAGGTGCATCGGGGTACGATGCCGGCAGTATTACCGAAAAATGGTTTTGCAGCCTCTCCTCGGCCTCACTGTCGACTGCGCCCGGCAATGCCGCTGCAGGTACTCCGGCCCGGCGACAGCGCTGGGCTACCGCCAGCGGGAGCTTGCCGCTGAGGGTCTGCTCGTCCAGATATCCTTCCCCGGTGATCACCAGGGCCGTTGGCTCGCACAGCACCGAGTCAAAATCCGACAGGTCCAGGGCAAGCTGGGCCCCAGGCATCAGCTCTGCATCCAGCACTGCCGCCAGCATAGCTCCG
>PUMD01000018.1 GCA_003551215.1 Clostridia bacterium | reverse complement strand
TTGATCTAGCCAGTCGCTCAGTCTGGGCGCTATGCTCATAGTCATTATTTGTGTTGGGTGCAGTGACTATTTTCCCTGCACCCTCTTTTTTTGCCTACTCCCCCAACCGCTGGATGCGCCCTCCAAAGGAGATGAGGTGCTTGCCTCTACCCTAGTCTCGGACGGGCAACTGCGGATTTTGACTGAGCGCACGGGAAACAATACCCGTGCTGGGGTGATCGTCAACCTGATGCAGGCCGCGCCAGTGCATGATACCCGGATCGAAAACTATGCGGCAGCGGTGGCAAACCAGATGGTTATTCCCACCCTCTTAATTGGCACAGGCGTCGGAGTGGCTACTGGCAATCTCAATCGGGCGATCGCCCTCCTGACCCTAGACCTAGGCACAGGCATTCGAGTTTCTGTGCCGACCTCGATTTTGTCAGCCCTCACCTACGCGGCTCGCAATGGCGTGTTGATTCGCAGTGGTCGAGCGATCGAACTTCTGTCCCGCATCGATACGGTGGTGTTTGACAAGACGGGAACGCTGACCGTAGGACACGCTGGGGTAAATGATATTGCCGTAGTCGACGATCGCTTTACCGCCGACCAACTTCTCGCCCTGGCAGCAACGGCAGAACAACGTTTAACCCATCCGGTAGCCGAGGCGATTGTTCACTGTGCCAACCATCGCGGTTTGGCGCTGAAGACCTGCGCAGAGTGGGAATACCGGGTCGGACTGGGAGTCGCCGCTCGGATTGACGGCATGGATATCCGGGTAGGCAGCCCTCGCTTGATGAAGGAAGAGGCGATCGACCTCAGCGAGTTTGAACATCGTTATCCTGGCGCCCTTTCGAGTGGGCAATCTCTGGTCTACATTGCCGGAGATGGCCAGCTGCTGGGAGTGGTGATGTATAGCGACCCCCCCCGTGAGGAAAGCCAGGAGGTGATTCAAGAGCTGGGACGACTGGGAATTACTCCCTACATGCTGAGTGGAGATGTGAAACGGGTGGCCAAGGCGATCGCAAATCTTCTGAAGTTAGATCCCGACAATGTCTATGCTGAGGCATTTCCTGAACGCAAGGTGGAAGTGGTGCAGCAACTGCACGATAGCGTTAAAACGGTTGCCTTCTGTGGTGACGGCATTAACGATTCGGCTGCCCTTGCCTATGCCGATGTCTCTATCTCCTTTGCCGGGGCCACAGATATCGCCAGGGAAACCGCTGATGTGGTGCTGATGGAAAACGATCTGCGGGGGCTAATTTTGGCGATCAAAGTGGCGCGGCACACCATGGAGATCATCTGGCAGAACACTGCGATCGTTGCCGTGCCCAACGTAGGAGCACTGCTCTCAGGGATTTTCTTTGCCCTCGACCCGATTCTGGCAGTCGTGATTAACAACGGGACAGCCATTTTGGCCGAGATGAACGGACTCCGTCCTCTGCTCGGGCCTGGTGATGTAACACCCCTTGGACATCGCTTAAGTGCAACGGAGCTTGAAGAGGAAGAAGAGCGCTTGCGTCATCACATTTAGCAGTACGGATTCATATCTTGATTCAGCAATGCCGATGACTCATGTCCAAGTCGTTCATCACATTCCAGGGCGGTGTCGTATTCATATAGATCAACTTGCCGACGATCCAGACTTTGCTGATGTACTAAAGCAGGTGGTTCAGGCTTGGAAATTGGCGATCGACGTGCGGGTGAACCGAGCTGCTCGATCTCTGATTGTTGCCTACGACGACAACGCCATTACCCCTTCAATGGCTCATACCTATCTGGATGATTGCGTTCAACGAGCGGAGCATTTAGCCAGCACATTAGAACTAGATCAACCCCAGCCCGTCCTAGGCTCAGAGCCATTGGAAAAGCCTGTTGAGCCCACGGATCTGACCCCATTGGTCAACCAGTGGCAAGATTTAGGCTTACCTTTCCTGGGCCTGAGTCTGGCGCTGCTAGCATCACCATTCGAGTTGCCTGCGGTGCTGGTAACAGGCGTAATCCTTGCGGCGGCTATGCCTTGGACAAGACGCGCCACCGATAGTTTAATCAACCACCACCAGCCCAACACTGATCTGCTAGATTCCCTCTGGATGGGGCTAAATACCCTGAATGGCAACTATGCTGCTCCTGCTTTGAAGGCTTGCCTGGTGGAATCGCGGCGTACAGTGAGAGGAATCGCTGGCCAAACCCAGGATCAAGCTTTACTTGAGACAGAGCGTGACCAGCAGCAACAGCGCTTAGTCACCCACTTGATCCAAACCGACCCGGTGCATGATACTCAATTGGGTATGGCTCAAGCCACGTTCATGCGGGAGGCGATCGTGCCGACGCTGCTGATGGGAGGCGCTATCTTTGTGGTGATGGGGAATCTGAGCGCAGCGATTGCCCCCTTTCAGCTTGACTTTGGTAGTGGAGTGCCGATTTCTATCGCCACAACGGTGCGATCGGCGCTGGTAGTGGCGGTGCAGCGAGGAATCTACGTCCGCAGTGGACGAGTCCTAGAGAAACTGGCCCAGGTTGACACACTGGTGCTAGACGCAAAACTACTCTTGTCAGACGTGTCAGAGGCTGCCTCACTCAAAACAACGATCTCAACCCTGCAAACCCAAGGAATTTCTCTCTACTTACTGCATGATGGATCGCCCCACCTAGAGAGGCTTGCCCCACCGTTGGGAATACCTCCTACCCATATCCTCTCGGCACCTTCGGCAGCAGAACAATGCAATCTAATTCAAGCATTCCAGGCTAGCGGCAAGCAGGTGGCGGTAGTTGGTGATCCCTACCGTTGTAAATCTGCCCTTGCCTGTGCGAATGTATCAGTGGGACAGACAAGATCCGGTTGGGCGATGGAGGATGTGCTAGCCATGCCCTTTGATGCGATGCTTTTAGATCAGGATTGGCGCAGGGTAAGCCAGGGAGTTGAGATTGCCCAACGGGCCTTTCAGCGCATCTATGAAAACACAGCGATCATTGTTGTGCCCAATTTGATCGTCACTGGAGCTGGCGTATTTCTGGGTCTAAATCCAGTGATCAATGTGATTGTCAACAATGGATCTGCCTTTATTGCAGAATTTCTAAATAGTAAGCAACCTTTATTTGAACTGGAAGACGGATCTGAAGTGAATGATCAATCTGCTGCTGTGCTGTCCCCATTGCTTGAACCTGCCGTGCTCTAGTACAGGAGAAATACCATGACGATGGAATTTACGACCCCAGAGGGATTCAATGTTTCGTCTGACGATACCTTTGGCATTAGGGAATACTTTGAGGGCAGCTATGAGATTGTGCACCAAATTAAGGGACGCATCCGCCTCCGCCTCCCTCAACTAGCCTATGATCGTGACTATGGCGATCGCCTTAACCATGGGCTGACTTCAGTTGCAGGGGTCACCCAAGTTAATGTCAACCCCACTGCAAAGTCTGTCACGATCTGTTATCAAAACAACACACCAGCCGCAGATTTAATTCGAGATCTGCCTGTTCCTGTCAACGCAGTACCGGTCACATCCGCAACTAATCCCTCGCTTCTACCCCCCTTTTCCGAAGCATTTGATCACGAATTCGATCGCATCTTGACTGAGTTTACTCGCACTACCCACCGGTTTAACCAAGAATCTAAGCCTGTACTGCACCAGCTGGCGATTATGCTGTTACAGGCGATGGGAACGATCAGCTTAGTCATTGGAGTGATTGGTTTTGTTCTACCGCTGTTGCCGGGAACTCCTTTTTTGATTCTGGCTTCACTCTTTTTCTTTGCTGCTTCGGAGCTATCTTCTTATTGACGTTGCTTGGGTGGCGCTCAAACCCTGGCACTGGTCTCTAAAAGTATGATCCTTGATTTCTCGTTGCTCAGAACCCTTGTGCAGCAGGCGTTCTAAGAGGCGTCCTACTTTAGCAGGCCAGTGCCCAAACCCTAGAGTTTCCTTTCTACCCCCTGCGTCAAGGCAAAGCCCTACATTTTTGTGCCCTCTGCATTTCGAAACAAGACAAATCCCATGAATTTACCTTCCCAGGCTGCCTTCGCTACCACCCTGTTTGCGCTCCTAAATCCCCTCGGGATGCTGCCTATCTTTATTGGCTATACCGAGGGCGAGCGACGATCGGTGCAGCGCTGGACTGCCTTTTTAATTGCCCTTACGGTCTTTGGTCTACTCATTTTTTTCTTGCTGACCGGATCATCTCTGCTCAAATTCTTTGGCATTAGCATCTCAGCCTTTCGGATTGCCGGAGGGATTTTATTGTTGTTGATCGGCATTAATCTCACGATTGGAGATACCGCTAGTCAAGTTAAGGCCATCATCGACCAAGGCAAAGGGAGCAATCTTAAAGAAGCCCAGTCAGTCTACAAAAAGATCGTGATTCCCCTAGCTATGCCTCTGCTGGTTGGCCCTGGGGCGATCGCCAATGTCATTCTCCATGCCACTCAGGCCGAAACTGAGCGGCAGTATGGTCTGTTGGTGGGATTTTCGCTGGTAATAGCTCTGGTCTCTCTACTCACGTTTTTGATCTTTCAATCGGGTCGATGGTTTCAAAAAGTCTTGGGAGACATAGGGCTCGTCATTTTAACTCGTATTTTGGGCTTGTTGGTAGCCTCTATCGGAGTTCAATTTATGGTGGTCGGGGTTACAGATATTATCGCCAATTGGGTTACCCCAGCCGTGCTCCAAGAGCTTCGACGTTCCCCCTCGCCCTAGTAAAGGAGGGCAGAAGGCGGAAGGCAGAATGGGGATCCTCTGTGTGTTAGGGGTTCTGCCTTATCCGAGTCACACAACCCCGATTTGAAACCGATACCTCGTAGCGATTGTCTTGAAAGTCAAGCAGAATTTTAGGGCAGCCGCTTTGGATATCTGGGCGCGAGTGTACTGCACAGCCCCCATCCTCGACTGTGCCCAAGGGCAGCCAAGCGGGAGGAGGGGTTAAGCCCCTACCTCCTCTGGCGGTTCCCAGGATTTGTCGTCTCGAACCATCGCGTTGAGAATGGTCAGCATTTTGTGTAGA
>PUMD01000032.1 GCA_003551215.1 Clostridia bacterium | reverse complement strand
CCTTAAGTCTGCGACACACTCGCCTACCAGAAATGGACTGGCGTTTAATCAGCAGACAACCTCGCAAGTTCCTGTGGAATCCTCGTTCGTGAACGAAGTGAACGGGCGGGGAGGATGTCAAGGCCTCCGCCGCAGATAGCAGGTGATCAGCGCAAAAGCAAAGACAGCAGCTGCCAGCGGCCAGAACACTCCTTGCTGCATCATCTGATGCATTATGCGAAACAGGTTGGTCACAGAATCCCCCCCCAGAATCCCCCCTACAGATGTCCCTTCAGCCCAGCTCGCGCTGATGTGAAGACAGTCCGGTCAGCCGCACCAGCGACCACCAGTCGAAATCGTAGGCCTCCCGCAGCAGTGAGTCCACCTCGGTGGTGTCAAACAGCGATGAGGCCAGGTGCCCGCACCAGACGGAAAGGCCCACCACGGCCGCCCCCCACAGTCCCACGCTCATCGCCGGGAGTCGCAGCGCAAACCCCAAAAAATCTCCGAATACCCCGGCAGTCGCTGAAAACAGGGCCAGCCCCGCCAGCCCGGCGGCTACTCCCGTCACGAGCACCTGCAGAAAATACATCTTCCACACCTGTCCGGGAGCCAGCCCCATGACCTTGTAGGCACCGAGCGTCCGCTGACGGTCAACCACCACGATGGCCAAAATGACGGTAAGAGCAACCGCCTGGGACAAAAAAATCATCAGAGTGACCGGTGCCAGGCGCGCGCCCAGCCCGGCGTACATGCCGGGCAGGCCCACCTCCTCTTCGCCGTCGATGCGGGCCCGCCCCTCCACCAGCGTGCCGTAAGGAACGGTCTTTCCCGCCCGGACTGCGTTGTGATGCAGGTCTGTGGTGTCATCAAATTCGCCCACCGCCGGCGCCCGCGTACCCCAGCGAAAACCCTCAAACAGATCAACAAGCTGCGGCATTTGGTAAACGGTGGGGTCAGGACTCATGGGGGATTCGACCTCGACCGGTTCCACCTCACGAGACCAAAGCAAAGCCAGATTGCTCCTGCTGCCGGCCAGCTGCGAGCTCATCTGTGAGGTTGACATCATCTGAGGATAAACGTCATGGGCTCCCCCGAATAGTCCCACCACGCGTACGGTCGCCCGGGATATTCTGTTCTGTGGTGACTGCAGGGCCAAGACTTCCGTCTCATCCCCCACCCGTAGGCCGGCGGCGGCAGCGAATTTCCGGTGTACGCCTATTTCCCCTGCGTCATCCGGCCAGCGGCCCTCGCGCAGCGGCAGGGACTCGCACAGCTGCGATGGTATCTCCGGCAGACCCCACAAGGTGGCCGTACCGGCGGCGGACATCACCTCAATGCTGACCCCGGCGACGGACTCCCCAACCGGTGAGGGAGGCTTATCCGGCCGCAGAGCGCGGGGCATCCTCCTGTCCCACAGCTCGTGCTGCACGAAACGCTGCTCGAGATAAGATTCGGAGAGAAACTGCCCGGCTGAAAGGTCGGGTTCTGCCATCTGCGCTGCGGAGTGTTCTATCTGCAGCAGCACATCCGCCGGAAGGCGCACCGGAGCGCCGTCCACCTGCTCGAAGGAAGCAGCCGCCTGCGACCAGGAGCCGTACAGGGTATAGAATAAAAAGCCAAAAAGCAACACCAAGAAGATGGTCAGGCTCTCCCGCCAGTGCTGCTGCATGTGACGAACAAGGACCCAGCAGCTGCCCCTTTCACGCATCACTAATCACCACCCCCCGCCAGCGACTCCTCGGCCGCCCGGCTCACCAGCAGGTAGGCGGGAACTCCCCCGAAAATCACGCAGACCGCCACGGCAACCAAAAGAACCTGTCCTCCCATCCCGGCCACTGTCCGCAGAAAGTCACCTGCGGTACCAGCGGCGGTCCCCAGCTGCCAAAGCACCGGCGGACTCATAACCCCAAGGCCGATCAGCGATCCCACCGCACCAAGGGTCACCATCTCCGTCAGCACCGAGCAAAGCACCTGTCCATTTGTGGCCCCCAGCACCTTCATCAGAGCCAGCTGCTGCCGGCGGCGCATCAGCACTATGTACACGGTCCCCGCGTACAGCATGGCCCCCATGATGTACGCCGACCAGGTAATCATCGATACCACAACCTGCGGCGGGGCAAAACTGGGGGTGGGAAAATCCTCTCCTTCAGACCGGACCTGCAGTATATCCCCCGGTGGGATGGCCAGCATGGGCTCGGGGCTCATCTGGTGGTTTTCGAACCAGTCGGCCACAGAAACTACCGTGCCGCCGGCAACCAACCGGCGGATGTCCTCCACCTGCCGGCCGGTCAGCGCGGGAGATTCCACCGACACCGCCAGCGCCGAGGGCTCCGGCTCCCAACCGGCTGCCTCCGCCGCTGAGAAAAAGTCCTCCCACCCAAGCTGCACCTGCGGGGTGGTCCAATAGCGGGTTTCGCGGATGAAGCGCGAAGGGTAGTCGCGATCCTCCCGGTACTGATGGGTCAGCCCGGTCATGGTCAACCGCTGCCTGGACCAATAATGCTTTCGCGTGGGAAGCTGCAGGCTGCCCACAACTTCATAAAAAAACTCCTCTGGGTCGGTGTAATCCCACACTCCGGCCCGATGGGAAGGGACGCTGACGCGAATCTGCCCAGCCGGCTGCGGCGAAGAGACCACCGGCTGTGCGCCGCTGAGAAAGATCCGCTGCCCGTCGAACCGATCGTATCCAAACTCCCTGCGCCCCTCGATCTCCGTCTCCGGCACCCAGTTTTCCACCACCGCCTGCCCCGGCGCCGACAGGTACTTCCCTTCGGTCAGGTATTCGTCCAGGCCCAGCTTCTGGTCGCGCTCGGGATCCCGGGCCCGAAGGCTGCCCAAGGTGAGCTCATCGCCCAGCTTTATCAGCGCCGGCATACTGTACACCGGGTATACGCCGGTGACCCCATCCACCTGCTTTATCTCCGGGATCATTCCTTCCAGGTCCTTTACGCAGGCTGCCTCATCCACCATCACTCCCCGGTGAAAGGCCGAAGGCAGAAGCTCCGACAGCAGGTGCTGTCCGTCGGGATCACCCCAACTGAGGCGCCAGCTGGGCTCCGGATGAAGCGCCGCATCCTCCACTGCCATGGCCTGGGGAAACACCAGCACGTCGCCCCCTATGAACGCACGAGCCGTCGACGCCGCCTCACCCGGATGACCCATGGCCAGGTGGCCCGCCGCTATCAGCGTCACCGTGGCAAAGGCTATACTCAACACCGCCAGCACGCTGCGGGTGAAGCTGCGTCGCGCCATCTTTAACCCCATCAGGGCAAACTTCATCACCCATCACCCTCGCGGCGGACTATCCGGCCAGCCTCAAGATGCAGCGACCTGGTGGCGTAATCTCTCACCGCAGGGTCGTGCGTTACTGACACTATGGTCTGCGACAGGCGCCGGTTGAGATCCTGCAGTATGCTCAGCACCGCCTCCGTCGACTCAGCGTCCAGATTCCCGGTGGGTTCGTCGGCCAGCAGCACCGCCGGCTCATTGGCCAGCGCCCGCGCCACCGCCACCCGCTGCTTCTCTCCTCCGGAAAGCTGGCGGGGAAAGTGCTCCAGACGGTCGCCCAGGCCCACCATATCAACAAGCCTCTCCGCCCTCTCTGACTGCTCTTTGGCGCTCAGGCGGGAAAACTGCAGGGGGAACAGTACGTTCTCCAGCGCGGTCATGTGCTCCAGCAGGTAATAGGACTGAAAGACAAAACCCAGACGGTGCCGCCTCACCTCGATCATCTCACTGTCATCCGCCTCCGCCAGCTGCAGCTCCTCAAGGTACACCCGGCCGGCGGTAGGGCGAACCAATCCCCCCAGCATGGAAAGAAGGGTGGTCTTGCCGCAGCCGGACGGACCCATCACCGCGACGAACTCCCCCTTCCTGACGGTAAGGTTCACTCCGTCCACCGCCGCCACCACCCCGCGAGGCGTGTGATAGTGCTTGATAAGACCTTCGGCGTGCAGGACCCGACCGCGGTAGGGACGACTTCTTGTCCGTCCTTTATTTTCGCTTTGGCTCATACCGATGCAGGCACCATCCCCTCTACCCAGCAGCATTCGTCTGCCTAACCGACCGCCGATATGGGACAGGACTACCATAACCTTTTTCTCAAGCCAGCAGGTAATCCTCCCCCTTTGCCCGCTAAAGCAGGCGCCGTCCGCCCATGTACACTCGCTCCGGACGGCGTATGCTTTCTATGTCCTGCAGCGGGTCCTCCCGCAGGACGACCATATCCGCCAGTCTTCCTGCCTTCAGGGCTCCGGCCCGGTCAGCGATCCCGAGCAGCTCGGCTGCCCCACCGCTGGCGGCAAAGATGGCGTCCGAGGGACTCATTCCTTCCTGCACCATAAGCTGCAGTTCCTGCAGGTTGTCGCCGTGGCTGTTGAATGGCGTGCCGGCATCGGTGCCCATGGCCACCCTGACTCCCGCATCCAGGGCCATCCGAAAGCTCTGCAGATGGCCCTGCAGCGCATCCTCGGCCTTGCGGACCGCAAAGGCAGGTATTCCCGCGTCTGTTTGCGCCTCTACTATGCGGCGGGTGGCCGTCAGCGTTGGCACCAGCCACACCCCTTTGTCCCTCATCATGGCGACTGCTTCTTCATCGAGAAAGAGGCCGTGTTCGACCGAATCGACGCCCGCCCGCAGCGCGTTCTTTATTCCTTCGGTACCCTGCGCATGAGTGGCAACGCGGCGCCCGGCCTTGTGTGCTTCCTGCACTGCGGCACTCATCTCCTTTTCGGTCAACTGGGCGGCTCCAGGTTCCACTCCGGGGGTGAGCACCCCTCCGGTGGCCATGACCTTCACCACCTGTGCGCCTGCCTTGAGCTGCTCCCGGGCAGCCTTGCGCACTTCCGCTTCTCCATCGGCTTCCCGTCCCATTGGATGACCGTGGCCCCCTGTCATGGTTATCACTTTTCCCGCTACCAGCATGCGGCTTCCGGAAATCATTCCACATTCGACCGCCTCCTGCAGCGACATCTCCAGATACCCGTAACCCCCTAGGTCGCGCACCCAGGTGACTCCCGCCCGGGCGGTAGCCTCCAGGTGCTTGGCTGCCTGCAGGACGGTCATGGTTTGAGTCCGCCGCTGAAGCTCACCCATGGGATCGGCAGACGCATCCATAAGGCAGTGAACATGGGCATCTATCATGCCGGGAATCATCACTTTGCCCGACAGGTCAACCCTGTTGGCCTCAGGAGGGATGTTCACACCTCCGGCCTTTCCTACCTCCCGGATAAGGTCGTCATCAACCAGCACGACGGCGTCATCTACGGGCTCGCCTCCATCTCCGGGTATAACTTTCATTCCGCAGTAAGCAGTGATCACGTCAGATCATCTCCCTTGCAGCAGATATGTTAGGCCCCTGACCAGCTGGCCGCGGCTGTGAAGATAGCTTTCCACAAAGACAACAGATCTCCCCCGCCGCCGGGGCAGATTCTGCGGGGACTCAGGCAGGCCACCGGTGATCAAAAAAAGAAAGGGACTCTGAAGGGAGTGCTTAAAGCGATGACCCAACTGTCTTCACTCATTGACCGCAATCAGCTGGTAGAGCTCACCCGACGGCTGATACAGACCCCCAGTTTCAGCGAAAAAGAGGGAGAAGCGGCGCACCTTTTGGCCGGATGGATGCGCAGGTTGGGCTTCGACCGGGTCAAAATCGATGAAAAGAGCAACGTGATAGGACACGTCAACCCGGGAGCCAGCCCCACCGTCATGTTCAACGGTCACATAGATCACGCAGAAATCGGAGATATGTCTGTTCCCTTCTCGGCAAAGATCATTCCCCAGAAACGTTACGGCACCGGGGGGCCGGCCATATACGGTCGCGGCGCCTGTGACATGAAGGGAGCAGTTGCTGCCATGGTGCACGCCGCTGCAGCCCTGGGGCAGGCGGGAGGCCCACCCACAGGCTCCGCAGTGGTGACGGCAGTGGCCCTGGAGGAACAGGGCGAAGGAGAGGGCACCCGCTTTGTGCTCGATCAGGGACTGCATGCCGATATGGCAGTCTGCGGAGAAGCAACTGGTCTCCGGGTAAACGTGGGGCACCGGGGAAAATACAACGTGGAGGTGACGGTGATGGGCGAAAGCAGCCATTCTTGCAATCCTGCGGCAGGGATCAACGCCGTCGATCATATGCACCACTTCCTCGCGGCGCTGCATTCGGATTACCGGCCGCCGTCTCACCCCGTGCTGGGTCAGTGCACCTGGACGGTGGTGGACATCTCTGCCGAACCCGGCTGGAAGACCCCCACCATACCACACCGGTGCACAGCGGTGATAGACAGAAGAACTCTACCCGGGGAGACAAAAGAAGATATCATTGACCAGCTCAGCAGGATAGCAGAGTCAGTGCGAAAACAACACCCCAGGTTCTGCGCCCGCATGCGCATCCTCACCCAAACCTCGCCAATGTTAATTGACACTGACTGCCAGGCGGTTAGGACAGTGCAGAGAGCCCGGGCGAAGGTTATGGGCGAACGGACACCACCGGGGGCATGGAGATTCGGGACGGATGCACCCTACATAAATGAGCGGGGTATACCCTGCGTCGGCTTCGGACCCGGAGATGAAACGTACGCCCACACTTCTGATGACCATCTGGCGATAGCTGATCTGTACTCCGCAGCGGCAGTCTACGCGCAGATACTGCAGGACGTATGCCTGTGACGCAGCGAGAGAGGGGAGGCCGGCTGCATGCAGAAACCAGTTGAAGTTGTGGCGGCGGCATTGCTCCGCGAAGGCAGGATTCTTCTGGCCAGAAGGGCCGAAGGCAGGCGAGAGGGATTGTGGGAGCTACCCGGAGGAAAGCGCCGGCAGCAGGAGACTGCAAGAGAGTGTCTGCGCAGAGAGCTTTTAGAAGAACTGGGTGTGGAGGCCAAAATCGGCGCCCATCTTGCTACGTCTCTGCACAGCTACGATGATATGTTCATCCACCTGTCAGCCTACCTTGCGACAATCGTCTCGGGTCACCCCACCGCGCGGGTGCACAGCGAAATTCGCTGGATCCCTATCGCAAGGGTGCAAAGATACCGGCTTTCCCCGGCGGATAAACCGATTGCCAGGGTCCTGGTGCAAAGGTGTGGCGAAGCCGATTCAGCCGGGCAGAAATGAGTCATCAAGGCCTTCGCAAAGACCATGCACCGCCGCATGCACAGAAAAGGCATTTGCGGCCTGCACATAGAAAGATGAAGGGAATTTGGCAAAAACACCGGGGGCTGCTGTGACGATCGGCAGCCTCAATCAGCAACCCGCCGACTGTTCATCGGTAACATCAGCCACCAGCATGTGAGCCGGATAATGAGAGATCATCAGGTCAGGTTCGGCTGACTGAGCCACCAACTGCGAGGTAACCCCGCAGGGAGTAAACACCGGAACATCACCCGTCTTAATGACCGGAGGATCCCCAAAGGACACATCCTGAAGGTCGGATATGCCTATCTGCGCCGGGTCGCCGACGTGCACGCAAGCTCCGTGAGCCCGGGGAAAACGGCTCATTATCCGCACTGCCTCGGCTACTGCAGAACCGGGAAACGCACGCATGGTAACCACCATTTGGCCGGAGAACACCCCGGCCCGATTGCATTTTATGCCAGTATGGTAGATAGGAATACTGCGGCCCGCCTCGCGATGGCGAAGCGGGAGACGCGCTCGCCGCAGGGCATGCTCGAAGGTGAAACTGCAGCCGAGCAAAAATGCCACCAGGTCCTCCCTCCACCAGTCGACCGCTGATTCCGGCTCGCGTACGCATTCTCCATTGCGAAAAACCCGGTAACGCGGCAGGTCTGTGCTGACATCAGCGCGGGCGATATCGGTTATACGCGGGTCGCCGGCATCAGTTACCTCTACAACCGGACAGGCTGCCGGATTCCTCTGTGAAAACAAAAGAAAATCGTAGGCCATCGCTGCGGGAATTGCCAGCAGATTGGCCTGCAGGTACCCCGGTGCCAGCCCCTCAGTGGTGCCCCGGTACCGCCCGGCCCGTATTGCCTCCCGGAGCCTGCCGGGGCTCAGCCCGGCTGCCTGCTCACTCCTCAGCTTTGATGAATTCGTCGGCATACGCATCCCACTCTCAAGTCTCCTTTGATTGCTCGGGATAGTATCTGTTGCTCAGTCGCCTTCTCCGTCATCGTCGCCCCCAGCAGAGAATCTGATCCAAAGTTGTCTGAATCCCATAAGCAGCACCACCGCCCCCAAAGCCAGCAGAATGTGTCCGGTGAGCAGATATACCGCGGCATAGAGGGCAAAAGAGCCCATAAGCCAGGCGGCAAGCAAGGACCGACCCTCCCGCTGCATGGCTCTGTCCTGTTCCGCAGCGCCGCTTTGAACATAGTGCCGGCGGAATTTGAATCCCAGATCAGCTGCCATGATAACGAAAATCACAGCGAAAATGACAAGTCCGGCTGTGCCGAGGAAACCCTCCTCACCCAGGACGATGGCAGCGTAGGACCAGAAAAGACCCCCCAACAACGTCAGCATGCCGAAAACTGCGGTAACCCAATTGAGCACGTTTTGCCGGCGGCTGTGTGCCATGCGTTCTTCCCAGGCCAGCTGGTCCCACATGGTGGACTTCATACCCTGTGCCGTCTTCATCGACGAACCCTTTTGGGAAAAGGCTTCAAGATCTCCTGATGATATGCGGATTGTCCCGTCGTCATCCTCATCGGTTTCCACTTCAGTATTCATCATCTCAGTTACGCGCAGCTGCTCCCTGAGGGTAATGTGAGCAAACACGAAAAATAGAAGGCCGCAGAATACGGTGACCAGATCAGTCACCTGGAAAAATGCCATTGCATCCACGTTCTGACCCCCCTTTCGGTCCATCCGACCAGGTGCAGCAAGAAAGTGGGCAGACCAAGACAGCAGGGCACAGGCCCGCTCTAGTTGCATCTATCCTGTGATCTGCAGCAGGCGCGCCCGCAGCTGAATCCCGGGGCCGCAAAGGCTGCACACGCTCACTCTACGGTCCCGCTCATTACATCTTCTGCAATATACCCGTCAAATCCTATCGTCGCTGGCTTTCAATTGGCTTTTTGTGGACTGTTTGCGAAACACAACATATCCAAAAAACGGCAGGCGAGTGCAGAGGGTCAGATTTCGTCCAGGATGGTCTCTATCCCCTCTATGAGAGCATCAACGTCCTCCGTGGTGTTGAAAAAGCCGAAGCTGGCCCGCACCGCTCCCCAGTCCGACGTACCCAGTACGCGATGTGCACAGGGAGAACAGTGCAGCCCGGCGCGGGTCATGACTCCGAACATTTCATCCAGCAGATAGGAAACTTCCTCAGGGGTTGTTGCCTCGATGTTGAACGACACGATGGCAACCTGACGGTCAACAGTCCCGGGACCGTAAAGCGAAAGCTTCTGCGAGTCGGGCAAATTTCTAAGGGTGTAATCCAGAAGTTGGCCTTCATGCTCGCGTATGCTCTTTACGCCGCGCTGCAAAATGAACTCTAAAGCCGCTCCCAGACCGGCAATGCCAGGCCCATTGAGGGTTCCGGCCTCGAATCGGTGCGGCAGGGCCCGCGGCTGATGCGGCCAGGCTGACTGCGTTCCGGTACCGCCGTAAAGCAGAGGGTGCACGTCAATTCCTTCCCGGATGTAAAGCCCCCCCGTCCCCTGCGGTCCCATCAAGCCCTTGTGTCCGGTGAATGCCAGCAGGTCGATGCCCATTTTCTGGACATCGATGGGCAAACATCCAGCCGTCTGGGCCGCATCCACCACCAATAGCAGATTGTACTCTGCGGCTAGCTGCCCCAGCCGGGCAACCGGCATTACCGTGCCGGCGACGTTCGAGGCGTGCGTGCTGACTATAAGGCGGGTATTCCGCCGGATCAGCCGGGGGATCTGCTCAATCCGCATGCTGCCGTCTTCTGCATGCGGGATGACACTGAACCTCACCCCCCGGCGCCGGCGCAGCTCGTGCATGGTCCGCCAGACCGAATTGTGCTCCATCCCCCCCACTATTGCGTGATCCCACCTGCCCAACAGTCCGAAAAGAGCCAGATTGACCGCATCGGTGGCACAGGAAGTGAAGATAATGCGGTCTGGCTTCTCTGCTCCAAGAAGCTGCGCAAGGTTCGTGCGGGCTGACCAGATTATGTCCTCTGCCTGCTGTGCCTGCCGGTACGAGCCGCGCCCGGCGCTGACTCCGACCTCCTGCAGGTAGTTCTCCACCGCGCGGTAGACCGGCTCTGGCTTTGTATGCGAGGTGGCGGCATTGTCCAGATAGACTGACACTTTGCTCCCTCCCTGGTACCGAAAACCCCGCATCATGCGCCTGCAAAAATCCACAAAACCCTGGGTCACGCATGGGGACCTCCGGCTCAGCTGATGCCGTGCTCAACCTACAATATTCAGCAGATTGGGCGTTGTGCAGCCGCGCGGCGCCGGGGTATCAGCAAAATGCTCCCGGCACAACCAACTCTGCAGTTGTCCGGTTGTATTCGACCTGCCCTCCCTGCCCTCACAAGCTGGAAAGGCCGGTGCCCCCCATGATAATGCCGGGTAATCCGCCCCAGAGATCTTGTAAGGTGAATGAAGTGATCAAGAGCCAGTCCCGGAGTGGAAGCAGACCTGGCCAAAGGGACGGCAAGGCAGCCGATCAGGCCGGCGGGGAACGGATCGACAGAGAAAACAGCGAAAACGACAGAGCCTGTCGTGCACCTAAGAACTACATGGGCCCTGCCTCACGCAGCGACTCAGCAACTCCGAAAAAGCACATAAAATGCAGGAGGCGGAACACCCGTCGAGGGGAGGGGACGGCGGGAGGGCCCGCCTTCACTTGATTGGCATAGACCCCGCCTGGTCCAATCACCACACGCAGCAGGACAATCGAACGCCCATCAATAAAATCTTCTCCGAACATTACTGCGGTTAGGTATCGTCATCAGCTGGCGCGAAAGCCCGCTGCTGCTGTGCCCGAAACTTCTGATAATCACGCAGGTTCCAAAAAGCAACAAACAGTCCGGCACTGCTCAGCACTGCTGCCGCTATATGTGCACCGACCGGCCCGAAGAGATCCAGTGCTACTCCCCCAGTTACCGAACCGATCGCCATGGCAAGACTCCTGCACATCTCCTTCAATCCCATTACCTGCCCCATGTTATGATAGCGGCCAAACTCCACAGCCATTGCTTCAGCAGCTGGGACTGACACTCCAAAGCTGATTCCAATCAGGACCGAAATTGCCAGCAGTTGTGCAAAGGACTGCGAGTGAGGCACCAGCAAAAATCCCACAGGCGCAATCAATGAAGTAAGTATGGACAGTTTCTTGCGGTCATATCTGTCTGCAAGGGAGCCTCCCGATTTCTGCAGCAAAGCCCCGACAAGCGCCCGCGAGGTTATGGCGAAACCCACCTGCCCGCTGGAGATTCCGAGCATAATCTGTCCAATCAGCGGAAGGAGGGCAGAGAAGATTCCGTGT
This sequence comes from Clostridia bacterium, assembly GCA_003551215.1. Classification (GTDB taxonomy): domain Bacteria; phylum Bacillota; class Sulfobacillia; order SLMV01; family SLMV01; genus PUMD01. Next base: position 8,455 of record PUMD01000032.1, on the reverse strand, counting down.
CCTATGCCTACAGAGCTGCGTATCAAGACCATTCCGCGAACCAGTTCATCGCGCAGGAGTTTGACCGAGTCGACGATTAGATTAAGAGAAGAAGGCCTCGGCTCACCTGCCACATCTGCTTTTTGCTCTGGCACATACAAGACCACCAGAGCAAATGCAACAGCATTAAGCACTGCCATAGCGTAAAAGGGAACGTGAAAACCGAAATAATCAGCAAAAAGTCCGCCCACCAGGGGTCCTCCAGCAAAACCGGCGAAAAACCCTGTGTTTATTACCCCCATGACCGCACCCTCTTTGTCGGGCGGGCTGATCTCTCCAGCGTAGGCGCGGGCTACCGGACTGATCATGGCTCCGAAGATCCCCTGCATGACTCTCAGTAAAAACAATTGAACCACTGAGCTGGCCATAACGAAACCCAGCGACACAATCATGTAACCAAGGAGTCCCCCGGCCATAATCTTCTTTTTGCCCCGGTAATCCGACAGTGAACCGAAAACGGTCATAAAAACAGCGCGTATAAATGGGTTGGCCCCGAATATCAACCCAATCCAGGTCCCCGACGCACCCATCTGCTCGGCATACACCGGCAGAAGGGGCACTATAAATCCTACTCCCATGGCCATGCTGAACATAGCCGCAACAAGAGCTAGCAGATGTCGACGATATTTGTAATCCTCATCCACAATCAGCACTCCGTTAGCCCGCCAACAGCAACCCAAACCCAATCGGCAGCAGGTATAAGGTAGGTGTCAATCGCAAAGGACAATAGTGCATGGCAGTGATACACTGTCAAGCCAGACATTGCAATGATTTTTCTACAACAGCACCATCATTCACAGCACTCCGTATTCAAGCAGTTTGAAAGCAGGTTATCCGGCCCTTTCAAACCTCCAGAATGTCAGGCAATCTGGCGAAAAACGTCTCGGCTACCCGAAAGCCCAAAACTCTAATCATCCACCCCAGCGCTTACCACGTAGTCCATCCGCAATCCTCCCACAGCTGGTCTGCTTTTTGACTTGTGATCTCACCTGCGCTGACTTCCCTGAGTTCCTCGGCAATCTCCCGGCAGATGTCATGGCTGCCCCGCCTGACAGCAGCCCTCAGTTGAATAGAAAGGGTCCTCAATCGAAGCGACAGATGATCCTCAGGAGCATACTCCCGAGCGCAGACAGCCTCATCCAATGCCCTGCGGGGGCATCCCCGTTCGCTGGCAATCTCTGCCCGGAGGCACCGGTACAAAGACCTCTGTTCATCGCTTGCCGCAGACCAGAGATCGTCGGTGACCCGCTCAAACCACGTCGATACATCTGCTTCTGTGAGTCTGCTGCTTTTCAGCAGGCACTGCAGGGCCACATTTACTGTCTGCATGCGGGGCTGCAAACTGTATGATCGGTCCAGCTGGTCCAGCGCTTCTGAGTATTCCCCGTTGAGCATCAACCCGCGTCCCAGATGCAGTCTCGCGGACACAGCAGCCCCCTGCAGTGGTAATGAGTGCTTCTCTATTGCGCAGACTGCCCGCTCCAAATGTCGACAGGCATCTCGGTGCTGTGCACACTCAAGGGCACACAGGCCTGCGCCGTACCGGGCAAGTACGTAGTTGACTTCGCCCTTGTCGCTTACCTCAAGCAGATGCTCAAACGCCTTCCTTCCCAGCTCTGGCTGCTCGTTGGCCAATAGGGCCTGCCCGTACACCCGCAGAATGCTTTTAGACAGACACCGGTAATGACCTCGCACCGGGTAAATCCTGGTGGCTGCCAGGTACAGCCAATGCAGTGCATCCCGGTAATTTCCGCAGCTGAACTGAACACATCCGATGCGGTAATAGGCTTCGGCCACTTCAGCATCGCAGCCAATATCTTCAACGATGCGGCGGTACCTATGATAAATCTCCAGAGCCCGTCGATGATTTCCCCGCCGAAATTCCACCTCAGCCTCCACTTTCGCCGCATCAACCCGGCGACTGTCTGAAACACTATCTTCGTGCTGCGTGGCGACATCAAGGACTACCATCGCCTCCTGCAGCTGATCGCGCTCGGTTAGCTCACGGGCCAGATCTAACAGCTCAGCTGTTGGCACATCATATTCCCCCAGCAGCTCTTCAGCCAGGCTCCACAGAGGAACCTCCAACCTGTCAGCCACATAACAAAGCATCTGCACTGATGGACGTTTGACGCCCTGTTCAACCGATGCTATATGGCTGTTGGAGTACTCCTCACCAACCAGCTGGTCTCGTGACAGATCTCGAGCGATTCTCAGATTCTTGATGATTCTACCCAACGACATTTATTTACCTACCCCCCCATGAACATAGACTCAGCATTTGTCCCAGCCGCACTAATTTCCTTAGACAACTACTTACAGAAATCCTTCCCTCCTGCAGCAGCACGGTACATGCAACACCCCCAACAGCTTTTGCGCAGCCGGACGAGAGGCGGACCCATTCACACAGTGTACAAGATGATCTGGCATATTTCAGATCATGCAGCCCAACTAAGCCCTGACGGAACTCCGCAGGCGAGCGGCTCAAACTGGGCCTGGCCTCCCTCTTTTAGACTCAGACTCCATTTACTGATAGACTGAGCTGGGGTGGAAGCAGCATATGGCCAAAAGGGTGATGAATATGTACGGTGCAAAAAGGTTGCTTTTCATCTCATCTTTGGCAGCTTTGGCGGCAGCCCTCATATTGTCTACCGGGGGCAGCTGCGCACAGGCTCTGCACAACCCCGAGATGCTGTACCGCCGCACAGCGGGTGTCAGTTTGAGCAACCCCACCACAGACCCGGCCGACTTTGAACAGCACCTGCAGATTCCCATTCTGCTCTATCACGAGGTAGGGGAACCTTTCAGCCAATGGGAAGAGCTTTTTGTTCGCACTGCTGACTTCGAAAAACACATGAAACACCTGCGAGATGAGGGTTACAGCTGCATAAGTATGAAGCAGCTGGCAGCCCACTGGCGGCAGGATCACCCTCTTCCCTCCAGGCCTATCGTTATAACCTTCGATGACGGATATCGGGGCAACTACACAAATGCCTATCCAATACTGAAAGAATTGGATATGACTGCCACTATCTATGTAGTGGAAGCAGCCCTGGGGAAGGATAATTTCCTCACAGAGGAAATGCTTTTGTGCATGAACAGGGCAGGATTTGAGGTCGGACACCACAGTGCCTCGCACCGCAATCTGACTGGGCTTCATCGAGAGGACCTTAAAGAGGAAATCAGTCGAAGCAGAACGCGCCTGCAAAAGCAAATGCAAGTGCCTATCACCACTTTTGCTTATCCTGCGGGCAACTATGATGATGCTGTGCTCGAGCAAGTGCAGGATGCTGGCTTCCTCTCCGCTGTTACCAACCGACCCGGGCTCGCTTCCTACCACCAGGGTCTTTTAGAATTGGATCGAATCAGTATCTATCGCAGACACGGGCTCGAGTCTTTCAAACAGTTGCTGCAGAGTCATCTGGACAAATAACGAGGACCTGATATCCTTGCCGCCGTCAACATCCTCGGCTGGTGTAAGTCTAGGACCGCAAGATGATTCCAAAGGGTAATCTGCGCGTCTCCCTCCATCCCCATCATAAAAAAGGCGGAGACGGAGGTGGGTTTTGCCAACCGTTGGTAAGAGTGTCGAGGGCTGTGGCGGTTGATCTGACGAGTTGCTTCGGGTGATAGAGGGTGATACTCTTGGCTTGGGCGACAAGTCTCAAGGGGTCTCGGGTTGCTTGATTGCTGCGGGTAAGCACACAGGATGCTGCAGTCAGCAAAAGGAGAGTCCTGTATGCACGACGGCAGGGAAGATGCATGGGGTTGCCCCTTCCAAAGGGTGCGGCAATAATGCGGAGAAGTGAGGGCGTTAGATACCGCATTGCGCATTGGAAGTGTCTGCCGTCAGTGAAAAGCAGACGGTGCGAGAACCGGGGAGTGGACAGGGCGATGGACGACGGCAGGGATAGTGCTTTGAATTTATCGGAGCAGGTATTCATCGAAGGCAGGCAGACCGAGCGGACGTGTATTCCCGTGCGGACCCACATTATCAAGGCGGGAGATGACATCCTGGAGGTTTTGGATGAGTATGTGAAACCACTGCTGCTTCAAGAAGGGGACGTAGTGGTGATCAGCTCAAAAGTGGTGGCCATAAGCCAGGATCATCTATACTGCAAAAGCGATATCAGAGTCAGCCTCCTGGCCAATCTGCTGGCCAGATTTGTGACTGATTCGCCTTATGGGGTCGGACTTCGCAACCCCAGAACAATGCAGGTGGCCATAAACCTGGTGGGCGCATGGAGAATACTGCTGGCGGCCCTGATAGCGGCGGTAACCAAGCCCCTGGGGTTGTCGGGCTACTTCTACCGGGTGGCCGGGCAGGATGTGGCAATGATTGACGGTATATCGGATCATCATTTTGAACAACTGCAGGATTACATAGTGTTGCCCCCCAGGCAGCCAGAGAGTACGGCGCGGAAGATATCGCAACACCTTGGCGTTCCCGCCGTCATTGCCGACGTCAATGATCTCGGAGGCAGTGTGGTGGTCGGTATGTACGGTGACGGGGAGCTCGATAGCAAGGAGATCGAAGAGCTGCTGCGTTACGACAATCCCCTCGGGCAAACGCGTCGGCAGACCCCTGTCGGCATACTGCGCCGGGTATCCCGGGAAGATAAAGACTGATGACTCCCCTTACGTGTGTCGTTTCCCGTGCCCTCTCGCAAGGCAGGTCCGTCTCGACACAGACCGCTGTACCGGCAAGCTCGGTCTGTGCCGGACCCAGGTCAGCTGGTGTGATTTCATTAACGCCGCTTCTGAGGGATGCTGAGACACGCAGGCTCGCTTCGGAGGGGAGTCAGGGTTTCACCGCTTCTCCATGCAACATACCACTGCACATGCCGGCCCGTATCAGTAGCCTGGCGAATCGGCAGACGACCGACGGGGCAGCGCGCAGGTTGTGAGATTGCCGTTTTGTCTCCCAAAGATGCAGCGGCCTGTTGGATAAAAAGCTCATCCGTACTCTTGAGTTTCACAGTCAGAAAAATTCTGCGTCGGTGCAGGCTGCGGGGGAAAGGAGGGCTGGATTATTGGAAGGGCAACCTGACCGGGGACTGGTCAAAGGGGCATTCTGGCTGGCAGCTGCCGGTATCATCAGTCGTATTTTGGGTGCTGGTTACCGGATCCCGCTCAACAGGTTCTTCGGCGCCGAAATAATGGGCATGTATCAGATGATTCACCCCATATATCAGCTGCTGGTCATACTGTCGACCGCCGGTTTTCCCACCGCTTTAGCCCGCATGGTTTCGCAGGAGAGGGCAGTGGGCGAGGGGCGCGAGGTAAGTTCGGTCCTCCTCACAGCCCTGATAGTCCTGGGATTTCTGGGCGCCTTCTTCTCGCTCTTTCTATTTTTCGCCAGTCAGCTGTATGCTGACCGTATAATCATGGATTCACGGCTGTCCACTGCCCTGCGGTTGGTGGCTCCCGCGGTGTTCTTCGTCTTCCTCAGCACGGTATACCGCGGTTTCTTCCAGGGCCTGCAGAACATGCGGCCCTTTGCCTTTTCGCAGGTGGTGGAGCAGTTCTTCCGCGTCAGCTGCACACTCGTACTGGCCTTCCTGTTCGCACAGGCGTCCCCTCACATCACTGCGGCGGCAATAGTATCCGGAACTACCATAGGGGCGTTCTGCGGGATGGCTTTTCTGCTGATATATTACTTCACAAACGGACCCACTTGGGGAGCCCTTGTCTCCTCCCTGCCCTCGCTGGATGAGTTCAAAGTCACCTCCTCGGAGATGCTTTATCTGGCCGCACCCATAACTTTAGGAGGCATGATGACCCCCTTGAAAAGAATAGTCAGTGTGGCGGTAATCAACCGCCGGCTGATACTGGTGGAGGGGATAACCACCAGCGACGTGCAAACCCTGTACGGGTACTTCAGTTCTTACGCAGGGACGGTGGCCAATCTGCCGGCGGTTTTTGCCATAAGTCTGGCCGCCGCCGTTGTGCCGGCCGTGTCTAAGCTGGATTCGTTGCAGGCAAAGGAAGACCTTCTGAGCACCATGCGTTCATCTCTGAAAATGGCCCTGATGATGGGGACTGCCTCCGCAGTTGGAATACTGATGTTCTCTCGGGAGATAAATCTCTTTCTCTATGCCGACGCCAGCGCAACTGTTCTTCTGCAGATAAGGGCGCTGGGAATCGTGTTCGCCTCCATCAGCTACGTAACTGTCAGTATATTGCACGGACTGGGCGAGACGCGGGCTCCCCTGCTGAGCCTTTTGGGGGGGTTATCTATTCAGTTTGTGCTGACCTATTTTTTGACTCCCATTCCCCAGCTGAATATAAATGGAGCGGCTATAGCCAGGGTGATCGGTTATGTAAGCACTATGGGGCTGAATTTTGCCGTCCTGAGGAGTCGCTTTCCCCGAGTGCGTTTCTCCCCGCATTTGCTGGCAGGACTCGGAGGTGGCCTTCTGATTATGGCCATCACTTCCTGGGGAACCTATCAGCTGCTTCATTACCTGACATCCTCTTTGCCCATCTCTCTGCTCTGTGCCATCGGGTCCGCCGTGGCCGTTTACTTCTGCAGCCTCCTGAAGCTGGAGATACTGACAGAAGAAGAGATACGCGGCGTTCCCCGTTACGGAGAAAGGATGGCCGACCTTCTCTTTGCTGAGAAGGACTGATATATCGCGGCGACCATCTTCGAATGAACTTCGCAGCGACCGGGGTTTTGCTGACAGATACCCCCTGGACAGATTGCAGCACCAGACTCACTGTCGATAAAATAGCCATCACCAACTTCTATCCCAATGACCGTCAGATCAACTGGCCGAGCACGACGAGGGTTGAGAATATCACGACATCCTGCAGGAAATGAATGATCCAGGGAGCAGCCAGGCCGCCTGTTTCGTACATGCTGCGGCAAAGGTACCACCCCAGCAATCCACTCATAAACACTCCCAAAACACCGCTGGGGGCGCCGTAGAAGTGGGCCAGGCCGAAGAACCCCGCAGCCACCAGCAGCACCTGTCCCTTCGGCAGCAGGTCCCGCAGGGGAGCAAGGATAGCGTTTCGGAACATGAAACCTTCACTGACCGAGTTGATCAGTGCCAAAAACAGGATCATAGGCAGATGGGCAGGCAGCTTCCCCAACTGCTCCGGTCGCGAAAACCCGGTGACGGTAAGCAACGTGAGAAGCAGAGTGCCACCGGCGATGGCACAAGCCGACAAAATTGCCAGGCGACGCCAGCTGATGCTGTTGGCCTTAATGCCCAGCCACGGTATAGGCTCTGCCTTTACCGACAGGTCGCCGACCGCCAGGTACGATCGGCTGGCAGAACCAAAGATGAACAAAAGAAGCAGCAAAAGTGGGACGGTACTGGCAAACTTCAAGGCGATCATGCTGCCGAAATGTCCGGAAAAGGAGGCCGTGTCAAATAGCCCCTGCCACGCGGCGGTCCGTTGCAGGTGGGCTGCACCGAACGTGAATGTGGTGACGGCCAGCAGAATGCCGGCATAACGGCCCAGCTGTGGGCGGTCGGTTCGCACGTAAAAAAGCAACGCCGCCAGCAAGATGGCAATCTTTCCCGCAGTAAGCCAGGGAGGTACCATACCAAGGGCCTCGATGGCAATTATATTGGCCAGATTAGATGCAACTGCGGTCAGCAATAACACCTGAAGTAACACTTTATCCACTCCTTTTCATTTCTGCAGCGCTCCACTTCCGTCGGCTCAAGGACTGGGTCTGTGAGATGACACGAGAATGCATTCGCGGCTGACCCAGCGAAGGGGCTTTTCGTCGCTGCCCCGTTGCAGGGAGTTTTCGTATCGATGTATGGGATCGTGACAAATCTCTTTGGATTAATGACAGTACATGCTGCAAATATATTTACTGTCAGCCGCTGATAGGTCTTGTCGATCCGGTGAAGGTACAGGTCTTCTGCCCTGTGAAACACCCTCATGGTCTGAAGCCTTCTCTTTGCCGGATTGCAATATCTGAAAAGCAAGCCTGGCTTGCCCGCGAACTCCCCCCTGATCCCCCTGACAATACCACCTATTACAGAGGACTTTATCTCAAAAATTGCAATACGTCCACCGGCAATACGGCTTTGCATCTGGTCTTTTTGCCATTGCAAATAATGCACCGCTTGTATTGATTGAGGAGTATCTCTTTAGGGGGTGAGGGTTTCTGAAAAGTCAACCTCCCCTGATATCTCCCGCGGAAATTCCCCCAAAGCATCCCACCGAAATTCTACAGCAAAATCCCCCAGGTGTAACCTGCCAATTTCCGAACGACATCTGAACGGTGGCGACCTGCCAGATAGGCACCAAACTGCGCGTCGTCTGGTACGTTTCATACTCAGAAAAAGCTTCTCCAGATTGTGCCCAGGCAGGAGCACAATGCTGATGCGAGAAGACAGCAATCAGAGTATCATCCGATTGTTCCTCAGCAGCCTTGCTTTTTGCT
>PUMD01000078.1 GCA_003551215.1 Clostridia bacterium | reverse complement strand
ATGTCCGAAGCTGCCCTGTCGATGTAACCGGGCATATCCTCCGGCTGGCAGGCGGCGTAATCTTTCCGGTTCATGAGGCGAAAAAAATACGTCGCCCGACCCCCCTCGCGGCTGGCAACCTCCATGGCCACAGCATTCCCCGGCTGCCCGGGTGGGCCGCAGATTGGAATTAAAAACCACAGATACTCGGCAGTCAGGTCACCAAGCAAGCCCCGCTTGGCGCCCAGAAACACCTTCTCCGACGAGGTAAGACCCCGGAGAAAATCATACTCCTCGCGGCAGCCGAATTCAGTCAGATGAGACTCCAGAGCCGACCAGAGCCCGGGGCCCACCGCGTTTATGTCCTGTCGGCTGGCCAGCCTGCCGTCCCGCAGCAGGTCCCCCAGACGCCGGAGGGCCATCACCGGGCAGTCGGGAAGCAGCTGTCGGAGGAAATCGACAGTCCTCTGCCGCAGGCGGCCCAGGGCAGCGGAAAAATCCCGCTCGAAGGTGTCAGTTTCTCTGCCCAGGGCAAAAACCTCCAGCACTTCACCGTAATCAGTTGTAACAGTGATTGAATAATCCTCTCGTCCGACAGCTGATATGAGACCAAAGGGGATCCTCCTGACCACCCCGTCCTGACGGCTCAAAACAACCAGGGCGGTCTCATAAAGCCGCAGCTCGCAGTCTCCTTCGGCCGGTTCTTTTGCTGCCCGCAGCCGGTATTTTGCGGTTATTTTCCCCCGCAGCAGTCTCTCCTGCGCCAGCAGGTCGGATACAACAAGCTCGTTTCTCATTGTCGAAAAGTCCCGCCAGAATCCCTCATAGTCGCGGCCCAGATGATAAAGTACCAGCTGCTCACCTGAGACCAGATGTACGGTAATCCGGTGCTGACGACAGCCAAGCTCAACTATCTGACGGTAGGGCACAACCCACACATCGCCGTATTCACCCGCTACTGTCAGCGTCTCATCATCCAGCCCAACTGAAGCCTTCTTTCCGGCACCAAGCATCTGTTCGCCTTCTGTGATCTCGTAGCTGGCGGTATATTTTGCCTGATATTGCCCTCGGCGACCTTCCGTCAATTACGGTGCTCCTCTCTCATGTCAGCGGTATCAATAGAGTGCTATATGATGCCTTTGTAGTAATAATTTTAGCATAATGGCAAGACAAACCGAACCAGAAAAATGTTACAAACTCAGTAATTATATCCGCTGCACAAGTCAGGACTGCCACAAAGGAAGTGCTACCTGCGAGCCCCAGACACCGGTACCGCCGCACAGGCAAACCTGCGGCGGTACCGGCAGCTGCTGCAGCCAGGCTTTTCGAAAAACTCAGCCGAGCCCGGCTATTGCCTTCTTCAGGGCGTCGACTACAGTGTCCAGCTCATCTTGTGTTATCACCAGCGGCGGCGACATGGTCACCACTTCGCCCACTGCCCGCATGATTATGCCTTCTTCAAGCAGGCTGCGCGTCACCTGCATGCCAGCTCCATCTGCAGCGTCCAGCTCCACTCGCGCCAGCAGACCGCACGCATCCACATCACCGACGCCGGGCAGCCCGGAAAGCTCCTGCAGGCGCCCGAGCAGGTACTCACCCTTGTCGCGGGACTGTCCCACCAGGTTCTCACCTTCTATTACGTCCAGATTGGCATCCGCTGCGGCGCAGGCCGCGGCATGGCCGGCGAAGGTATTTCCGTGTCGGAACTCACGGCCCTCACCGTATTCGCCCAGGCATACCCGGTAGATCTCATCGGTTGCCATGGTTGCTCCCAGCGGCAGATAACCGGAAGTCAGTGCCTTGGCAAAGACCATAATGTCCGGCTTTACATCCCAAAGCTGACAACCGAACATTTCTCCGGTCCGGCCGAAGCCGGTGATAACCTCATCGGCGATCAGCAGGATATTGTATTCTCGACATATCCTCTGTATCTCCTGCCAGTAGCCCTCCGGCGGTATGATAACTCCTCCGGCCCCCATTATCGGCTCGCCTATGAAAGCTGCCACCGTGTCGGGATCCTCGAACTGCACCATCTTCTCCAGCTGCTGCGCACACTGCAGGCTGCAGCTTTTCTGCTCAAGCCCGAAGGGGCAGCGGTAGCAGTAGGGGGGCTCTATGTGCCGAAAGCCCGGTACCAGCGGTTCAAATTTCTTCCGGTTGGGGGTCAGTCCGTTGGCCGACAGCGCCCCCATGCTTACGCCGTGATACGCTCTACGGCGCGATATCACCTTGTATTTGTCCGGCTTTCCCTGCAGGTTCCAGTACTGCCAGGCCATTTTCAACGCAGTCTCAACCGCCTCCGAACCACCACAGGAGAAAAAGACCCGGCCCATACCCATCTGGGCGGTCATCTCAACCAGACGCCGGGCCAGTCCGGTGGCCGCCTCGTTTGACATCCCCCCAAAAGAGGGGAAATAACTGAGCTTCTTCATCTGCCGGTAGGCTGCATCCACGATCTCCTCGCGGCCAAAACCCGCGTTGCACAGCCAGAGTGCACCGTGGGCGTCTATATATGTTTGCCCCCTGCTGTCTGTCACTGTGGCTCCGTCTCCTGACACCGCCACCAGCGGCTCCTCGTCACCAAGATCGCCCATCTGGGTAAACGGGGCCCACAGATACTGCTGATAGTCTCTGCGCGTATCGGTCAAGTTGAATCCTTCCCTTCCGGGGGCGCCCTCCGCCCCAGCCTGAAATTGGTTATGTGCCCGATCATGCAGCTGCCAGTGATCATCTTCTGCGCCCCGGCCATCGATTCCTACCAACTGCAGCCTGTGCATATTGTTCCGCCAGTTGTGAGCATTCTAAAGGCAAAGGAAAGGGCAGGAAAATGCTGAAGAATCTGCTGAGCATGCTGCTGCGCAGCACAGGCCAAAAAGACGATTCGCAGAAGCGGGCAGTTCCGCTCACCTCCTCACTGCAGAAGAATTTAAACCTCCTGCAGGAGCGGTTTGCGCCCGCCGAAGACCTGATTATCCGTCATTTCGGTCTGGGCGGAGACCCAAGCACTCCGGTTGCCCTGGTCTTTTTGGAGCACCTGGTTGATCAAAAGGAACTGACCGAACACGTGCTGCAGCCTCTTTTGATGTGGGCCCGGCCAGTGCTGGCGCCAGAGCGCATGGAAAGGGATCTGGCGCAGAGAGTCGCAGGTCAGCTGCTGCCCGCTCAGCAAATTGAATTTGCCGGAGATCTTGATTCGCTGCTCGGCCCAATTCTCAACGGCAACTGCGCAGTCATCATCGACGGAAGTCCCCGGGCAGTTATTCTTGAATTCAGGGGATGGGCCAGGCGGGCAGTGGACGAACCCTCCGGAGAAATCACCCTGCGCGGTCCCCGCGACGGCTTCACCGAGACGCTCGAAGATAACCTGGCAATGGTGCGACGCAGGATCAAGACCCCCGATCTGGCAGTAGAGGGAATGTCTGTGGGAAGGAAATCAAAAACAGAGGTGAGGCTACTGTACATAGAAAATCTCACCCCAGACAATCTAATCGAGGAAGTGCGGAGGCGACTCGAAGCAGTCGACGTCGACAGGGTGCTCAACAGCAGAACCATACAGCAGCTGATAACCGACTCTCCCTACTCGTTTCTTCCGACCATAAAGGTCACCGAAAGGCCGGATACGACAGCTGCTGCCCTTCACGACGGCAGGGTGGCAATACTGGTGGACACCGACCCCTTCGTTCTGATAATGCCCTACGAGTTTTTCAGCATCTGGACAACCGCCGAGGCGCACAACATGCATTTCGCCCTCAGCACCACTTTACGGAGCTGCGCCATGCTGGCCTTCTGGCTGTCAATCTACATCACCCCCTTTTACGTCGCCCTTACCACCTATCATCAGGAACTCATACCGCTTACCCTGTTGATGAACATAGCCGTCGCCCAGGCCGGCGTACCGTTCCCCATCGCTGTAACTGCTCTGGGAGCGGAAGGAGTACTGGAAGTGCTCAGAGAAGCGGGTGCCCGGCTGCCGCGGCCGGTGGGGCAGGCGGTCTCCATCGTAGGGGCCTTAGTCCTCGGACAGGCGGCCATCCAGGCGGGGCTGGTTCCCCCTGGGCTGGTCATCGTGGCCGCCTCGGCCACCATCTTCTCTTTCGCCGTCCCGGATTTCGAGGCCGCAACCAGCTTCCGGCTGGTCCGCTATCCCATCATAATCCTGGCTGCAGTGCTCGGGCTGTACGGCGTGACCTGGTCGCTGATTATAATCATCTTCCATCTGTGTTCGCTGAAGTCATTCGGCGTACCATATCTGGCCATGTACACCCCGGGAAGAGTCTCGGAGCTGGCCGAAAAGCAGCTGGCCATGCCTGTATCGGCCCGGAGGCCGATAAGACCCGGCGGCGGCGAGGACCGCCGCCGGCAGGGCAGGCCTCCCGAGCGGCGCGATCCGGGGGAGGTAGGCGATGATTAGCACCCGGCAGCTGGGCATAATGGTGGCGCTTTCCCGGGTGTCGGTAATGACCATCTTCCTGCCGGTGGTCACCGCAGCCAACGCGCTGGAGGACGCCCCGCTGGCCGCCGGCCTGGCGGTACTGGCAAGCCTCCCGCTGGTGTACATGCTGGGTGCTCTGGCCAGACGCTTTTCCCATTCGGGACTGGTGGGATCGGCCAAGAACCTGCTGGGTGCACCGCTGGGGACAGCAGTTTCTCTTGTCCTGGGGGGCTTTTTCTTTGTCCTGGCGTTTCTGCGCACCCGCCAGCTGGCCTTCGCCCTGATCAACTCCATTCTGCCGCAGGTGCCCACCTGGGTAATGGCGGTATCCATCCTGATCGCCGGTGCATACGGGGCAATCACTGGAGTTGATTCGCTGGGCAGGGCAGCAGAGCTTATGATCACCCTGGTCGGCGCAACCATCCTCGCCGGAATAGTCCTGGCCCTGGTATCCGGTGTGGGGGATTTTCGCCTGCTGCTTCCCGTCCTGACCCGGGGCCTTGAGCCTGTGGCAGTAGCCGCGGTCAATCCGGTGTTCTGGTTCGCCACCTCGGCATCCATTGTAGTGATCCTGGGAGAATACTGCGATGACCCGAAGGGTATCCCCAGGACTGCTGTCTGGGCGACCGCAGCCACCGGCCTGCTTCTGATCGTGTT
>PUMD01000097.1 GCA_003551215.1 Clostridia bacterium | reverse complement strand
GCGCTGAGAGAAGAAATGACAAAAGCAGAGGTGGGTCAATTTTCACCGGGAAACCCGGGTCAATTTTGGGTGGGAATCAACACCCCTCAAAGCTAATGCACCTGCACCGCTGCGTCCCAGCAGATTCAGCTGGCAGTATGGGACTGGTCTTCGCTACGTAGGATGTCGACAAAGGTCTCCACCAGCTTGGGGTCGAACTGGGTTCCCGCACAACGCCGCAGCTCGGATATCGCCTCCTGAGGAGCTACCTCATCGCTGTACGGTCTTTCGCTGGTCATAGCATCGTAGGCATCCACTATCGCGGTAATGCGGGAGATGAGTGGGATATCTTCCCCCTGCAACCCGTCGGGATATCCACTACCATCCCACTGCTCGTGATGATGAAGAATCCCTTTGGCCACATGGGAGAAATCATCCGTGCGGCTGGCTATGCGGTACCCTGTTACGGGATGCGTTTTAATGCTCTCCCACTCACTGTCTGTGAGCGGGCCGGGCTTGTTGAGTATGTCTTCGGGTATATTGATCTTGCCGATATCATGCAGGGCGATGAGCAGCTTCAGCTTCTGTGTCTCCGTAGAATCCAGATCGATGGCGTCGGCTATCCTAAGTGCCATCTTTTCCATCCTCCTGACGTGTTCGCGGGTCTCGTGGCTTTTTGCCTCCAGGGTCTTCATCAACACCGACAGCATTCTACCCTTGACGCTCCAGCTGCTCGACAGCTTTTGGCGATACATGCGATCCTCTGCGGTCTTTATGACTTCCTCCATATCCTGCTCTTCACTGCTTTTGGTAGCACACCCCAGAGCCATAGACAAAAGCAGGCCCGTTTCCCCGATCTCCTGCAAATCTGCCTTTTTAGCAATGCGCTGCTGGATTCTGAATGCTTCATCTTCCGGTTTATCCGGAAGCAGCACCAGAAATTCATCCCCGCCCCAGCGGGCAACCAGGTCTTCTTTGCGGCAGTACTGTCGGATTATCCCGGCCGCTTCTTTCAACAGCTTGTCCCCCGCCGCGTGTCCCAGGGAATCGTTGACAAATTTCAGACCGTTGAGATCGGCCATGATAATGCTCAGGGGAAGGTTGTCCTCCGTGACGGCCGCCTCCATCTGCTGCTCGGCGTAAGCGCGGTTGTGCAGCCCGGTCAGCCCATCGTGAAAACTGAGATGCCACATTTGCTGCTCCAGCTCCTTGCGCCGGGTTACATCCCTGATCAGAGCCAGAACCTCATCTTCTCCCGCCGGTACAATTCTGGCCTCGAACCACCGGTCTCCTTCGGCCATAGAAAGAGTATGCTCCAGTATCTGAATCTCGCCGGTCTCCAGGCTGGTGGTGACAGCATCCATCATTTCTGCCGTCTCGTCTTCGGGAAAAATGTCAACGAGATTCTTCCCCACCATCCCTTCCTCCGGCAGGAACATCGTCTCTGCGGAGGAGCTGATCACGTCAAGATGAATCCCGTCACGGCTGACCCGAACAATGATATCTGGTATGAGCTCGACTACCGAACGGATGTAATTTTCGCTTTGCCTCAGCCTCTCTACAGCCCGGTACCTCTCAGTCTCATCGGCAAACACAATCACCACACCCCGCACACTGCCATCGGCGGAAGTGATGGGAGAAGCGCTGTCAGCAATATGGCGTGTGGTTCCGTCTCGTGATACCAAAACAGTTCCCTCGGGCAGGTCGACTGTCCCGTTCGACTCCAGGGCCCGCCGTCCCGGATTGTCGATGGGCTCTCCGGTATCGGCGCACTGGATTTGAAAGATACAGCTCAGCGGACGGCCTTCTGCTTCATCCGCCGGCCACCCGGTCAGCTGCTCTGCCCGACGGTTCATCCGCGTTATCCGGCCCTCTTTATCGGTGGAAATGACTGCGTCACCGATGGACTGCAGAGTTACGGCAAGATCTTCCTCGTTGGCCCGCAACTCTTTGGCAGTCAGTTTGCGTTCCACTGCCTGTCCGATCATCCGGGCTGCGGTGAAGATGAGCCTTTCTTCCTCAGTGGAGAAGTTAGATGCAGCTGAGTCCGCCAGGTGCACCTGCAATGCACCGCGGGCATCTCCGTGAACCACGATGTCGGATTCCAGCCGGCGGGAGGCATGACGGAATCCGTCGCCGCTGACTTCCCGTCCGTCGAAGTCGATGCGGGCGTGAGTATCGTCGGGAGAGGAGAAAGAGGATGGAATCAAGTGGACTGCCTCCTGCAGCATCTGCTCGACGCTCAGCTGCTGATCGCCCATAAGCTCCGCCAGCCGGTACAGGAAGTTGAACTCCTTGACTCGCTCCTGCAAAGCTTCTCGCTGTCTGCGGACTATATCCATTCCCCGGCCGATAAAAGCCGCCACCAGGAAGTAAACGCCTATTCCTGCTGCGGTCAGGACCGGTTCTCCTCCCTGCAGCAACCAGGAAAACACTAAAATAACACCACCCCAGAGGGCGGAGAACAGGCCAGCCCGCATGCCCCAGCGGTAGGAACACCACACTACAAGCAGCAGCGTACACAAGCCCACGAGCACAGGATCACAAAAAAAGGTCAGTCGGACCAGGATGAGACCGTATGCTGCCGCAGCTAACACCTCCTTCTGCTTGAGCATTGCCAGCACGTTATTAACCCCCTCAAAAAACTGATTACTATACCATTTGGCCCCTTGCAGTGAGACGGTTGACGCCAGACAATGCTTCAAACACCAGAAGCAGGTAAACAGTAGAGTGCGCGCTCGAATTGACCATTCTTCTGTGAAGTCTCCGAAATTGCTGTAGGGATGGGCGGGGAGGGTATCCGCCAGCGGCGTCTGTGCCTCGGCCAAGGAGAGTACGCCGCCGGTCGGGACCCTCCCCATATCTAACTTTCTATTTTACCAGCCCGATTTTATGCCCAAAAACAGCTGATTCTTACCCGACTGGCGTGTCCGACCAGCTGCCATTGCAGCTGGTGCCGCACCTCCGGATTCAGATGACAGCGCTGCAGTGACAACAGCGCCTGACTGCCCAGACCCTGTCATTCGCTGCAGTGTCTGCATCTACACACCTACCGGTGCTGAGTTGACAGTCGATCCGGCGTGGCAGATGGTCAGCTGCAGCATGTACAGTCGCCATCTGTTATCGGTACCGCATTTCAGGGGCGCGAGTCTGGAGACTTGATTGATAGCTCTGCATCCGCCTCAGATGTGATCTCCAACAGCAAAGCCTGTGCAGCAGTGACCCATCTGCCCTGTCATCAGAAATGTGCGGGCGCCAGGCGCGGCGACGGGTTCGGGAATCGTCGGTTTCAGGTTGTTGACTTCTGTATCGTACGCTGCAGATTTTCTCCTGGGAGGCCACTTCACTCGCTGCTGGTGACCTCCCAGTGGACGGCCAGCGGACATATTCGCTGCATTCACAGAACTGATGACATTCCCGGCACCGGCATTGCCGGGCCGGTGAGGCGGCAGTCGTGGAGACTGTCAGCAGCTCAGCGGGGTCCCCTGCCCGGATGGTCATCATCTTTGCCGCGCAGCCCCGGGGGTACCCATTCGTCATCTGTATCCTTCTCTGACTCATCCTCAGCGTCGTCTCCTTGCTGCCCGGGTGGATCCGGCCGACCGGGTTCGAAAACATGAACCTCTGCTTTACTCTCATGCTCTACGCCGTCGATCTTCACAGTAACATCGAGGGTGTGTGTTCCATCGCCCTCGAGCTGGTCGACAAGCTCCTGCCGGGAGAAGTGGGCTATCAGGCGGAAGGCTGCATGCTGCACGCGCAGGGCATCGAGGGGGCCTATGCTTACGGCGAAGTCCGAACCGGTGAGCCGTGCTCCGTCTTCCCGCCGGACTGACACCATGAATACTCCCCGGCTGTTGGCGTTGATGCTGTCAGGTCGTACGTCTATCAGCAGCTCACCCACATCGGGCATTTCGCCTACCTCTACCGTCACCGAATCCTGAATACCTGCGATTACCTCTTCGGTCTCGGCATCTATCAGCGAGAAGGTTATGGTGTATTCGCCGTCTTCGGCAAACAGCAGAGTCCAATCGGTGGTCTCATTGTAATATGCGGGAAGGTCGAAGCCGCTCTCGGGACCCCAGTAACCCTCGTCGGTGAAGGTGTATTCATCTCCTTCGCTGTCCTCGGCGGTAAAGGCGACTTCACCCGGACCATCGGCCTCGATGTGGAAGCGAACTCCCTCGTATCCGTATTCGCCAAGCTCGTCCGTCTGGAAGGTAACCGGGACTTCTACCTCTTCGCCCGCCTCAATGTCCTCGGGCACCTCGTAGTCGAACTCGTATGTGGAGGGTAGTCCTTCAGTTTCAAGCCAGGGGTCAAACAGCACATTATCGCTGACCGGGTCACCCTCGCCATCTTCATTGCGCTCGGGGTGGTACGGACCGGTCTCGTGACCCCACCAGTTGTAGGTAGCGTCAACTTCCTCCTCGGCGTCTACATCCTCTTCGGCCGCAACCTCGACGCCCATCTCATTGCCCACAATAACGTTGTAGTTGATCACGGTCCCCGAGGGTACAGCATCCTCCGCCCGGGCCGAGGACTGGATACCGACAACGTTGTCCGCTGCCGTGTTGCCGTCTATCAGCGTATCGTGTGCATCTCCCCAGGCGACGATCCCGCGATGCAGACCTTCTACCGTATTGTTCAGGACGAGATTTCCGCTGGAGACTCCCCAGCCGTGTCCCTGGTGTCCTCCTACGGCTATTCCGCTGTGGTCTTCGTCTTCGTCTCCGCCCTCGACGAAGTAAACGTGGTTGCCTTCAACCAGTACTCCTTCTGCGCCTATTACTAAAATCCCCGTGGGCGAGTCATCAGACGGAGCAGTATCCTCGTGATAGCCTGTGACTTCAACTTCATTGCCCATTACAGTCGAACCGTCCCCGCTTACCTGAATGGAGTTTCCGTGGGCTGTCGGACCCTCCTCGGGAGCCATTATGAGGTTGGCAACAACGTGGGTTGAGGTGCCCTCGCTTTCTGACATGGGCTGAACCACACCGCCGAATGCCCAGTTACCAACGGCAAAACCCTGTACTGTTACATCCCCAAGCTCCCTTTGCACAAAGACTGCAATATCCTCGCCATCGGCATCGATGACAACCGGTGG
>PUMD01000107.1 GCA_003551215.1 Clostridia bacterium | reverse complement strand
TGATCGGGGGCCGGGGCTGCGATACCCTAGCCCTCTGTCTTTGCTAGCTATTTCGTCACTACATGGCAAAAATCCTGCCTCATTCACCGAGAGCAGTAGACGCGGAAATATCGGCAATTCATCTCCCTACAAGCTTGGCTATCCTCACAATCAACTGCAGCTGCCCGGCGGGATCTTTTACTCCTTGCATCACGCGCTGGTCATTTTCTGAAGCGAAGCGGGCGTTCCATACGGCGACCAACACCGGCTTGTCTGTATCTATGTCAGCATCAGCTGTCCAATCCACCTCCTTCGACGGTGCGAGCAGCACCCACAGATCTTTGTTCTGCCTGGCTTCTATATGGGAGACTGCAGTTGATCCTTCCCGGTCGACAAGGCTGGCTTCTGCACCGGCGGCAAGCAGCACATCATGCAGATTACTCTCCGGGCAGGCTCGGTCGTCCTGTTGCCATTGATGGGGCTCTGATATTATTCCCACCCGTACATCGTCCAGCCGGCCCTCCACTAGGTCGGGCAGGAGTTGAACGAGGGTTTCGGTTCGAGCCTGTTGAAATTCTTCCAATGAGCAAATCTGTTTCTGCAAACCGGTTATCCTATGTTGAAGGTCGGCCAGGCTTTGCTCAATATCATCAAGAATGGCTTCCTGTCCTCCAAGAACTGCCTCAACGCCTGGAATATGGATTCCCATCAGAATCCCCAGGGCCAGGGCAACAAAAATCGAAGTCACCGATAGCACGTAGAAGCGTCGCTCCACGACCCACCACCTCCGATGACTATTCTGCTCATCTGAGCCGGGGTGTCATCCACATTCGAACACCTCAGGGCGATGGATACCGTGCTGCAGATTAGTATTCAGGTTGCATCAGATGCAGAAAATGCGTGACAACAAGAATCTGGCCGCACCCCGGTGAAGATGCGGCCAAATCCCGATGGTGTGCTGTGCCCTGGCAGGATGAAGCAAGTTATGTTGCCGTGGGTTGTCCCTGCCTTCGAATTTTCATCCGTACCCTGTCTGCAATGAGGGCGATAAACTCGGAGTTTGTTGGCTTGCCCCGCCTGGAATCAACAGTATAACCAAAATATCTGGCCATAACCTCAGTGTTACCCCTGTTCCAGGCCACCTCAATGGCGTGCCTGATTGCTCTTTCTACCCGGGTTGCGGTGGTATCGTATTCATCAGCAACTGCCGGGTACAGCTCTTTGGTTACAGCCTCCATCAAATCCACATCTTCCACCACCAGTCTGATGGCAGTCCGGATGTAGCGGTATCCCTTTATGTTGGCTGGAATGCCAACCGCCTGGATTATGGAAGTGATCTCCCTCAGTGGATCAGCCGAGGCAGCCGAAGTAGCTTCACCGTCGCTGCCTTCGGATGACAGCGGTGAATACTCAGCGGTAGCATCGGCTCCCCGACCATTGTTCCTCACTACTTCTCTAATTCTCCTGCCCAGCAAATTGAGATCAAACGGCTTGAGGATAAAGTAATCCGCTCCCAGCTGAAAGGTCCGGCGCGTAATCTGCTCCTGACCGAAGGCCGTCAGCACAAGGATGTGAGGTCTTGAATGCATGGAACCGTTCTCCAGACGCTCCAGGACCCCTATTCCATCAAGCCTGGGCATCACGATATCAAGCAAAATTACGTCGGGGTCAATGCTGTCCAGCTCCTGCAAAAGCTCCCTGCCGTCATGTACGCTGCCTACCAGATTCATGTCATTCTGCTGACGGATGTACTGGCCTACCAGTTGACACAGTTCCTGATTATCGTCGGCGATGAGTACATCGATAGTCGACTCGTGGGCACTGCTGGCGCTTGCCAGCTTCTCCCCTCCCATGCTATACCCCCTTGATCATGATTGGTAGAAACATCTCACATTATGGACCTATCATGGGGATTCTCGGGTAGCTTAGTGTATTCCTGCCCAAAAGATCGACGCAAAATCCAACATCTTTCGCACGCTTACCTGACCCCGAAAGCAGCGATGCCGATCAACTCATCGCTTTGTTGTTGCGTCCCCTCACCGAGCAGCCCCAGCTCGCGCGCCAGCCACTCGGCGTAGACGCCGTATCCTCGTGCCGGGTCGCTCATGATGACGTGAGTGACAGCACCCACCAGCTTACCATCCTGCAGAATCGGACTGCCGCTCATGCCTTGGACTATGCCGCCGGCCTTACTTAGAAGCTCCTCATCGGTTATCTCAATGACCATACTCTTTTCCTCCGGTCCAGCCTGTTGCCGGGTCTGAACAACCTCAACATCGAAACCGCGGGTCTCATCTCCCGACACAACCGTGATCATCTCAGCAGGTCCAGTCTGTACTTCCTCGCTGAATGCCACCGGAATGGGCTCGGAAAAACTATGCGAGACGGGTTCTTCCCACAGCTGACCGACAATTCCCAGATGAGTATTGGCATCAACGCTGCCCAGTGCATGCTCGGGAGAGGCAAAAATCCCTATCTTCTCACCAGGCGTCCCTTCCTCGGCCTCGGCAATTCCGGAAATGTCAGCTGAGACTATGTAACCCTGTCCAACCGGAATGCGCTGGCGAATACGCGGCTCTATTATCTGGTGGCCCAGGGCTATATAGTGTAGAGAATCAGGACGGTACGCCGTTAGTGTTCCCACTCCAGCTGTTCCATCTTTGACCCATAATCCGATGCGATAGCCTCCCTGATTTCGGTCAAATAACGGAACAATGCCTAAAGTGATCATCTCTCCGTCCCTCTGAGCCTCAACCAAGAGCGACTCATCCTGCTCGCCGGCCTGCTCCACCAACTCAAGCAGATGATCCTTGCTTTGAAGGCTCACTCCACCGGCGGAAAGAAGAATATCCCCCGGAAGAATACCGGCTTTTCGCGCGGGAAATCTTTCTCCGCGCTGCGTCTGAACTGGAGTATGGTCTATAACCATCACTCCTGCGGACTCCAGCACCACCCCTATTGAATGTCCTCCCGGCATCAGACGGGCAGGAGATACGGCCTCTACAGTAATCCGATGGAAGGGTAATATTCCGAGAAGACGGACATCGAGTTTGGCTACACCAGGCGCGGCAGCCTCCACGGTAAGCGACGCACCAAAATCCAGCATTTTCCCCGCCCGACATACCGACTCTCCGTTGATTAGCAGGTCGGCCTCATCAAGATTGTGAACGCTCAAGAACACTGGCGTCCTGAGCAGAAGATCCCGCCCCTCTTCTCCCGGTATCAGACGCACGTGGTCGGGCATCGAAGTTATTGAGCGATATGCCTCACTGCTGCAAAGAAGAATTATGCCGCATATCACGATAATCCCTATCAGCTTGCGGACACGCTGACTGATGACCGAATTTTCGCTCATTGGATTCGTCCCCCTTATGGCTGTTTGGATAGTGCAACCTTAGAATCTTCTCAGCCGCAGGGGACTATGTTGAAAAATCTTTGACAGATCAAATGAAAATCTGCGGACTTGTATACGGCTGGGGGCTTGCCATATGATGAGAATTGTCACTGTTTCATTCAAACTATTGAGTGTTTTGTCGAGGACTGAGTTGGTGAAAATACATCACAACAGGAGGCTGACGAAGAGTGAGCGTACGAGTTAGATTTGCACCCAGTCCCACAGGCTACATGCACATAGGAAATGCCAGGACTGCATTGTTCAACTGGCTGTTTGCCCGCAAGCTGCAGGGGGTTTTCATCCTGCGCATAGAAGATACTGACATGCAGCGCAACGTTGAGGATGCCATCGATGTTATTACTGCTGGTCTGTCCTGGCTGGGAATGGATTGGGATGAAGGACCTGGCGTCGACGGGGAATTCGAGCCATATTATCAAAGCCAACGCCTGCAGCTTTACCGCGATCACGCCCGTCAGCTGATCAAAAACAAGCAGGCATACATCTGCCGATGCCACAAGTCAGGCGATGATGACAGCGAGTGTGACTGCCGACTGGACATGACTGATGCGGATGCAGAAACCGACCTTGATGGTGGCCTGGCAGTGCGCTTTTTGAATCCTGGAGGGACCACAGAATTTGAAGACATAGTGCAGGGAAAACTCTCTTTCGAAAATGAGCAGTTCGGAGATTTCATCCTGATAAAATCGGACGGTACACCTACTTACAACTATGCCAATGTGGTCGACGATCACGCCATGCAGATCACCCACGTCGCCAGGGGAGACGACCACGTTTCTAATACGCCGCGGCAGCTTATGCTTTATGAGGCTTTCGGATTTGAACCACCCGAGTTTGCCCATTTGCCTCAGATAATGGCCCCCGACGGGGGACGGATGAGCAAGCGCCATGGCGCCTCTTCTTTGAATGAGCTGCAGGAAAGGGGGTTTCTGCCTGAAGCTGCCATGAACTACCTGGCTCTTTTAGGTTGGTCGCCGGGAGACGAACGAGAGTATTTGTCCCCCGAAGAGCTGATTTCTGAGTTTGATCTGCAGCGCGTCAGTAAGAGTCCGGCGCAGTTCAACATGAAAAGGCTCATTCACATAAACTCGCTGCATATGGAAAACACCCCCCTTGAGCGCCGGGCCAGGCTGGCAGCAGGGATACTGGTCGACCGGGGCCTGCTGAACCAGGCTGACGTAGAGCAACCACGGGTGATGGATAGGGTGGCGGCAGTAGTTGAAGCCCTGGGGACCCGCTTCAAGTATGGAGAGCAGATACTGGAATACGGTGAACACTTCTTTTCCGACGCTCCTCCGGAAATCGATTCTGAGCTTTACTCCTACCTGGAGGAGCGGCAGGTGCGGGGGGCTCTTCGTGAGGCCGGCGAAAGGCTCAGTGGGCTTTCTGACTGGTCGCTGGAGGCCATAGAGGAAGTGGTGCGGGGAACAGCTGAGGAACACGGGCTAAAGGCCGCCCCGCTGATTCATGCCATTCGCGTATCCCTTTCGGGAAGCACAGTTGGACCCGGACTGTTTACCCTGGTGCATCTGGTCGGACAGGATCAATCCTACCGGCGTATCCAGGCAGCCCTTGACACAGTACCCGCTCAGGATTAACAGATAATCGACTGCTCACCCGCCCGATCTACGTATCGGGCGGGTTTTTCACTCATTTGCTGGCCAGCCCCAACACTTTCACCTCGAATACCCACATTGACCGAACCTTCCGTGAC
>PUMD01000166.1 GCA_003551215.1 Clostridia bacterium | reverse complement strand
GCCTGTTTCATCCTCGTCTTTTGCATGATCGTCAGTGCCCTGAGGGCGACCTCTATCAAGTTTCCCGGGCTTCGGCCGGTTGGGTAATCAGAAAGCTGTACTGCAACAATCCGCTCAGCCCCCGCATCACGCGCGACATCCACCGGCAAATTATTCACCAGGCCTCCATCAGAAAGCAGCATGTCGTCGTATTCCACCGGGGCAAACACCACCGGAATAGAAGCACTCGCACGGACGGCGAATGCCACCCTTCCCTCGTCGAAAATCACCTGCTGGCCGGCGCGTATATCCACCGCAATAACCTTCAGATCGGTCTTCAGGCTGTCGAAAGTGCGCCCGACACCAATGCATTCCTCCAGCACGTCCTGAATATCGGAGGAGTCAAAGAGACCCAGCCTGGGCAGAGTCAGATCTCCCAGGTCGGACCAAGACAGACCCTGCGACAGAGAACGCATCTTTTCAGTGGAGACTCCAGCGGCAAGCAGTGCACCCACGATGGCTCCCGCGCTGGTCCCCACGATGAGGTCAACCTCTATGCCATTTTCCTGCAGCACCTCAATTACTCCAATATGCGCAAATCCCCAGGCACTCCCTCCACTTAAGACCAGACCCAGCAAGATACCACCTCCAAGCATCTTTCGATGCATACTTATCGATGTAAGTCTAGTATTCGATAACTGCTGCTATCTACCTGCCAATGATAGATCCGAAAGCTCTTACCATTTTATTATCCGGCGGAAGGAGTACCACCAGCCGCTGGAGAATCAGTACAGACATACCAACCACTGGAGGGTATATATCATGTTGACGATGAGCATAAGTGGGACGAGGCACATGCTGGACTTTCTGGCAGCTGTGAACAGGGGGAAAAAGCCCGCTTCTGCCTGTGTGGAGGCGATCGCACAGGAGCCGGGATACCGCCTGCTTCTGAATAGGTGGCGCTGGTGGATACGCCAAATGGAGGGCGGAGATGACCGCGGTCTGCAGGAAAGCGACCTGGTCGATTGCCTGAAGACGTACGCTGCTGGCGAAGCCTGGACCGGGCACAAGAGGTTGGGCAACCTGCTTACGGCTCTCGACAAAGCCCGGGGCAGGCTTGACGAACACGAGACTGTCTACCGGGCGCTGCAAAACCTCGACGCAGCCAGCATTGAAAAGGACGTTCTGGAGCACCTGCCGCCGGACGCTCAAATCCACACCGATATATATGTACTGGCTGAAAGTCACCCCGCTGCTTACGTGTTTGATGGTGACATAATCGTAAGCTTTTTCCCTGTCACTTTGGATGATGGTACACTGCAGACCATCGCGGGACCTCTCCGGGGCGTACTGCGCCACGAACTTCACCACATTGGGCTGGCAACCGTATCACCTGCCTTCGAGAGTTCAACAAAGCTGCCCGATACCCCGGACAAGGCCGCAATCAGTCTTATCGCAGGCCTGGCTGCAGAAGGGGCGGCAACCCTGTTTTTCACGCCAGTCGAAGACCAGGAGATTGAGGATCTGGACTGGAGGATCACCGCAGCCGACCTCCCCTCCCACTACGAAAGACTTGGGCGCATGTTGTCCGAGATACTGCAGGGTGAGCAAAGTCCACAGCAGGGAGTCCGCAAGGCGTTCAAGTTCCTGTCCGAGCCCTACCAGGACAATGGCCTGCCGGTTGTGTACTTGCTCGGTGCAGACATGTGCAGAACTATCGCCGAGGTGTTCGGGAAACAGAGGTTGATCGATTTGTTTTCATCGCCAAGACAGATCCTGCAGGAGTACAACGAGGCTGCTGAGACCGTGGGGAAGCCCCTTGTTGCACCTGAGGTTGCCGCAGCAGTGGCCAAACTCGATGCCTGACAGCCCGAGCCTATGGGATGTCAGAAACAGCGGGGATTTTTGTCTTTTGAATTTTCCTACCGGAGCAAATACGATTGCTGTAGAAGCTGACAACCAAAGGAGGAACGTCGCTTCTGCTGCCCCTGGCAGTCGTCATGAGTTGTTACTGGTCCAAAACCTTATTTGACGGCGCATCCATCGGCAAATCCGCATCAAAAAGGGTATAGACCGCTTAGGCGAACGGTTATGGAGCAGCGTACGCACACTCACTCTTGCATATCCTCATCATATCTGCCGTATGACTTGCTCTTTTTTCGACTGCGGCCCTTGTAGTATTCCCTTTCCTTCCTTCTGGCATCTATCAGCAGGCGCAGCTTTCTGAAGATCTTTTCCTCTTTTTCAATGGCTGCCAGAAGTACACCGCGAACTGATTCATTGAGCTTGACTGCATCTTCTGCGAAGCTCGGATTGTCAGCACATTCATCAACCAGTGCTTGCACCTTTTCAGCCTCGGCATGAATCAATGCGGCTAATGAAATCTCCTCCCACGCCACCGTCTCGATGAGAAGACCCAGCAGATCCTCCTGGTCGGGAACTTCAAGGATATCAGGCCATTTGGGCAGGCTCATCGGTCTACCCCCTTTCCAGGGCTGCGATGGAGAACAATCATTTTACGGATATGTATTCACCGGCTGGCATCTGTATGAGCGACGCTGGATTTATCTTCAGCTGCATTGACTTTGTTGGATCAGCCGTGTCTCCTACATGGAACATTATGTTGAGCATTCCGTCTGGAAAAACAGAAGGCAAATTGCTGTGCTCTAACCTGAGCTTTTGGGGGAGGTCAACAATGAGCAAAGTGAAAGTGCTTGCCGCATGTGCTGTGCTGCTGCTTATGTTTCTCCCAGGATGCGGGAACGGGGATTACTCCTTTCGTGCCACCGTACTGCAGACCCGCGATACCTCGGTACTGGTCGAGCCCCAGGATGGATCTGACGAGTTGAAAACGGCTGATAAAATAATAGTGTACCTCGAAGATGCAGATTTGCTCGGCCCCGACGGAACAAAAATACAGCTGAGTGACATTAAGGAGGGAGATGAGGTTCAAATTTATTACGAAGGTCCAATAGCTGAAAGCTACCCAGCGCAGATTCGCGGATGTTACAGACTCCGATTGCTGGATTAGCCACGTAGTCCTGACTCCTTCCTTACAGCAGGGGTACCCCGAATAACTGAACACCTCCCTTGAATATCAACATGCACGGTTGTCCCCGTAGCCCGTCTGAACCATTCGAAAGAGAGAAATCTAACAATAAGCCGTTGGAAATCCGACCAAAAGCTCACTCACTACACTTCTCACCAGATGATGTGTCATTACCGCACGCAACGTAGCTTGTTTGCTCAGAATATCCGCCTGGCCTATAATTGCGGGCAACAGCCGATACGTTACTGACGATTTGACTGTGTAGTCGACCAGTACGCTGCACCGGAAGGTTTATCAGCAGGCGGTATAGAAGGCTTGATGTTGAGATATCTACGTTGACTGGGGTATGTCTGTCTGGAGGATGCGGTCTATGCAAAAAGTGGGTCAGCTCATCAGACAGCAAAGAAAGAACAACAATCTGTCACAGGCGGAGCTGAGCGAGGGAATATGCAGCCGCTCTTACCTCAGTTACATCGAAAGCGGCAAACGACTTCCCCCACCGAGTTCTCTTGCGAAAATTGCAGACCGTCTGGGCTTATGTATAACTGAACTGATGGATGATTACTTAGAAGAAGCTGCGCTGAGTCCGATGGATTACATCGACCTGTCCAGGGAGCTGACCCAGCGAGAACACTTCCATCTGGCCTCAGAAATCCTGGAGACATGCAGAAACCTGCTGCAGGATGACTTCACCGACTACCAGATGCAGTACCGGCTGAAAAGAGACTACACCGAGTCCCTGGGGTACTGGCACTTCCGTCAGGAAAACTATGAGGAAGCACTGCATTTTTATGAACAGTACCTCGATTTTTGTCAGCGGCGGCCGGCCAATCGATTTCATCTTGCTAGAGCCCACTTTGTGGTTGGCAACACCAAAATTCGCATGCACAGCTACAGGGAATCCAAATCTTCACTTATGCTCTCCTTCGGTCACGTTATCAATCTCGACCCTGATCATGCTGCTGTGAAGAAACAACGGGCAGTTGAGCTGCATGAAAAAGTGGTACAGGCACTTCTGTACGTGCTGCAAAGAATGAAGCAGTACTCAGTGGCCAAACGATTTTACGAGGTAGCTGAGATGCGGTGGAGGGAAATGGGCATCCTTGACAGACCCCACGCCTCTATCGTAAACAATGCTGGTCTGAGCCTGCTGGGGGCAGGCGACATCGATGAGGCAAAACTGCTTTTTGAAAGGCTGAACGCTCGAGAACTACAGCCACCTTATGACCGCCTGTGCGTACATAACCTGGGACTCATTCACCGACTCAAGGGAAACCTGCACCGGGCCTTGGGGTACCTCCTTGAGGCCTGGGAGCTTTTTCAAGACCATGGAGGTTGGGGCGGACGAGCCCTGATAAACGAAATCGTTCGATGTTATCTGCAGCTGGGAAGCTATGATGAAGCCGAGAAATGGTTGAGCACGGTGGAAGATTTAGAAGATCATCATCCCCTGGAGCCAGATCCGGATTCTGTAGCTCAAACCCTAATTCTCCGCCAGAAATTGAGGCGGCAAGATGCGAAAAGTGACTCCCCTTTTCTGAAAGAGGCCGAAAAACTGGACCTGTCCGAATCCGCACTCTGCGGAGTGTTATATGAACGCCTCAGAGACCTGGTTGAAAAAGAGGGTCCTGCTGAAGATATTTACACAGCCATCAATCGCCTAGAAGTGATGCTTCCTGGAGTATTCCTGCAATGAGGAGGTGAGTCATCGTGAAAAGAACTTTAGTTTACGCCGCCCTATTCGTTTTGGTGGTGGCCCTCGTGTTTTCGGTTCAGCCTGCAGGGCAAGTCGAAACATCTTATGAGGGGAACACCATCCTGACCTGCAACTCACTGATGGGTGGAACACTGGTGGCAGAGTCGTCAGATTCAGAGCCTCCCATATCTCCCGATGGTGATGGTGGAACAGGAGGCCCGCCAGACAACTGAGTTAATTTAGCAACCAATCTAACAGGAAGTGAGCAACCGTATTGCCGACGGATGAATCAGTAGCCCTTCAATAACGGTCTTCAGCAGGACCTTCTTTCACTCTCAGACACCAAAACCTCAGGTCATTTTGAGTTGGCAGAAATCAACAGTCTCAAACATAATATAACGAAAG
>PUMD01000020.1 GCA_003551215.1 Clostridia bacterium | reverse complement strand
GTAATATGTTCGTGGTCAAGCCACAGTATGATTGCCAGTATGCATTATAGGTGGCACTCCTGCAGGCCCGGCGAGCTTGCACACCGTGCAGGCTTTAGTCACACTCAAATATGAGCCCCCTCACGGGGGACCGATGATTTGCTGTATTGAGGTTCGAGTGTGCAGCCGCTTGGAGGGGTCAGAGTGACTACTGCTGATTTGCCCGAAAGGTTGGAGCAGATATTCTGGGAATGCGGTGCGCAGTTTGGCATCTATCTTGAAAACCTGGATACGGGAGAAATCCTGCAGCTGGATGGAGACCGGCAGTTTTCGGCAGCTGGAACGATGAAGCTGGCAGTCCTGGCGGCTCTTTTCGGACGTATAGAAGAGGAAGAACTCAAGCCGCAGATGTCGGTAACCGTGGAACTGGACGACGCTGATGACTGCAGGGGGCCTCTGGCCGTTATGCGGCCTCCGCTGCAGCTTACCGTCTGCAACCTGGCGGTGTTGATGATGGTTTTGGATGATGATGTGGCGGCGCGCAACCTGGTGGGTCTGCTGGGGAAGCAGCACCTCCGGGAGCGCATGCATCAGTGGCGCCTGCGGGATACGGTGATGCGGAAGGAGTTTGACAGCCTTGCGGTGAAAGACAATGCCGAGGACAACCTCACCACTGCGGAGAATATGGGCAGGTTGATGGCGGCCATCTGCCGGTCAGAGATATGCTCTCGAGACTCCACGGAGCACATGCTGGGGATCATGCAGCGTCAGCGCGATGGAAGCGAAATTTTCTCTTTTCTGCCGTCCGGAGCTGAAGTAGCCCACAAGCCGGGAATGGAGGGAATGAGCTTTCACGATGTGGCTTGGGTTTCGTCGCAAAATGCAGAGTACGTGCTATCGGTATTCAGCACCGATGTCCTCGACCGGCAAAGCGGTCTGCAGAATCTGCGAAAGATCAACCGGTGCGTATACGAACACTGCAAGCATTGATTGAACCCGGAGGTGACCTATCGTGCGTGTGCACACAGAAGGGCTTTCTCTCGAGTGCGTAGGCGGCGACATAACCCGGCAGGAGGGATTCGATGCAGTAGTGAATGCGGCAAATGCCCAGCTTCGCCCGGGGGGAGGTGTTGCCGGCGCCATCCATCGGGCTGCCGGTCCGGAACTTGACCGGGCATGCCGTCCGCTGGCTCCTATTACGACCGGTGAGGCAGTGATTACCGAGGGTTTTGATCTGCCGAATCCGCACGTAATCCACGTGCTCGGACCCGTGTATGGACAATCGGCTCAACCGGCCAGAGAGCTGGCCGAAGCTTACGAAAGCTGTCTTCAGGTTGCGGAAAGATACCAGCTGGAATCGGTGGCATTCTGCGCTATATCCACGGGGGCCTTCGGATATCCCGTGCGGGAAGCAGCCGAGATTGCCTTCACCACACTGCTGAAGAACGCCGGCAGGCTCTCCTCGGTGGGGCGAGTCCGCATGGTGCTGTATGATGAAGAGTCCCTGCGGGTGCATGAGGACGTCTTGGAGCAGTTAACTGGCGAGGAAACGTGAGACTTTGCTGAGGCCCGGGAGGAGGGACGTCCCTCGCATCTGTGTTTTGCCGCATATCTGAACAGAAATGGCTGCAGATTACCCCAGGGCAGTCATAATAGTTAAGAGAAACAAGGTGCTGGCTGCGCCGAGGAGAACACCTCAAGCACAAGGAGATTCGGCTGAGTCGGAAGACAGCAGTCAAAATCGGTAGATACATGCTGTTTGATAGACAGAACCCAGCGGCACGGGCAACCTCCATACAGGAGCTGCCCGTGCCGCATTTTACTGCAGTAGATTCTGCGGCCAGATTACTGACCCTGTTTGTTTATCTCAAGCTGTTCCTTGCTGGTTATGTGATTAATCCATGTCACCCCCGGCGGAAGCTGAACGG
The DNA here is from genome assembly GCA_003551215.1 of Clostridia bacterium. GTDB lineage: Bacteria > Bacillota > Sulfobacillia > SLMV01 > SLMV01 > PUMD01. The sequence goes on along the minus strand of PUMD01000020.1, from coordinate 18,398 downwards.
TGTCCCCATCTACGGTTGAGAACCTCATCTGCCCGGAGGCGGATTCCTTTTCCCACGTTCCCTTGAGCATCCGGCCTCCGGAGAAAATCCACGCCTGGCCGCTGCCGGTAATTTCCACATCCAGCTGCCAGTCCCACTCGCCGGGCGGCTTGACCAGCTCGCCTGGTGCCAGCACTACGACCACATGGTCTGCGGTGATATCTGCTCCATCAGCCGTGGTTAGCTGTTCGTCATTTATCTTCTTTTTGTACCGGTCGTCACTGTAGCGGTATGAGGTGCTGTATTTGTAATGATCGTAGTCGGCGTAGTTTATGCTGAAGCTGCTAATCTTGCGGCTGTCTTCCCACACGCCGTCGGCTTCGTGCGGAAAAGGCCCCTCTTCCTCGGTCTGGCTGCCCCACCCGCCAGGCCAGCTGCTGTTGGGCTCTGTTGGCTCGAAATTGCGGTAATCGGAGGCCTTTCGCAATTTGTCTGTACTGATGTACAGGTTGTGCGGTGCCGGGCGGTCTTCGGTTCGCCAGGCGAACCCCCCTGCGTTGTATATGTCGCAGAGGCTCTTGACGCCCAGCTTGGGTATGGCGTCAAGTGCATCGAGATTTCCTCCGGCGTGAAAGAAGGGAACGTCATAGCCTCTGGCGACCTCAACCATGTACAGCCGCGCGCTGCGTATGGGGCCAATCTTCTGGGCCGCCTGAGAGTAAAATACAGCCAGGTAGCGGGTGATACCTCCCTCCAGTTCCATTTCCCACACCACATCTGCGTGCTGCAGCCCAGTCTGCGGCCGGGCGTCGGGACAGTTGCTGATCACTACTGTAAAAGCCCCTACCAGCTCGGGCTGGCTGAAACGCTGCCGCACTTCGGTGATGCGTTCGCTTTGAGGACACAGCTCTTCTTTTTCCGGAGGGCTTTCGGCTTCCCCTGGCTCCTCGGGCTCCTCGGTCGGCTCCGCCTGCTGGCCGCATCCTGCTGTAGATGCCGCCAGCAGGATGATTAACAGACAGCTCACAGCGGCTGGCAGGTAGCGCTTGAAGGTCAGTCTGCCGCAGTCGGACATGATCGACTCTCCTCGTATCTTATTATTGGTCCAAAACTGATTTGCAAGGCGAATACTTGTGCTCAGTCGTTCATCCAAGAGCTATTCAGAACCACAGCAGGTTTGCCACAATAGACAAAACCACCACCGAGGCTGCTGTAAGGAGCAGTCCTGATTTGGTCATTTCATAGCTTTTGAAATATCCTGCGGCGTAGGTTATGGCGTTAGGTGGGGTATTTGCCGGCAGCAGAAAAGCCATGCATGAGGCCAATCCGGTGGTGATACCCAGCAGAACGGGGTTCATCCCCAGCTGCTGTGCAAGCCCTACAGCTACTGGAACGAATGTGGTCGAGGTGGCTGTGAGACTGGAGAAAAAGGTTATGCTCATGGCGGTGACAAAGGCCAAAAAAGTCACCGACAGCAGGACATTGGCCTCGGCGAGCAGGATGTGCATCTGCTGTGCTATGATCGACACCACTCCAGTTTCGGTCAGACCGGAGCCGAGGGCAAGCCCGCCTCCGACCAGGATGAATATGCCCCAGCCTATCTGCGGGGAAGCCTCTTTCCACTTGACCACTCCAACACCGGGCATGACAAATATAAGGGATATGATCACCGAGGCTATGTACAGCCACCCGGGCATAAGCGAAAGGAAGGAATCGGCTGTCCACAGAAACAGCGCCAAAGCCAGAAGTATGTAGACGTGCTTTTGCTTTGCGCTGAGCGGCCCCATCTGCTGAAGCTCTTTTTGTACCATTTCGCCGCCGCCCTCTATGGTGTCTTTCTCCGGGGGATAGACGACAAGGAGCAGCTTCCACGCCAGTGGAATCAGCAATGCAACAACCGGGGCAGCTCTCATAAACCAATCCAAAAACCCCAGTTGAACCCCCAGCAGCTGGTCTATGAAGGCGATGGTTAAAGAGGAGGCGGGAGTGCCCGCCGGGGTGCCCATCCCGCCTATGTTGGCGGCGTAGGCAATACCGATGGTCATAGCGCGACCCAGGTTGCTGCTTCCGGCGACAATGCTGTCATCCATCTTCATGATTCCCACGGCGATAGGGAGCATGATGGCTGTTGAGGCGGAGTTGGATATCCACATGGACAGAAAGCCGGTAGCCACCATTATGCCCAGGATGAGCTTGTCTGTCCTTTTTCCCATTGCCCCAACTATCATCAGGCCTATTCTACGGTCCAGATTATACTTGGACAGTGCCGCTGCCATGATGAACCCGGCAAAAATGATGCTGTTTACCGGGGTGGCTATATAACCGAGCCCCTGAGAAATCGGGATGATGCCAGTGAGGGCCTGCAGTAAAATGATCATCAGGGCAGTCAGGGAGATTGGAATGCACTCTGTGATCCAAAAGACCGCTCCCACTACGGCGATGGCCATCATTACCACAGCGTCCTGCGAAAAAACCTCTGGAAAGGGAAGCAGGGTGAGGCAGTAGGCCCCCAGCAGTGTGAAGATGATTATGAGCAGGTTCTTTCTGTCAGCATTCATTGTGTGCCTTCCTTCCTGGGGTGGCGGGATGGCATCGTGCCCGATGTCATGGGGGCGGCGCGACCGACAGCCCGTTCAGCGTTGCTTCCCGATGAGATTTCACAGGGCCACGGTGCTCAGACTGGATAAAGCATTGCATCCCGCGTTGTCCTTCTGCGACCCGGGCTCCGCCACTTCATTGCCGTATCAGTTGTTCTAAAAAAGGTGCGACGCAAGCATTGATCCCTAATTCACCAATATAACAGCAAATTGATCAAATGCAACGCTCATTTGCGCTGGGTCCCAAACCAAATAGGGAATCCCGGCACTGCCTGATTCATCTCAGGGCGTTATGACAGCCTTTATGACCGAGGCCGCCTCTACGTCACGCAGGGCCTTCTCTGCCTGCGTGAGGCTGTAGCATCTGCTTATCATGTCCTCCCAGGGAAACCGGCGGTGGTATCTGCTCATCAGCATTATCGACCTGTAAAAATCGCTGAATGTCGTGCCCCAACATCCAAGGAGATTCAGATGCTTTTTGTTCAGATGTAGATGCGGGTTGATGCTGATCTCGCCACCGTCGGTATACTGACCGGCGATGACAGCTGTTCCTCCGTCCCTAGTGAATATCATTGCCTGCCTGACGGCTTCGGGGGCTCCGGCTGCTTCTATGGTCACATCGCTTCCCCGCCCATCAGTGAGCTGCAGTATGAACTCATTCCGCTGCGTCACCGAATGCTTCTCTATATCAACAGTGTGGTCGGCTCCCATCCTGGCGCCAAGCTGCAGACGGTCGGCAGGAGCTCCCACCAACACCACCTCAGCCGCACCCTGCAGTCGGGCAAATACCACCGTGCTCAGGCCCACCGGTCCGCTGCCCAGAACAGTTACCGTATCTCCTGGCTGAATTTCGGCTCTTCTGACCGCACCTATAGCGGTTGACAGGCCGCATCCTCCGGCAATGAAGGTCCGCGGGGGCAGACCGGCGGGAATCTTCACTATCTTCACCCCCGCAAGCAGGTGGATATGTTCGGACCATCCCCCGAGCAGTCCGTCCTGGGCTCCGTAGGTAATTCCATATACCCTGCGGTGGGGACAGCGGTTGTGGGCTTGAGCCACTGTGCAGTGCCAGCAGCTGTGACATGTACCGTGCACATCGTGGAAAGTCACGATATCACCCCGCTTGAGCGGGTCCCCGGTAATATCAGTTACCTGGCCGGCTGTTTGCATTATCTCACCTACGCTTATGTGCCCGGGAATTATGGGGTATGGTACCCCGGCGAGCCTTCCGTGCCACAGGTGCACATCAGTTCCGCAAACTTCGCTGTACAGCGTCCTGATGGCCGCTTCGCCCGGCTGCAGTTCGGGCGACGGAAACTCCTGTACTTCAGTCGGTTTTTCGGGTTCTTTCATGACTGCTGCCCGTATCATAGCAACTCCTCCGTTCGTGGCCGGGCAAAGCCCCGGCCTGGTTTACACACAATGCTAACAGCCTGGGCACTGCTCCGGGTGTCGAGTTGAAGTTCTGCAAAGTGCTGCGTTTTCCTGCCTGTTGACCCAAGTGTGCGAATTGACCGGAAGGTAAAACCCCATACTACAAAATGGATAAACGGCAGCAAAGGGAGGTGGAGCGGAGTCTGTGATTGTACCCGAGTTTTCACGCATTCCCGGACACCTGGGCGTCATTCCCGACGGAAACCGCCGCTGGGCGCAGGCGCGCGGTATGGACAAAAGCGCCGGCTACAGCAGCGGGGTCGAGGCGGGTTTTGACATGTTCTGTTTGTGTCGTCGTTTGGGGATCGAGGAGCTTACGTTTTACGGTTTCACCCAGGACAACACCAAACGTCCCCGAAAGCAGCGGATCGCCTTTCAGCAGGCATGTGTTGAGGCGGTCCTGCGGCTGACCGACGAGGATGCCAGGCTGCGGGTGATTGGTGATCATCAATCAGATATGTTCCCCGCAAGGCTGCTGCCCTTTGTCAAAAGACAGACCTTTGGTGAAGGCCAGATGAAGGTTAATTTCCTGGTAAATTATGACTGGTCGTGGGATGTAGGGCACCTCTTCGACGCCCAACGGCCATCGGGCTCACAACGCAAGGCCGTGGCAGGAAAAATCGGCTCAGGTGACGTATCCCGCATCGACCTCATTATCCGGTGGGGTGGCCGAAGGCGCCTGAGTGGGTTTCTTCCCGTTCAGAGCGTCTACGCTGACATGTACATCGAAGGGGCCCTGTGGCCGGATTTCGCCCCCGAGCAGCTTTTTTCTGCGCTGCGCTGGTATCAGGACCAGGATGTTACCCTGGGAGGTTGAAGATTTTTATCGAGGGGCTGTGGGCCGGCATTTAGTCACCCTGCGTCTTTCCACGTCGAATTTTTGTCCCTCCACCAGGATGTGGACTTTTAGATCGGTGACGCTTGCTGGCTGACCGTCTCCGGGTTCACCCCTGCTGCAGTATCCCGTGTCACTGCCGTCAAATACGGTAACTGAGCCTTCCCCCGTGATCTGCATTACTCCGTTTGGCTGAATCCTTGCCGCAGTATTTTCGTCTATGCCCAGACAGAGCAGGTCGGGTTTGCTAACCAGTACAGCTACCAGACGACCTATGCGCTGCCGCTGGGAAAAATGCTGATCCACCACGATACCCGGAAGCAGGGATAGGCCCGACGACATGTCTATCTCACCACGTTTGGCAGGAGGATGCACCTCTCCCCCTGCTAACATATGCTTGCTCATAGCTGATGCCCCGGCGCTGGTTCCCGCCACCACGGCTCCATTGCGGTAGGCGTCCAGCAGAGCCTCGCCTGCGGGAGTGTCTCTCAGAATCTCAGCCAGGTGATTCTGATCGCCTCCGGTAAGGAATACGCCGGCCGCTTCGCTCAGTAGGGATGCCGTAGCCTCAACCAGGGCAGATTCGGGGTCTGTGAGGGGGGCTATTTTTACTTCTGATAGGTTCCTTTCGCGAAAGAGTCGAAGGTAAGGGGAGGCGAGCTCAACCGGGCGGTCCTTGTGCGCGCTGGGTATGATCACCATGCGACAGGTAGGTCGGCACCGGGCGGCCTCCCTGACCCTTTTGGCCACATCATCCAGGATAGCTGTTCGTCCTTCTTTGTTTTCACCACCTCCAATAAGATAAAGTGTCCCTTCCGTGTCGGGGGCGAGCGTGGGTGTGTCGGCCACGTATGTGCCTCCTTGTGTCCTGTGGTTTGAGGTCATGCGTGGATATGATGCCCGCAGGCGGTGACTATGAATTCAAACGACATAGCACCTTGTCTTTGCTGCCAGTTAGAATAAGCTGAAAGAAAGCGGATACCGAATGTGTCGGGGTGGCTGAGGATCTAACCCGGCGGGGTGGAGGTGTCTTAATGAATCTGCTGGACAAAATTGGCATGAAGAAGCTGGCCAGAGTCATCTGGGTAATCGTGGGGATTGTGGTCCCTGTCATGGTCAGCTATCAGACCATCCTGCCGCTGGCTTTGCAGCATGAGACGGCTCCAATAAACGTGTGGGTCGTGTGCGGTATGGTGGCACTAGTGGGGGCGATTGCAGGAAATGCGGTGGGCGTGCGAAACTACAATGCAGTCCGTGAAGCTCAGCCCGATGAGATGCGAGACTGTATGGGAGTATCCATGGCCTACGGCGGTATAAGCGGACTGATTCTAGGAGGTATTTTGCTGGCGCTGCTTTTCGCCGTTTCTGCGGCACTGGATGTCGTCGAGGTGGACGCAGCGTTTGTCAACATGCTCGCGAGTTTTGGGCTGATGGGAGCTTCAATAGGTTTTTTCTGGGGGTTATTAGGCGGATTGGGCCTCGGAGGCTACGCCGCCTACGGCTTATCTCAGGGTAGACCCGTAGGAGATCTGTGAGTAGGCGGCGCATGCCGTCAGCAATTGATGATAGGTGCGGCTGGATTCCTATTGCCCTATGTCCCACAGGCGAGCGGCATTGTCGCCCATGAACAGCTCCCGAGTCTTGTTGGGAAGATCGAGCAGTTCGATCTTGAAAAGTTCCACCCGCGGGTCGCGGAAGGGGACGTCAGTTCCGAAAAGCACCCTTTCGGGGCCTAGATCATCGATCAATATTGCTATCAGCCTCTGATGGGGCAGGGTAGAGGTTTCCATGTAAATGTTGGAGCATTCTTGCGCTGTCCACAGGCCCTCACGGAAGGCCCCCTGTCCTGAATGTCCCATAACGAAGGTGGCCTCAGGGTGACGCCTGGCCAGAACGTAGAGCATGTAAGGCCGGCACCACTGCTCCTCCCCGGTGTGAACTAAAACGGGCCAACCGGAGGCGGCAGATATTTCTATAAGCGGGTCCATGAATTCATCGTCGTCAATGAAGGTGCGTTCACTGCGGGGATGAATCTTCAGTCCGCGAAAATCCTGCTCCTTCAGCGCCCTTTCAACATCATCCAGAGACTGATGTTCAAGATGGGGGTCAACGCGGAACAGACCGGTGAGGCGGTCGGGATGGGTCGCAAAAGCCTCCCGGACTGTCTCATTGCCCGGGTTGTAATCCCCATAGCGGTCGTATAGGGGGAAGATGACCGAGTGGCTGATACCGCTTTCATCGAGCATTTGCAGAAACTCGTCAGGTCCTACCCCGGCAAACAGGGTGTCCTCGTCATCTGTCCGGCGGGCTCCCAGATGATTGTGAGCATCTATTATCACTGTTATCCTCCTTCGGAATCGGGTAGGGGTCACAGGCCGAAACCCGAGTCTTGACGGTCAGCTTCGCGTTCTTACCGAAAATTCCTTTACTGCACCGGCCCTCTGGTGGTCACTGGCGAAAAATAGATGTAAAATACATCATTAGAAGGACTGTGGCGACAACGGCCGATTTGGGCTGGTACCGGCTCGCCTTCGCGTGAGCCCAGGAAGGGTTGAGACCCTTGTTTGAGGATATTGACTGGCTGCAGACAGCAAAAACTGCAGCAAAACTGTTGGCGGTTATTGCCGTTGTGATATTCGTGTTTGTTTTTCTTTACCGGGTGCGTACGGTTCTTCCGCCGTTTATTATTGCTGTAGTCATATCCTACATACTGAATCCTGCGGTCAACTACGGAGAAAGCCACGGTCTGACCCGGGCGCAGGCCATAGCGGTGACATATGTTATCCTGGCGATCCTGGCGACGGTGGTACTGGTGTTTGTCATTCCCGTCCTGGTGAATGAGGTCAACCGGCTGGCTGCCAATACTCCGCGCTATATAGCCCAGATGCAGGAGGGCATAGGTCATCTGGAGAGACTGTACGAGGCGGCGGACATACCGACGGCTGTCCGGGAAACGGTAAATCAGACGGTTGAGAACTTCCTGCTGACCCTGGAGGACCGGTTGACGGCCCTGCTTTCGGGAGTTATGGCCGGAGTCGGCGGGTTTCTCAGCAGTTTGTTTTACCTGATTTTGGGTAACCTGCTGGCCATTTATGTGTTGAAGGACTCGCGCGACATGTACCGCAGCTTTGAACAGCTATTCCCGGCTCCCTACCGTCCAGCCGTCTTACGCTTTCTTACCGACGTCAACCGGGTGATATCCGGATTCGTCCACGGGCGTCTCATAATCTCTGCTGGAGTGGGCGTGCTGGCTACTGTCGTGCTGGCCGTCCTGGGCATACGCTTTTACCTTCTTTTGGGCATTGTTGCCGGCCTGACCAACCTCATCCCTTATTTTGGTCCCTTCATTGGAGCTGTCCCGGCTGTGCTTTTGGCCAGCTTTCAGTCCGGAAGTCTGGCGGTCAAGGTCGCCATCTTGTACGTACTCATACAGCAGCTGGACGGTTTTGTGTTCAGCCCCCGGATCATGGCCAAGACCACCGGCCTGCATCCGCTGGGAGTAGTTTTTGCCATAATGGCCTTCGGCAGCCTGTTTGGATGGTGGGGTCTGTTCTTCGGAGTACCGCTGGGAGCAACCGCCAAGGTCTGCCTCGATCACCTGCTCCTGTGGATCAGGGCTTCATGAGATGGACCTCAGGCCACGTTAGGAAGCAGCCAAAGCAGCACAAAGGATGTCAGGTTAAAGCCCATATGGGCCGCTATGGGTACCCATATGCTGCGGGTCGACTCGTATAGAACTACCAAAAAAATGCCCAGGGCGAAAAGCGGAGGAACCAAAAGGAGTGAACCGTGTAGCAAAGCCCATACCGCTGTGCTGACAGCTGCAGCTGCCGGCAGGCTCAGATAATTCCCCAAGCTCTGATACAAAAGACCGCGGTAGAAGATTTCTTCTGCGATGGGCACAATAATCACTATTGCCACTACTATCGCGGCCTGTTCTACAGATGAAAGAGGCCTTTCGATAAGCTGCAGAGGGTTGTTGGTAGGGGGAGGTTCCATTCCAACCGCCAGCTGAAGCATAATCACGGCCAGGGCAACAAACCTCAGAGCAACCCCCCACTTGAGTCCCAGATCTACCAGCAAGTAGGTGTTCCGGTCGGGAAGCTTCACCGGATTTCCTTCTGTTGGCGGTCGCCTGCGATAGGGGTCAGCCAACCAGATCACCACCAGCAGTACAGCCGGATGCAGGATGATCATCCCCAAAAGTGGCACCTCGGCAATGAATCCCCCCTCCACAAGAGCTATAATCCCTGCGGGTATGACGTTGGAGATGGCAAATACAGCGAGAACCAGTCCCAGCGGCCAACTGCTTGGGGATTGATGCATCTGTCCAGATACATTCAAGCCGTCAGACCCGAACAGGCTGTTTTCCAACCAGGCTGCAATTGTCCGCAAAACTGACTCGAGACGTCGTGGTGGCATCAAGACCTCCTCCCTCAGTAGAGGTATCCTTTTTCTTCTCTTTGCAGCTGCCAAAAGAACCTCCGAGTAAACTGCAGGCGTTTTTGCATCGCCCGGCGGCTGGTGGGGAAGTTCAGGTTAACGAGAGCGTAGTCGGTCCAGCTGCGTATTTTTTCCGACTTCCACATACTCAGAGCTGATGATACCGGCTGTCTTTCAGCAGCCGCGGAGTATATAGTTACCCAGACTTCCTGGGCGCCGAAATGATCCAAAAGATCCGCATCCTGCAATAGTTTGCCTTCCGTACAGAGGTCCGGCGGGCTTTTCTCCCGCTTGTTATGCCAGTAGATGGCCTGCCTCACCCCGCGCAGCTGCCTGGGGTTGACCAGTCCGCGTAATTCGTGTTCGACCGCCATAGAACCGGTTTTTCCGTGATCTGCGGCGTCGTGCCCCTGGCATTTTCCCAGATCGTGAAACAAGCAGGCGGCCGCCAGAACCATGCAGTCGACACGTGGGCACAGGTTCTCCCTTCGGGACAGTCTGCAGGCCAGTCTGGCCACCCTGCGACCATGATAAAGACGGTACCCATCCTCACGTCCTGCGGCCGGCACATCTGTCATTGATTCTTCTGCCCGCTTGATTATCTGTTGGACCACTGTTGGTTGTGACTCGCATTTCCTCAAGGGATTCATCCCCTTTTTGGCTTTTGATGTACTTTACTTGACCTCAGTTCAGTTTAGTATTTAGATGATTGTGGATGCACACCCAGCAGCAGCGACCGCAACCGCACAGATAATAGTGTTAGCGACTGCGGCGAGCATAGGATATCATAAGGGTTTCTTTGATACCACCGACGGAGCAGCCTTCAAGCGCAGTCTGGTTTACCCGGGAAGCGAATGGATCGGGCGGGGGAGATGATGAGATGAGTATGGAGAAAACCCGGTACGAAACTGATGCTCAGGCGGGGAAGCTGCAGGTGGTCGATCGGGGGGACGAACGCACTTTGTACCTGGGCGGACTGCCGCAGACAACTATTGACGTCCGCGAGCCGGGGCGCGTGGTGGCCGATTACATTGGTTTTTTTCATCTGGGGTTGCTCTTATGTCAACGCCGCGAACACGCCGGGCTGCTGGGGCTGGGAGGAGGTGCTGCCGTGCACTCCCTGCGAGACAGCTACCCCGGGATGCATATGACAGCAGTGGAGCTGGATCCGGATGTGGCGGAGGTAGCAAGGAGATACTTCTACGTGCAGGAGGACGAGAAGCTGTCGGTGGTCGTGGATGATGCCAGAAGTTTCCTTATGCGCCGGAGTGATGAGTTTGACCTGCTGGTGCTTGACGCCTATGACGGAGGAGGTTATCCGGCCCGCCTGTACACCAGGGAAAGCTTTTCTCTGATGTCGCAGGCACTGCGCACCGGTAGCCGGGGGCAGCCCTGCGGGGCGGTTGCAGTAAACGCAGTCGGTAACCTCCGCGGAAGGCAAAGTTCCGTAGTCAAGATCATTAAGACACTCACCCAGGTGTTTCCCTCAGTTTATCTTTTTGCCGTCAGGCAGTCGTTCTGGCGGCGCCTCTTCGGTCGCGGAAACAACTATATTCTGTTTGCTGAACACAGGTCGGCGCCGCTTGCCCGCCAAAAGCTGCAGAGCAGAGCCGAACAGCTGATGATGAAGACCGACTGCAGTGCCGACCTGGTCGGCATGCTGAAAGAGCAAAAAGCGCTTCCACCGTTAGAAAACGTGCAGGTGCTGACTGACCGGGATGTCCGTCGGGGGCGGGTTACGCTCAGCATATGATGTCGGATCCGCACGCGGCTCTGATGATGCGGATTATGCAGCGTGGGCGTGTGGGCATTTGTCAGATGTAGTGTTATCATAACTAAGGATAAGGACGATTTGTTGCGGATTTTTTATTACGATCAAGCTCAATGCAGCCCGACTGGACGTTTGATGGAGCGCGGTGGACCGGTTGGTGCGGTGCAGACGGAGGTGAAAGAATGTCAGTGAAGACTTTCGCAGGCGGAGTTCATCCCCCGTATTACAAGGAGCTTTCTGCCTCCTCACAGATTGAAGACCTGCCCGCCCCCCAGCAGGTGATCATCCCGCTGATTCAGCACATTGGAGCCCCCTGTCAGCCTACAGTCGAAGCAGGCGACGAGGTGGCCATGGGGGAGGTGGTCGGTGATACGGATGCCTTTGTGAGTGCGCCGGTGCATGCCAGCGTCTCGGGTACAGTGAAAGAAATAGGGGAGACAGCTCTGCCGGACGGGCGCAAAGTGCAGGCGATTATCATTGAATCCGACGGCGAAGACAGAATCAGCGGAGAGGCGGCTTTGCAGCAGCAGCGAACGCTGCAGTCGATGAACGCCGACGACATTCGGGATGCGGTACGTAAAGCCGGAATAGTAGGTATGGGCGGTGCTGCATTTCCCACCCATGTGAAGTACTCGCCTCCACCGGAGACTGACATAGATACGATCATACTCAACGGGTGTGAATGCGAGCCATTCCTTACCTGCGATCACAGGATAATGCTGGAAGAAGCCGATGAGATCGTCTCGGGGCTGCAGGCCATAATGAAGGCGTGCGGTGCCGAGCGGGGCCTGATCGGCATCGAGGATAACAAACCCGATGCGGTGGAAGCGATGCGCGAGGCAGTGCGCGACCACCCATACCAGGTGGAGGTTCTGGAGACCAAGTACCCCGAGGGGGCAGAAAAACAGCTAATCGATGCCCTGCTGGGGCGCGAGGTCCCTTCCGGCGGACTGCCGCTTGATATTGGTGTGGTGGTTAACAACGTCGCTACAGCTGTGGCGGTATCCAGGGCAGTGAAAAGGGCAGAGCCGCTCACCAAAAGGGTGGTGACTGTCACCGGTGATGCAGTGAAGCAGCCGAAGAACGTTCGCGTACGCGTGGGCGCTCCTATCCGGCAGCTGTTAGAGGCCTCTGGAGGATTCAGCGAAGCCCCCGCAAGGATAATCAGTGGTGGTCCCATGATGGGTACCGCAATTTATGACCTGGATATACCGATTACAAAGGGGACGTCCGGGATCGTTGCCCTGAGCCATCAGCTGGCGGCAGATGCCAGCGAGGAAGCCTGCATTCGTTGTGCCCGCTGCGTCGAGGCCTGCCCTATATCGCTCATGCCGCTTTATCTGGCCGAATACGACCAGGAGTCGGCCCTGCAGTACAATCCGCTTGACTGTATCGAGTGCGGAAGCTGTTCGTATGTGTGCCCGTCGAATCGGCAGTTAGTTCAGAGAATACGGTTGACTAAGGCCACGGCCCAGGCCGAGCAGGAAGACAGTAGTTAAATCCATCACATAGCAGCTTGATAATGCAAACGGGAGGAGAGGAAAACCGTGAGCGTCGAGGAAAATCTCGATAAATCGACCCTGACGTTGACATCATCTCCGCACCTGCGGTCGCCGGTTACGGTCAGAAGAATAATGACCGATGTGCTGATAGCGCTGCTGCCGGCCGTCGCAGCCGCCCTCTACTTCTTCGGTGGTCAGGCACTGGCGATAATACTGGCCACCCTCGCTGGAGCAATGGGCGCTGAGGCGCTGGCTGCCAGAATCCGTCATCAGCCCATACCGCTGCGTGACGGAAGCGCGGCGGTAACCGGAGTCCTGCTGGCCCTGTGCCTTCCTCCAACAGCGCCCCTGTGGCTGGCATTTTTGGGAGGGGCTTTTGCCATAGGCATAGGAAAGGCTGTCTTCGGCGGTTTGGGAATGAACGTATTCAACCCCGCCCTGGTGGGCAGGGCTTTTCTGGTTGCCTCGTTCCCCGTTCTTATGACCAGCTGGCGGTGGCCTGCAGGAGCAGGAGCGTGGATGCAGCAGGGGTTTGACGCCGTAGCCACGGCCACGCCGCTGGACCTTTTGGCCCTGGAAGGAGTACAGACTCCCTATGTGGAGCTGCTTTTGGGGCGAGTGGGAGGTTCCCTGGGAGAGACATCAGCTTTGGCGTTGCTGATCGGCGCAGTTTACCTTCTGGTGAGAGAGATAATCGACTGGCGTATTCCGGTATCATACATAGCCACTGTGGCGATGCTGGCGGCGATTATGGGTACCGATCCAACCTTTCATGTGCTGGCCGGCGGACTAATTCTGGGAGCTTTCTTCATGGCCACCGATTACGTATCCGGACCGGTCACCAAAAGAGGCAAGCTGTTGTTTGGAGTAGGGTGTGGTCTTCTGACCATGTTGATCCGTCAGTTTGGTGGGTACCCGGAAGGTGTAACCTACGCAATACTGTTTATGAACGCTGCTGTACCTCTGATTGAGCGATTTACGAAACCCCGACTCTTCGGAGCGGAGGTGGACTCGAATGAGTAGAATAGGTTACCTGGGAGTATTTCTCATGTTGGTGTGTCTGGTCAGTGCTGCTGCTTTGGCCCTTACCCATCAGGTGACCAACCCACGCATTCTGGCTCACAGGGAGCAGGTCCGGCAGGAGGGAATGACCAGGGTTCTGCCGGATGCCGATGAATTTGCCGACGCCCCCGGATGGGTGGATGAGCTGCTGGCAGAAGACGATTTTGCCCGCGTGCGGGAGGTAAACGTGGGAGTTGCTGAGGGACAGGAGATCGGTTTCGTTTTCACCGTTGCCCCCTACGGATATGCAGAGGAGATCGTCACCATGGTGGGTATCTCGGCCGGGCGGATAACCGGTGTACAGGTACTCGAGCAGGCAGAGACTCCCGGGCTCGGGGCCAGGGTGCAGGAAGCCGAATTTCAGCAGCAGTTCTCTGATCTGCCGACTGACGAAACCGTTGCGGTTGTGCAGGATGGCGGGGAGATTGATAGCCTCACCGGAGCAACGGAATCATCACGGGCTGTTGCACGGGGAGTTGACACCGCGCGGCTGCTGTACGAGCGGATCAGAAAAGAGAGGTGAAGTCAGTGAGCAGGATGTACGATGACTTCAAAAGAGGATTTTACGACGAACATCCGATATTCCGTCTGGTGCTGGGCATGTGTCCGACGCTGGCGGTGACTACTTCGGCGATAAATGGGATAGGTATGGGGCTGGCCACCACTTTCGTGCTGGTGATGTCCAACCTGATAGTCTCGCTTCTGCGCAACCTGATTCCAGACAAGATACGAATACCCTGCTACATTGTGGTAATCGCCAGTTTCGTTACCATAGTCGATCTATTTATGGCCGCCTATTTCCCGCCGCTTCATCAGGCGCTGGGGATCTTCATTCCGCTTATCGTGGTCAACTGCCTCATCCTGGGTCGAGCAGAATCTTTCGCTTCGCAGAACCCGATTCCCAACGCTCTGTCCGATGGGTTTGGTATGGGGCTGGGCTTTACGTGGGGGCTGGGAGTTTTGGGAGCCGTCCGCGAGATCCTGGGGGCAGGAAGCCTCTTTGGTATCGAGATTGCGGCGGCATTTAACCCGGCTCTTTTGATGATCCTTCCGCCGGGAGCATTCCTGTCGCTGGGCCTGATGGTGGGCCTGATAAACTGGTGGGACGCCAGGCAGAAAGATAGTCCTGATGTAAAGGAGGCGGCCAGCAATGGGTGAACTCCTCAGCATTTTCATAGCCGCAATGCTGATCAACAATGTGGTGCTGATCCGATTTCTGGGCATATGTCCATACCTGGGTGTATCTCAGGCGCTTTCCTCGGCGGTGGGTATGGGGTTTGCCGCCACTTTTGTGATGATAATCTCATCCATGGTTACGTGGGTGATTCAGCACTTCATTCTGGTACCTTTTGAGATCGAATTTTTACAAACCGTGGCTTTCATACTGGTGATAGCTACGCTGGTGCAGTTTGTTGAGATGTTCATACTGAAGTTCAGCCCGTCGCTTTACCGGGCGCTTGGCGTTTATCTTCCCCTTATAACGACCAACTGCGCTATTATGGGAGTGGCGCTTCTCAATATTACCGACGGGTACAGCTTCACCCAGACGATATCTCACGCCCTGGGCGCTGGAGCCGGATTCTTTTTGGCCATAGTGTTGTTTGCCGGAATACGCGAGCGGCTGGCGCGGGCTGAAGTTCCGGAGCCTCTGGAGGGCATGCCTATCGCCCTGGTTACCGCAGCCCTCATGTCCATGGCTTTTATGGGCTTTGCCGGCTTCGACATAACTGCGCTTTTTGGATAGAACTTCACGGCTTCGGCTGTTGACTGGAGCCGGCCAAAATGTAAGGTTTATGACAGAGCAACGGAAAAGAGGTGCAATATCATGCTGCCAGCAGTAATTACTCTAATGGGGCTGGGTCTGCTGTTTGGAGCTGGTCTGGCTTTCGCCTCCCGCGTTCTTGCCGTCAAGCGCGACGAGCGGGTTGAGGCGATAGAAGAGGTTCTGCCGGGAGCCAACTGCGGCGCATGCGGTTTTGCCGGGTGTTCGGCGCTCAGCGAGGCGCTGGTCGAGGGAGAGGCCGATGTACAGGCCTGTCCTGTGGGCGACAGCGAGGCGCTGGCCCGGGTCGCCGAGATTCTTGGACAGGAGGCTGATCTGGGGGCATCCCGTCAGGTGGCCAAGGTGCGCTGCCGCGGAACCGAAGATGCTGCTGAGACTCGCTTTAGCTACGCAGGAATAAAGGACTGCCAGGCTGCTGGGGCCATAGCTGGCGGCCACAAGGTGTGCGAACACGGCTGTCTGGGTATGGGGTCCTGTGTGCAAGCCTGTCCTTTTGACTGCATGTATATGAAAGATGGAGTTCCGGTAGTGGTAGAAGAGGACTGCACCGGATGCGGAAACTGCGTGGAGGCGTGCCCGCGCAGCATAATAGAACTGGCTGCAGAAGATCAGCCGGTGTTTTTGTACTGTGTCTCCACGGCCGGTCCGCGCGAGGCCCGGCAGGCATGCAGCAATGCATGCATGGGCTGCGGACTGTGCGCACGTACCTGTGAGCAGGACGCCATCGAAATGCAAGACAACCTGCCGGTGTTTGATTTTGACAAGTGCAACGCCTGCGGAGCCTGCGTAGAAGCATGTCCCACAGATGCCCTGGGACAGCCGCCTGTGCTGCGGGAGGCGGCAGGCTCCTCGGAGTAAAGCCGAGAAAATGTAGACAGCAGGGGGTGCTGCCTGGTGCGGCTCTCCTGCTGTCGTGCATCACCACACATTCCGACGGTTTCACCTTGCAGGAGGACATCTGCTGGCTATCCGGGAATTGTTCATCTGAGGACAGGATTACCTGACTGCTATCTGGCCTTTGGGGCGTTAGGGGGATGGGGTGTGATCTGGCATCTGGCCAAAAGAAATATCAGTCGTAACTGGGCTCAATGCCTGCTGGGCATAATTGGTGTAGCTGTGGCTGCGGCGGTTATGACTGCCTCCCTTTCGCTACAGAGTGGCTATCCGGAGGACGCGGCTCAGCCTTACCGGGTGTTCATGGGGGCAGACCTGGTAGTTTATCCGGGCACAGTAGGTGTTGATTACGAACGCCTTCCCCGAGATAGAGAGTCCTGGCAGTGGTCCCTGAGGAAAGACAAAGACTTGAGTGATTTGTGGGTGTTCAACCCGGATCTTTACCGGGAGGGCTACCTGCACCCTCCGGGTGACCCGGTGTCCTTTGATGCCGACGAGCTGCCCGCAGAGCTGCAGCCCACAAAGCGGCCCCCTCAGGTCAAGCAGGTCAATCCGCTTTTGAGGATGCCTGTTCAGCTGCTGTTGGAGGGAGAGACACACTCTGCTGGCCTGCGGGGTAGGGATACGGACGTCGACATGCAGCAATGGTCCCGCTGGAATCTCGATGAATACCTCAAGAGGGGCCGCTGGCTGGAGCCCCGGGACGAAGGTGAACTGGTGGCCATGGCCTACGGTAGAAAACCTGGCACCCCCGTGATCGAGGGAGTAAGGCCTTCCTATGGCGTGCTTGGGGTGGATGACGAGGTTACCATACGTGTTCCCAGGTTGGTGAAGTACTCAGATGATATACCGATCTGGGACTGGCAGCAGACCAAAGAGTTCGATCTCATCATAGTAGGAACCTTCGCCCTGCCTACCGACGTGCACCGGGAGGACGCCGCCCGGGCTGGCGAGTTTCCCGAGCACTCCGGCGAACTGATAATTACCCAGCATTACCTCGAAACTGATGATATATTCATCCCTGCTGAGACCTGGCGTCAGATTTTCGATGAGATTGCTCCGTCGGATACGCGGCTGCGGTCCTACCAGATGAATGTGATTTTGCAGGATATCTTTACTGCCCGCAACGTAAGCGAGCAGCTGGCCGCTGAGATGCCTGACTCAACGGTGAGAACGGTGCCCGATATGGCAATGCTTGGGCGCGCCGGGCGCGGACAGAGCGTGATTCCCGCCGACGTTTCAACCATGGTAGTCCTGGGCTCGTTTTTCATCGCGGGTATGCTGCTTGTTGCCAACATGTATCTCATGGTGATGCAGCGACGCAAGGATATGGCTGTACTCAAGGCGGTGGGTATGTCTCCCGGTCAGGTTATGCGCTTGATTCTGCTTGAGACCACCATGTTTTCTGCCCTGGGCGGATTGATCGGATTCAGTTTGACGCGATTGGCAGTTACGGGGGTCCTGAGCCTGTCGGAGGTCAGCTCGGCGGAGATAGCCCTGCTTACAGCCCGCACTGGAGGGATTGTTGTCGGCTCTTCAGTCCTGCTGGCGCTGATTTTTGGGCTTCTTCCCGCCTACCAGGCGGTCCGACAGACCACAATGGAGGTTCTGCGCGAGGTGGAGAAATAATCCGCAGCGGAGCGGACACCTGCGTGGGGGCGGCATGATGTGCTTTTCGGGGTTGGTCGGCGAATGAACTGTCAGACTGCACCCCGATTTGTTTTGCCCGTAGGTAATGCCGGATCAGGGATTGCTGCTGAAGGGGTCCTCCGCTGCTGCAGGTGAACCGGAAAATGACGGTTGACGAAGGCGCCGCGTATGCGGGTTGGGGCCAGGTTCAGATAGAAGGCATCGTGTTCGCAGGAACCTATTATCCGATTTTTAGCGATTCGCCCAAATAGCCCAGATCAATTATCGATTGGTAATAATTGACTAGCTTTTTTCTCCGTCCTGTTTTATGATGGGGATGGAGGTAAAAGCCATGCCCGTTGAGATATTTTCTGAAGGTCCAGCGCCGGTGATAATGGAGGTGTGCCGGCAGATAGGATTGACAAAGACGATAGACCAGATGACGTACTGGGATGAGCACCGGTGTACT
>PUMD01000203.1 GCA_003551215.1 Clostridia bacterium | reverse complement strand
TGAGTGACCGCTTCTATGAAAGCAAAACCCTTTTTGCGCAGCCCGCTGGTGATGTTGTTGATCATGGGCTGTATGTGGTAGACGGTACTGCGGGCCACATAGGCCGCCCCTGCTGCCTTAACCAGTTCACATAGATCAAATGACGGGTCGATATTGCCGTACGGTGCCGTGCTGGCGTACCTTTCGGTCGGGGTAAGCGGTGAGTACTGACCGCCGGTCATTCCGTATATGCTGTTGTTGAAGCACACCGTAGTGATATCAATGTTTCTGCGCGCGGCGTGAATCAGGTGGTTGCCTCCGATCGCCGAGGCATCTCCATCACCTGTCAAAACCAATACGTTGAGATCCGGTTGCGCCATCTTGATCCCCGTTGCGAAGGCCAACGCACGTCCGTGAGTGGTATGCAGAGTATTGAAGTCCAGATAACCGGGGGCGCGCCCCGAGCAGCCTATACCCGAGACGACAACTGTCCTGTCCTGATCCCAGCCGGCCCTGTCTATAGCGCGCACCACTGCTCCGGTAACTGCTCCATGCCCACACCCCGGGCACCATATGTGTGGCAGGGTCCACTGCCTGAAATAACTCTCCTGAACGCTCATTCAGTACACCTCCCGGATCTTTTCGTATATCTCAGAAGGCTTGAATAGCTCTCCATCGGTACGGTGGATCCCCACCACCGAGGCTTTCCCGCCCATGATCCGTTCGATTTCGAGGCGGATCTGGCCCAGGTTCATCTCCGGTACCACCACCACCTCAACTGTATCGCTCAGGCGGCGCAGCTCATCTTCCGGGAACGGCCACAGGCTGACTGTGCGGAACTGACCTACCCGCATTCCTTCCTCTCGGGCCTGTCTGACCGCGCTTCGGGCCGCGCGTGAAGGCGAACCGTGAGCAAACACCAAAACCCTGGCATCCTCTGTCCCGGTATGTTCAGTCCACTGATATACATCACGGTACCTGTCGAGCTTATCCATCAAGCGTCGCATGAGCTCGTCGGCTACTTCAGGATCGAGGTTCGGGAACCCGGTTTCATCGTGAAACAGCCCCGTCACGTGATATCTGTAGCCCTCGCCGAAATTGGCCAGCGGCGGGATTCCTGAACCGTCATCGCTGTAGGGCTGATAATCCTCCGGACTGACGGTGGGCTTTTTCCGCTCGGCACGGGAAAACTCGTCCGGGGTCAGCACTTGCACTCCTTCACGCATGTGACCGATGACCTCGTCCAGAAGCAAAACCACCGGTACCCGGAGCTTCTCGGAGATGTAAAAGGAACGGGCGGCAGCACGATAGGCTTCATCCACCGAAGCCGGCGACAGCACCACAATCGGGTGATCTCCGTGCGTTCCCCACCGGCTCTGCATGACGTCTCCCTGCGATGGTGATGTGGGCATCCCCGTGCTCGGCCCCATACGCTGAACATTGACAATTACCACCGGTGTCTCAGTGAGGCAGGCAAATCCGAGGTTTTCCTGTTTGAGAGAAAAGCCTGGACCTGAAGTGGCGGTCATGGATTTGACTCCGGTAAGGGAGCTGCCGACGACTGCTGCCATGCTGGCTATCTCGTCTTCCATCTGAATGAATCTCCCGCCCACCTCAGGCAGACGGTTGGCTAGGTGTTCTGCAATCTCGCTGGACGGTGTAATGGGATAGCCGGCAAAGAATCTGCATCCTGCAGCCAGTGCCCCCTCGGCAACGGCCTCATTCCCCTGCATCAGCCGTAATCTGTTTTCACTCATCGTTGCCACCCTTCACTACTATAGCGAAATCCGGGCATCTGAGCTCACAGAGCATACACTCTATGCAATCCTCAGGACTCTCCACCACCGGAACACCATCTTCCCGGGTGCCGAATACATCGCGCGGGCAGAACTCAATGCAGATCCCGCATGATTTACACCATTGCTCGTTGATCTGTATCTTTGTTTCGGTCTCTCTGACCTTCTCAGCCACAAGTAGTCACTCCTCCCGTAGCTCGTTGGAGTCCAAGAGCAAATTCTGAAGCGTGTTGATGGAACCGGCATCGGGCTTGTAGATAAACTCAATGATGGTCTGGTCGCCATCAGCCAAACACTCAGCCTCCTGCCGCCTTCCAGGCGAAACCACCAGTGCATCGCAGCTTCTCACCAGCTCACAAACTGCCGAACGATCAACCGAAGTCTCGATTCTAATATCCAGGTAATCAAGCCCTGATTGACCGAGAGACTTCAGCACCCTTTCGGCAAAAGTCTCGGACAGACATAAAAGCCCAACACTGGCCTGCTGCGGCAGCTGAGCTATGCGAACCATGGTTTCCATTTCTGGGTCCAGCGCTATCCCCACAACCTCCACATCATCACCCAACAGACTCCGTACCTCCTGCAGGTGGAAGAAAGTGGTAACCACCAGGTCCATAGAATTAATCTGCGAACGAACCTGCTGTGATGTTTCTTCATTAATCAGGCGGGAAAGCATAAGTGGAATGACGGTAACGCCGGCCCCCAGCTGCAGCGACCTGCTGAAGTAATCCAGCTGCTCGCGGTTGCATTCTATGAAGGCGACAGTGATCTCCGACAGCATGGCGCGCCGTACATCAATGCGCCGCTGCACGGTTTGCTCAACAGTGGACAGATCGAACCCCATATCCAGGATTCGCTGAAGGAAGCTGTCTGTCAGCAGCTCGAGATGCTGCTGAGGTAGTTCTTCGCCACCCTCCTGCGGCTGTCGGGCAGAATGCCCTCCAGTCACAAAAGTGCCCCGACCTTGCTGAGACTCAACCAGGCCCTCTTCAGCCAGTCCCTTGTAAGCAAGGCTTATGGTATTGCGACTGACATTCAGCACGTCAGCCAGCTGACGTTCCGTAGGCAGTTTGAAGCCCGGATGCCAAAGCCCCGAATTGATGAACCCCGCTATCTGCTCCCTCAGCTGCACATAAAGGGGAATCCCGTTTTCCCGATCAACCTTGAGGGTCATGACCGGCCTCCTGCCTGCCTCGATGCGTAACCGCGCCGCTTTACAGTCCAATATTGGTCCATGTTCTGCCGATCAATGAGTGCCATTTACCAGAAGTTCCACCAGTATGGTGAGACTGATCCATAAATGGCTCAGCAAGCAGGTCCATTATACCCTGCCGGAAGGTTCGGGTAAAGACGGTTCAGTCGTCAGTTGCACCCGCACCCTCTCCTTCTTCGCCATACTCGGATTGCAGACCCGCAATGGCGTTTCTGTTCATCGTCAAAAGCACCTTCTCAGCCACCTGCAGAGTGAGGTCTTCCTCGCGCAGCGCCTTTATGGTCCCGTGTATACCCCCGATGGTGACTACTTCATCTCCAACTGACAATTCATCCAGCATCTGCTGGCGTTCCTGGTCCCGCTTCTGCTGCGGCCGGATCATCAAAAAGTAGATCAAACCCAGGATTACCAGCCAGGGAAGAAATCCCATTATTGGATTAGCTGTTTCCGCTACCACCTGTATCTCTCCTTTCACGAGTTTGCCGTCATCATCTCGTCGGTCGGCACGGCAGGGTGTAACATCCGTGTTTTACCCTTATGCCTCAATATTACCCTCCAGCTGCGGGCGACACCAACAGGACCTCCGCGTCGTCATCCAGCAGGTAATCAGTGCTGCGGCTTTGGCCATCCACTACTACTGCAGCAAAAAGCATTGGATTGACATCCAGTTGCTCCTCAAGGAGCTCCGCCACGGTGAGGGGGTTGTCCGATTCGATCTCAAGCCCATCGATGTCCTGCTCCAGCAAGGCTGCCACATGCCCGTGCAGTCTTATTTTTATCTTCAACCTCACCACCTCATCTCCACCAGAGAGTACTTGTGTTTTCGGCTCATCTGGGCATTACGCCCAGTGTCTTTTATGCTATATGAAGCAGGGTCAGAAAGAAAGTTTTACTGCGCCTCACCACGACGGCGCCACACGGCCATACGGGTTTAATGTGCCGCAGCAGCTGCGCCAGCTGGTGGGCCCTGCCCCTCTGTGAATCCGTCAGACGGCTGTGATATGGTGAAAAACAAATACCACCGGGAGGGAAAAAAGTGGATAGACTTGCGGAGTTCGAAGATTTCCGCCAGGCGATGAATGACAGGATACTTGATTCCGATAACCTGACAATAAAGAGATTCTTTGCCCTGGACGATCGAGTCTATCAACAGGGCCATCTGGACACAGAAACCAAAGAAATGCTTGGGCTGGCTGCATCCATGGTACTGCGCTGCGATGATTGCATCACATATCACCTTAGGAGATGCCGGGACGTGGGACTTACCACCGAGGAGGTCTTTGAAGTTTTTGCGGTGGCGCTGGTGGTGGGCGGCTCAATAGTAATCCCCCATCTGCGGCGGGCAGTGCAGTTATGGGACCAGCTGTGCTGCCAACGGCCCGGGCAGAATTGAACCACCATACATGCGGATATTCAGTTCGCGCAGGTTGACCCGACTGCTTTGAAGTTGAATTTTTGGTCCATAAGCAATAAAGTAAGACCTGCAATACCTTCGGGAGTCAGAACTGTACAGTTGAGCAATCGGGGAATGCGGCAGGTGTGAACCACGGGAAACAGCATATCGACTCAACCGTACTCACTACGTGCTACGTGCTTTCAGCGACTGCAAGCGTGGAGGTGTGGACATGGGAGAGGAATGGTATCTGCTTGAGGGACTGCAGATATACGACGGTACCGGCAACCCCCCGTTTGAAGGTTCGATTCTGATCGGCGATGGTCGCCTTCGTGCCCTCGGGCAGATAGACGATTATCAGATGCCTTGCACCGCCAAACGCTTCGACGGAAGCGGCTTATCGGCCGCACCCGGCTTCATAAATACCCACTCTCACTCCGACACAGCGGTCCTCATCAATCCGGCTGCTGAAAATCTTTTGCGCCAGGGTATAACCACCGACGTGGCAGGAAACTGCGGCTTTTCGGCCTGTTTCCCCGAATCCTGGACCGAGTCGCGCTGGGAAGCACTCAAATCCCAGGGACTGACGGAATGCTGGAAAGATGTGGGCGACTATCTTTGCAAGGTTCAACAGGCGAAGCCCGCGGTCAATTTTGCCACCCTGATAGGTCACGGCAGCATCCGACAGGCAGTGACTGAAGAACCTGGAGAGGCGCTGGACAAGAAGCAAAAGGAGGACATGAAGCGGCTTATCCGCGACGCACTACAGCAAGGGGCGTGGGGAATAAGCGCCGGACTTGAGCGCGTGCCCGGCTGCTTTGCTGACACCAACGAACTTGTTGAAATTGCCCGGGTTGCAGGGCGCCACGACCTGGTTTTTGCCTGTCATCTGAGAGACGAGGGCGGTTCTTTTCTGGAGGCAGTGGATGAAGCAATCGAGATTGCAGAACGCGGCAGTGTGCGCTTGCAGGTCTCTCACATGAAGGTATGCGGCCAGCTCAACTGGGGCAAGATGGCCGACGCCCTGCAGCGGTTGGATACTGCTCGTCAGCAGGGAGTGGACATTGGAGCCGATTTTTACCCCTATCTGGCCACTTCAACTAAACTGACAGTCATCCTCCCCAATTGGGCCCTACGGGAAGGTTACGAGGGGGCGCTGCGGCTTCTGGATGATTGCGATGCTCGCAGCAAAATAGCCCGTCACGCCCAGCACCACACGATGGTCCACGGCGGATGGAGCAATATCGTCATCACCGACATAAAAAGCCCAGAGCACCGTCACCTGCAGGGCAAAAGCATCGCCGAAGTCAGCACCGAGGTAGGCTGTCCTCCCGTGCAATGCGCTTTAGATCTGCTGCAGGAAGCGGCAATGGACGTCCGCATCGCCCGGTTTGCTGTCAGCGAAGAGGACCTGCGTGATTTGATGTCCCACCCCTACAGCAGTGTTGTAAGCGACGGCACCATCGTGGGGAAGTCACACCTGGCTGCGCTGCCTCATCCGCGCAATTTCGGGGCTTTTCCCCGCATGCTGGCTCACTACTGTCGCGATGAACAGGTACTGCCGAAAGCAGAGGGCATCCGCCGCATGACTTCGCTGCCAGCATCGCGTCTCAACCTGCCTGACCGGGGAATCCTGCGCGAAGGTGCAGCAGCAGACGTTGTACTGTTTGATGCCGAGCAGCTGCAGGACCGGGCTTCCTACTCCGAACCCTACTGCCATCCTGCTGGCATTTTTGCAGTATTTGTCAACGGTTCACCTGCATTGTGGGGAGGAGAGCTGACCGGGCAACGCGAGGGTCGGGTTCTTCGACGGGAGTGACGTAGCACTGCTTGGTCGGCCGGACCCGAATTCTGCGCACTGAACCTTGTCTTGCATAGGATGATGTAGTATCATTGGGCAAAATTGATGAAGATCAAAGACTCCGACGGGGAGCAGTAAGGTAGTCAGCGCTGCAGAGAGCTGCCGGCTGCTGCGAGGCAGCGCGTCAGGCTCCTGAACTCGCCCCTGAGTCGGAAGGGTGAACCTGTACTCACACAGCCCTTCCCCGCTGTCGCGGTTACCGATTTGAAGAGGGGTGCTCACCCAAGTAGAGTGGTACCACGGAAGCTTGGCCTTTCGTCTCTATGGCGAGAGGTTATTTTTTTGTCAGCTGGGCTGTTGAAAGGAGATGATGCGGGGTGGCTGAATACTCACGACAAGTAGATGCAAAATGGCAGCGGCGCTGGGCAGAGACAGGTCTGTATAGCTTTGATCCGGACCGGGTCGATGAGAAGCTTTACTGCTTGAGCATGTTCTCTTATCCGTCTGGAGCCAAGCTGCACATCGGACACTGGTGGAACTACGGACTGACGGACAGCTGGGCCCGCATGAAACGTCTGCAGGGCTATGAAGTGTTCGAACCAATGGGTTTTGATGCCTTCGGTCTGCCTGCAGAGAACTACGCCATCGACACCGGCATACATCCGCGGGAATCGACCATGACTAACATCGATACCATGCGCAAGCAGCTGCAGGCGATGGGGGCCATGTTCGACTGGGACTATGAAGTAGTGACCTGTGAGCCCGGGTATTACCGTTGGACGCAGTGGCTGTTTCTGCAGCTTTACCGCGCTGGCCTGGCCTACCGGGCCAAATCCCCAGTCAACTGGTGTCCCGGTTGTAATACGGTTTTGGCCAACGAGCAGGTGCACGACGGCAGCTGCGAGCGGTGCGACGCGGAGGTGCGGCAAAAGAACATGACCCAGTGGTTTTTCAAAATCACTGAGTATGCAGATGACCTGCTCGGAGGACTCGACCGGCTTGACTGGCCGGAGGAGACCAAAAGGATGCAGCGCAACTGGATAGGTCGTTCCGAAGGAGCCAATATCCGTTTCCCGCTGGTGGGGAAGCAGGGTGAACACATCGAAGCCTTCACCACCCGGGCAGATACTCTCTTCGGGGCAACCTACCTGGTGTTGGCCCCGGAGCATCCACTTGTTGATGTGCTCACTACCGAAAAACAAAAAGAAGAAGTCATAGCCTACAGAGATTATGCCGCGAGCAAAAGCGAACGCGAGCGCCTCGCCACAGAACGGGAGAAAACCGGCGTCTTTACCGGAGGATACGCCGAACACCCGCTCACCGGAGAGCATCTGCAGGTGTGGATTGCTGATTACGTCCTGCTCAGCTACGGTACGGGGGCGATAATGGCGGTTCCGGGCCATGATGAGAGAGACTTTGAGTTCGCCGAAAAGTTCGATCTCCCCATACCCCGGGTAATAGCGGCCAGAGAGGATGATATCGATGACTCGCTTCCTTACACCGGTGAAGGCGTCATGCAAAACAGCAAGGAATTCTCCGGCCTGACCTCGTCGGACGGAAGGCAGGAGGTGGTAGGGACGCTCGAGGAGCAAGGGCTCGGCGAAGAGACCATTTCTTACCGTCTGCGCGACTGGCTGGTGTCCAGACAGCGTTACTGGGGAGCCCCCATACCGGTGGTTCACTGCCCACACTGCGGGGTAGTGCCTGTTCCGGAGGAGCAGCTGCCGTTGACCTTACCAGACGAGGTGGACTTCACTCCGGAAGGCACCTCGCCGCTGGCCCAATGCGAGGAATTTATGCAGACTGAATGCCCCGAATGCGGGCATAAGGCCCGGCGGGACCCCGACACTCTGGATACCTTCGTTGACTCGTCGTGGTATTTCCTTCGATACCCCGACAACCGCAATGAAGAGGAACCCTTCGACAGCGGCTGGATCGACCGCATGCTGCCGGTGGATCAGTACGTGGGAGGCGCCGAACATGCTGTGATGCACCTGCTTTACGCCCGGTTTATCACCAGGGTCCTTTTTGATCTGGGATACGTGAACTTCACAGAACCCTTCGAGGCCCTCGTCCATCAGGGAGTGATCCTGGGACCAGACGGATATAAGATGAGCAAATCGCGGGGTAACATCGTCTCACCCGACGATTACGTAGAGGAATATGGTTCAGACGTATTCCGGCTCTACCTTGCCTTCGGCTTCAACTACGTGGAGGGAGGCGCGTGGGATGACGCCGGTATTCAGGCCACGCGCAGGTTTCTCGACCGGGTTGAACGCTGGGTCAACCGCCTTCAGACACTGCTCTCGAACAGACCCGGCAGCGGCAGCCCTCAGCGTTCGGAGATCACCGAGGAACTTGAATACTACTGGCACAACGGCATACGGAAGGCCACAGAAGATGCGGAGGTATTCCAGTTCAATACCGCAGTGGCCCGGATGATGGAGCTGACCAATGCGCTTTACAAGTACGACACCGAAATCCCCGATCAGGAAAAAGACATTCAGCTGCTGGAGAATGCAACGCGCGATCTCCTGCTGCTGCTGGCTCCCTTTGCTCCTCATTTCGCCGAGGAAATGTGGGAGATCTTCGGAGGAGAGTATTCCATATTCGACCAGCAATGGCCCGAGCACGATCCGCAGAAGCTGGTGCAGTCCGAAATCGAGATAGCCGTGCAGGTAAACGGCAGGGTCAGAGACACCATCTGCATTCCCCCCGACGCCTCCGAAGAAGAAATCCGGGAGATAGCGGAATCCAGTGAGAGGGTGCAAAAATACCTCACCGGGGAAATCAAAAAAACTATCGTTGTTCCCGGCCGCCTGATCAACTTTGTTGTCTGAAGATGAGGGCAGCCTCAGTCTCCCGCTAATCTGGGCTTCAGCCGGCCCGCTCCGGCTGAAGCACTCCCCTGTCGGCGTCGGGTTTCTGGCCAATAATCAGCATCGGTTGCGTCAGTAGAGCTGAGTCAGCAAAGCGGCACGAATTGGGGGTGAATCGGATGCTGGCATTGATCCCCTCCGAAAGCAAAGCCGGCCCCCGACCAGGCGAGGCGAAAGCAGCCGCTGTCCACAGCTGACCTTGCCATTGATGCGAAGGCGCAGGGCAGTACGCGCCGCACTGCCTATTATCGAATGGCAGGTATAATGAGGTTAATAATGCTTGCAGTAAGAAAGGGTGAGTGGTATGCACATACTGGTGATAGGCGGTACCCAGTTCTTTGGCCGAAAGTCAGTAGAGATATTGCTGCAGCAGAACCATCAGATAACCCTATTATCCCGGGGGAAGACCGCTCTCCCCTGGCAGAAAGACGCTGTAGAGCATCTTAAGGCCGACCGCGACTGCCCCCGGCAGATACATCAGGTACTCAACGGACGAAGCTTCGATGCAGTATTTGACAACATAGCCATGACCGGCGAGCACGTCAGGACAGTTCTCAAGGCTATCGGGAAAACCCAGCACTACCTTCTTATGAGCTCAGGAAGCGTTTATCACCACCCGGGACACATTCCCGCCGGCGATTTCATCTACCGCACCGACAGCAAACTGGCAGATACCGGCAGCTGGACAGACATGATGAGACCCCTTTTGGAGCAGGATGTGCCTTCAGACCCGAAGTGGCTGCAAAGAGAAGCCGCAGAGGCAGAAAGGCCCTATCGCCGGGGGAAGCTGCAGGCAGAGGGAGAGCTGGTTCGCTGGG
Organism: Clostridia bacterium; assembly: GCA_003551215.1. Classification (GTDB taxonomy): domain Bacteria; phylum Bacillota; class Sulfobacillia; order SLMV01; family SLMV01; genus PUMD01. The sequence continues at coordinate 10,481 of PUMD01000203.1, read as the reverse complement.
CTGATACACATGGTCAGATGCATTTCACCATATTCCGCCCTCCGCAGGTTGAAGGGCCATGGGACCCTACGAAAAGGACTGAGTTTTTCGCCCGCCGGGTGCAGGATGGCGGAGGTGTACTCATACAACGCAGCCAGCGCGGCAGGGTGTTTCAAAAAGTCTACCGCGATGACGTGGCGGAGGCGGTGGTCGCCGCCGTGCACAACCCTGCGGCTTACGACCGCGCATACAACCTCGCGCAGCCTGAAATCCTCTCTTTGGAGCGATATCTGTACGTCATTTCCTACTGTCTGGGCGCGCAGCCCCCCACGGTGGTGGACTTTCCCGATGAATACCTCAAGGATGAACTCCCGGAGTACAGGGCGCCAGTGCCATCGCCGAAAACCCTGGACACAAGCCGGGCTTCGGCCGATCTCGCCTTCTCCCCTGCCCCCTATATAGACTGGATGAACACTACTTTGGAATGGATCTTGTCCCACCCTGCCGGAGAGGAATACCGCACCAGCAGGCAGCGCGAACTGACCCTCACAAGATGAGGCACCCAAATAAAACCCCCGGACAGAAGGTAGGCGTCGTCCGGGGGTGTTATCTGACGGGGCTCTGCTACTGCAGGTCCAATTCTTCTATCACGAAATCAAGGCCCAGCTCTGCCAGCGTCTCGGGAGTTGGTCTGCCGTTTACATCCCATCCCCGCAGCTCGTAGTAGCGGTCAAGAAGCTTTTCGAAGTCAGCCCGGGGGAGCCTGTGTCCTTCGGCCGGTCCGGTGGGGACATCCTCTTCGAAAAAGCGCTCTGGGACACTGTCATCTTCCCGCCCGAACCCGGGAATATGCTTCATGTTAAAGGCCCTGTTGAGGTTCCAGATGCGTTCTGATGCCCGCAGTAAATCCTCCCAGCTGAAGTCCATGCCGGTGACTATCTTGAATATTTCCTCATAGTGCTGCAGATCGAAGTCTATTTCAACCCACGGGAAGCGGCAGATGCCAAGGGCATCAAACAGGGGGCGCAGATGCTGCAGTTCGACTATCTTCTCAGCCTTGCCCTCCAGGGCATCACGGCCTACCGCTATGTCGTAGGTAATACCCCAGGCCCGGTTGTGGTGGGCTCCCACATCGGCGGTAGCGTATGCCAACATCTGCGATGGAGCCCAGCGGCTCTCATAGCCGCTCCACTCGAGTCCCTTGGTTTCTATGGCAAACTGCTGGGAACCGCCTCCGATCTGTCGTGAGGCGTAACGGACTCCCTCGGCGAGCAGATCTCCGATACCTTCGCGCCGGGCAATCAGATCCAGCACATAGGCGACGTCGTCGACGTTGCCCCATTCGAGGGTGCGGCCTACCATCTCCTCGTCAAGCAGGCCCTTCTCGAAGCACTCAATGGCAAAGGCGATCACGTTACCGCCGGAGATGGTGTCCAGACCGAGATCATCGGCAACCTTGTTGACGTAGGCCACTTTCTCTATGGAGTCCAGCATCAAGTTACCGCCCATCATGGCGATAGTCTCGTATTCGGGCCCCTCGACGACGAAATCTTCATCGCCGACCGTACCGGTGCTGTACTTACCGCAGGGTATCGGACAGGAGAAGCATCCCTTATGGGTGACCAGTATTTGCTCCAGTATCGCCCGGCCGTTTATCTTGTCGTAATCCTCAAAATATCCGGTCCAGAAGTTCTTGGTGGGGAAAGAGCCGATTTCGTTGATCCAGTCTGTGACTCCGGCAGTCCCTTCCGGCGTCCACTCCAGAAATCCGGGATTGTCGAAGACCTCCTGGTACATCGCCTTACCCTTTTCATATACGGCTTCGGGATCCTTCAAGGGAATAGTCCTGCTTCCGCGGACGGCAACAGCCTTGAGATTCTTGTCTCCCATGACTGCACCAACCCCGCATCGGCCGGCCTGTCGCCCGAAATCGTGTCCAATGCAGGCGTACTTCACCTTGTTTTCTCCGGCAGGTCCGATGAGGGCGATCTGAGCATCTTCTCCCAGTTCTTCCTTGAGGTATTCCTCACCTTCGAAGCATCCCATTCCCCACAGGTCCCCGGCAGGTCTGACCTCCACTTCATCATCCTCCAGGTACAGGTAGGATGGCTCAGCGGCGCGGCCCTCTATAACGACCGCATCGTAGCCAGCCTGCTTGAGCTCGGCGCAGATGTGTCCGCCCATGTTGCTGTCGGCGTATCCTCCCGTCGCCGGTGATTTGGTATGAAAAGATATCTTGCCAGACGATGGAAGAAGCACTCCTGACAGGGGCCCTGCGGCCATAACAATTATGTTGTCTCGGTCGAAAGGCTTCACGTCAGCATCCAGTTCATCCCACAGGATCTTTGAGCCAAACCCTCTCGAACCGATGAATTCGCGCGCCATCTCTTCGGGAGTATCGGTGACCTCTTTGGAGCCATCACCGAGATTCACTCGCAGAATACGACCGGCATATCCGTACAGCACTTTACTGCACCTCCTCAAACTCTTTGTATTTCGTCCTCTGTGGATCATCGGCATCGTATATGGCATTTCTCGGACAGTACGTCACGCACACTCCGCAGTCGACGCACTTGAATGGAGTCTCCCGGTCAGGGTGGGTGAACATGACGTCGCGCGGACATTCCTCAACACAGAGCATGCACCCCGTACAGAGCTCTTCATTCACCCAGTAGTAGCCGTCATCGTGCTCCTCAATGGCCTCAACAGGACAAACATCCGCGCAGACCCCACACTGATCACAGTAGCTGATCTCGTACTTTCCCGGCTCGGGAAATCTGCCGTGAATTCCCAGCCGGCCCTTTTTGGGGTTGTTTTCTGAGAATTGTTCCATCGCACAGACCAGCTGACAGACGCGGCAACCCGAACAGTTATCTTGGTTGACTGCCAGTCGCAAGGCACTCATCCCCTTCCCTTGGTCAAGTTATGCCTCTGTATCTCACGGGACTGCCGTCTGAGGGGGCAATCCCGCCTGCTGACGATCTGGTCGCACAATTCTGAGTTACCAGATTACTTATCATTTCTGCATGACCGGTGAAACATCCTCCCGAGGCGAGCTGCGATCTCACGCTCATCCATCAGACCATTTTAGTGATCTCGGGTTGCAGCCACAAGCGGCTGCATGTCATCGGGCGAAAGGGCACTTCGCTTCCTCAGATTATATCCGTGACCCGCAGACAGGATGTCCAGCGACAGGCCAAAAGCAGAAAGCGGCGACTGCTGCTTCATGCTGGTCTCAATGTTGTCGTAGTCATATCTGTCTGCGGTGAGGACTGTAACACATCCCTGTCCCAGGACAGTCAGCACTTCGGAGGTCCAGTCCACAAGGCAGGCGGTAGATTCATCGATGCCCAATCCGATCATCCGCCGTTCGCGATAGCGAGTAGTGGCGTAGATCAGACGGCCAAAGCGGGACCGGTTGGAAAAATGCTGATCCACAATCACGCCCTGGAGAAATCCCAGACCGCTGGCTATTACCACCTCTTTGAGATCATCGTTTTCTGCCTCGGAATCAGGCGCATTGAGGTCTATCTCAGAGAAATCTCTATCGCGGTGTCCGCAACGCAGGGCGCCGATCCCCGTGCCGCCTGATGGCATAATCTCTCCCATAACCGCAGCGCCTGCGCTGGTCCCCGCCAGTATGATACCTTTTGAAAGCCTGTCGAGAAGCACCTGCTCTGCCGGAGTATCCAGAAGGGCAGCCGCCAACCGCAGCTGACTCCCCCCGGCAAAAAAGATGACCTCAGCGGTCTGCAGGGAAGTGAGAACCTGTGAATTGGATGCATCATCTCTGCTGTGAAGCGGGATTGTTGTGGGGTTCAGACCGCCCCTCCGGAGGGGTTTTTCGTACTTACTGTTTCCTTCGCTGCTGCTGGCCGCCGGTACAATGACGGCTTCCGCACCCTCTCCTCCAGCCAGGAAGGTCATGGTCTGAACCACTGATTCCGGTATTTCGCCACCGCCTATCATCAAAAGGTATGGTCGTTGAACCATTCCTCTGTTGGGCTGCATGGTATCGATCTCCTCTCCACAGAAAACGATAAACCGTACAACGACAGCACCACGATAACAATATCATCGAATCAACGATGCTTCCAGTTCCCGATATCCATCGGGATACTGCATACTTCATCCACCAGGATTTAATATGAATAAATCAATCTATGACCCCTGAAGGTTCTCGGTCTTCAGGGGAGGATAAGCACAAGATCACAATCCGGGATTGGTGGAAATATTCCACGTGAAGGGGCGATAAGACGGCGGGCAGTGGGGCACAAGGGCCAGTGCGCCTGCCTCCTTGCCCCCTGTGATCAGCTGGGTCCCGGCCGGGGATGACTGGCAAGACTGTCATTGCATCAGTTCAGATGTTGACCCCTATTATACCTCCCAGGGCACCAACCACCGCCACCACGGTCGTTTGCCTGAACAGGTCGAGGACGATGAGGGTTCCCGGCATTACTAAAAAGCTGAGAGCAATGGAGATGACTGCATACAAAAACCCAACCAGTCCGCCGTGAAGCCACCCTAACCGTCCAGAACGGCGGGCACCAAAAGAGCCACCGACAGCAACACATCCCAGTCCTGCATAGTACAAGACGGAGGCGGCAGTCCCCTCGGTCAGGCCGGTCAGATAGACCAGCAGCGCAACCAGAGCAGAGATAACCAGCACCAAAAAGACAGTAGTTATCAGCCCGGTCATGACTGCCTGCCCGACCAGCCGCCTTCCATCTTCGCCGGAGGCTGGCACTTTGTCATAAGCCACGGAAAACACTCCTTTCACTCAAGATCGTCTCCCGTAAAGACTTATTCGGTCGCCCTGGGATTAATACCGAAGCTCTGCAGGCACCCTGGCAACGGTCAGGCAGAGGAGTTGCCCTCAGTTACAAGCCCCTGCTCGAGCGTCTCGGCAAGTGGTTGTATGCGGCCAAGCGAACTGCGGTCGGTTATGTTGAAAAAATCAAGCGGTGTGATGGAAACACAATCCTCCTCAACAGCCAGCAGGTCAGTCCCCTCCCCGGCTGCTTCCTGCAGCGGACGGACTGTGAGCCAATAACGAATCCCTCCATCTTCATCTCGTTCGAGTCTGACCAGATCATCATAAGGACAACCCGCCAGTTGGGTTATGCGTACTCCTTCTATGTCATCAAAAGCAGCATCGGGTACATTGACATTGAGAAGAGGCAAAGACTGCCAGCTGCCCGCCAGCAGCTGCTCGATGAGGGCAGCTGCAAATCTACCGGCCGTAGAGAAACTGCCCTCTGCCTTCTGCGTCTTGGCCAGAGAGACTGCCACCGCAGGCAGCCCCGCCATCACAGACTCAATGGCTGCAGATACGGTGCCGGAATAAAGGACATCTGTGGCCAGATTGGGCCCCTCATTGATGCCCGCCACAACCAGATCCACCGGCTGGGGTACCAGTGCGTTGAGACCCAACTTCACGCAGTCCGCCGGGCTGCCGCTGACCCGCCAGCATGCAGTCCCCAGGCCTCCGACCTCGCTGGCGTAAAGCGGCTCTCTGATGGTTATGGCGTGACCTTTGGCAGACCATTGTTCTTCCGGGGCAACAACATATGCATTGACGTCGGGTAACGATTGCAAATGCTCAACCATGACCCTCAGACCGCGCGCTTGCACTCCGTCGTCATTGACAACCAGAACAGCTGATGACATTCCTTCTGCTCACCCTCACTCTGTAATTGCTTCCAAATCCGGCCTCACGTTGTATCTGCGCTCCGTGAGCACCCACCACCTTCTACCATCTGTTCCCAGGGTGATCGTGCCGTGTCGGTCAGTGCGCAAGACACCTATATCGCGTTCGGCCAACCGCTGCAGTGTTTCAACGTGAGGAACATTTCTCTCATTGTACACACCAACGCTGGCTATGGCAATTTGCGGGGAGGCCTCATCCAGTACGGCGGCAGAGTTGGACGACCGGGCTCCGTGATCCCCCAGGTGAATTACGGCGCTCTCCAGGTCACCCTTACCCCGGAGCAGCTTCCTCTCAGCCTCCATAGGCAGGTCAGAAAGCAGCAGAATACGCACTCTGCCTATCAGCAGAGAAAGCACAAGCATATCACTTCCCACAAGGTGTGTGCCTTCATCGGAAGGGAAGGTGCGCTCGCCAGGAGGCCACAGAACCTCTATCTCGATCTGCTGTCCCAGCGTCAGTGTTTCCCCCCGCTGCAGGCTGCTGTAGGGAATTCCTTCGGCAGCAGCTGCCCTCGCCAGCTGGTTGAAGGGAGATGACAGGCTGGATGGGCCCGGGTCGCAGTACAATCTGACCGGCAGTCTGTCGAAAACGTATTTCAATCCCCCCATCCTTTTGTGCCCCGGCGAAGTGGCTACCGCTATATCGATGACCTCTACTCCCCTGCTGCGGCAGAACTGCACCACATGTTCCCCCATCCACTCGCTTCCCGCATCGATAAGCATGGCCTCATCCTGCGCCTGAACCAGGACTGATGCCCCCTGTCCAACATCGATGAAGTGCACCCTCACCGGCTTCCCTGGAGGCTCAAAAGACTCGGACCTGTCGAACACGGGTCGTTCATGCAGGCCCGACCTCATGATCACCGCCGCAGCCTCAATGCCTGTGCCCAGCCCCGTCAGCCAGTAAAAGACTACTGAAAGGACCAGCGCTAATGCAGCCAACCAAATGCAGAATTGTGGACGTTTGCCGTCATCCAAGGCAGTTGCCACCCCCCGAAAGCCTGCCGCCTCACCGTATCTATTGGACATCGCAACCAGTACCTGCCGACTTACTGCCGGTGCACTGACGCACCACAGCAGCGGCGGCGGCACAGCTGGCAGAAGACAACACAAGTATGGCGAGCATTCCCAAAGATGCGGAGATATTCTGCGAACATTCTCCCGCGGTCGAAGCGTGATATCGGGTGTTGATAAGAAGGACAGTTGATACGGGCAGGGCTCCACCGTAAAGGCATGCGCCGAGCATAGCCTCAAATGCGGAAAGAATCCTGCCGAGAATCTGCGAAAGACCGCACGCGACTACAGCTATTACCGAAAACCCTGATCCCAGTATGAGAATCGATGTTGGGTCGACCTGTGCGCCGCAGTAGGTTCCGCCTGTGCTGAACGACGCCGCACCGAACAAAAGCAGCAGGCAAGCGGTCCCCACCGATGCACCAATGACCAAGCTGAGAGTCAGCCGTATAAAGGACTTCACCCTCTCGCACCCCTGTTTTTTAGTCTATGCAGGTTTGAAGGGAATCTGCCTGTCGAATATTTCCTTCTTGGAGGAGATCAGGTGATGGGCCTCATCAAAGACAGGCGAGGTGTCGGTCTGGCTGTCGAGGGCAGCCAGCGGCTACATGTCTTTGCATTTTTCTGGAGGGTTTTCCTGCAGATGGCGGTGAACCTCTCTCATGAGTTCATCAACCATGTCCTTTTCGTCAACTTTTCTTTTGATCTCTCCTCCCCTCATCACAACACCAGTCCCCTGGCCACAGGCCAGTCCGACGTCGGCATGCCTGGCCTCTCCGGGTCCGTTGACCTCGCATCCCATAACCGCTACAGTGAGGTCACCTTCAACGTCCTTCAGCCGCCTGCCCACTTCACTGGCGATCGTCTCCATGTCCACCCGACAGCGTCCACAGGTCGGACAGGACACCAGGTTCACTCCGGAAGGCGCCAGTCCCCAGGTGGCCAGAATCGCCCTGGCAACCTCCACTTCACGCACGGGGTCACCAGTCAGCGACACACGAATCGTATCTCCTATCCCTCTGCCTAGCAGGTGGCCGATGCCGACTGCCGACTTGATCTCCGCCCGGCGGCCCGTCCCCGCTTCAGTGATTCCGAGGTGTATTGGATAGGCAGTCAGCCGGGCCAGCTCCTCATTGGCCTCAACGGTAAGGGGCACGTCAGACGCCTTTGCCGACAAGACTATCTGATCGAAGCCGCTGGACTGGACCATTTCTATATACCGAATGGCAGTCTGTACCATCGCATCAGCGGTAACGCCCAGTTCTCTGACCGTCTCTCCCGGCAGCGAACCGGCATTGACACCTATCCTCATGGGAATACCCGCTTCTGAGGCTGCCCGTACCAGCTCGTCAAGATGTTCTGACCTGAAATTTCCTGGGTTGATGCGTATCTTTGCGGCTCCAGCAGAAATGGCCATAAGGGCCAACCTGTGGTCGAAATGTATGTCAGCTATCACGGGAACGGGGCTGTGGCGCACTATCTGCTCTAAGGTACGGGATGCTTCAGCGTCGGGTACCGCCACGCGCACCAGGTGAGCCCCGGCTGCGACCAGTTCGCTGATCTGCCGAAGGGTTGACTCCACGTCCCGGGTATCAGTATTTGTCATCGACTGCACTGAGACCTGAGCCCCTCCGCCTATGGACACAGAGTCGACCCTGACCTGGTGGCTCTGCCTTCGCCGGACATACCCCTTATGTGTCAACTACATCCCCTCCCCGCCTATCCAGTCAGACGGATGATATCCTGGAATGTCACGTACACAGCCAGCATGATAAGCAGGGCGAATCCGATCATGTTGATCAGGCCCTCTTTTTCCGGGTCGACAGGACGTCCTCGAACTCCCTCGATCGCCAAGAATATGAGTTTAGATCCATCCAGTGCCGGTATAGGAAGTAGATTCATGAAGCCGACGATTGCGCTGATCGAGCCGGTCAGCGACAGCACGCTGGCCAGCCCCTGCTCGGCTGCCCTGCCGATTTCGGCTCCCATTCCGACTACACCTATGAGCTGATCAGTCCCGGTTGTGCCTGTGATCATCTCCCACAAAGTCACACCCATCAGCACAATTACGTGGCCGACCCAGCGTATGGACTGCGCCACTGCAGCCCAGGCGGGCTCGCGCACGGCTCGGACCTGTGGAGCCAGCCCGATATAGCCCTGCTGTTCATAGTCGGGATGCTGTCCCGGAACAACCTCTATTTGCTCTGTATGACGGTTTCTGCGCACCGTGAATATCATCGGGCGACCCGGGCTGACCTGCACTTTGTCTACCAGCTCATCCCACGTTTCCACCGGCTCACCATCTATCATCTCGACTTCATCACCGACCGCAAAACCCGCCTCTTCGGCCGGATAACCCGGCTCCAGCTGACCCACCTGCAGACTTGGCATTGGAATCCCGACTACAGCATAAACAAAGAAGAACACAAGCACCGCGGTCACCAGGTTGGTTATGGGGCCGGCAAAGATAACCCCCATACGGGTCAGGACGGTCTTATCGTCAAAATTTCTGCCCGGTGCGGCAGGCCGGAAGGGTGATTCCTCTTCATCTTCCTCTTCATCAACGGGCATCTCACCAGCCATGAGCACGTACCCACCAAGCGGGATCAGGCGCAGCGAAAATTCAGTCTCGTCATCCTGCCAGGTGTAAATGGCCGGTCCAAAACCTATGGCGAACTCGCGGCACAGAATCCCCGCCCTGCGCGCAGCCAGGAAATGTCCCAGTTCATGCAGCAGTATGAGCATTCCTAGAACTATGATGGTTATGATTACGGTGGTCAAGAGTCAAAGCCCCCCGATGCTGTGATTCTGCAGTCTGCATCCTTCAATTAGTCTTTCCGCCTCGCTCTGCGCCCAACGGCCTGCGTTGAAAACGCCGCTGATGAATCGTTGTGGCGCATCATCAATCCGGCAGTCTGCCAGTTCATCAGGACAGCCCAGCATTACCTTATGCACTAACTTGGGTATATCCACAAAGGAGATTCTCTGCTGCAAGAAAGCCCCCACCGCCACGTCATCGGCGGCAACCATCAGGGTCGGGTATATTCCGCCCCACTGTCCTGCCTGCCTCGCCAGGCGCAGACAGGGAAATGTGTCTTCGTCCGGCTGGTGAAACTCCAACTTTGCTCCCGGCAGTTCAAAATCCGAGTAACCCGGGTCACTCCACCGTCGGGGATAGCTGAGAGCATACTGTATGGCGTAGCGCATATCAGCGGGGCCCAACTCCGCCTTGCAGCTGCCGTCGATGAACTCGATCAGCGAATGTACCACGCTCTGAGGATGGATCACAACATCAATGGCGTCATAACCGATATCAAACAGCCAGTGAGCCTCAATGACCTCCAGCCCCTTGTTCATGAGTGTGGCAGAATCGATGGTAATCTTGCTGCCCATGTCCCAGTTGGGGTGATCCAGCGCTTCCTCTGCGGTAACATGCTTCAGCTGCTCGGGGGAGGCTCCCCAAAATGGCCCCCCGGAAGCAGTAAGCACCAGCCGCTTTATCTCCTCATGGTTCTCGCCGTTGGTGCACTGAAACAGGGCGCTGTGCTCGCTGTCCACCGGGATCAGCCGAGAACCGGCTTTCCTGACAGCCTCCTTAATTATTCCACCGGCGCATACGATGGCTTCCTTGTTAGCCAGAGCAACATCACTGCCGCTTCGGCTTGCCGCCAGGGTCGGCCGCACGCCAGCGAAACCAGAAATCGCTGCCACGACCACATCTGCCTCTCCGCGCGCTGCCAGCTGACAGACGCCATCTTGCCCCGAAAGCACCTCGAACT
>PUMD01000043.1 GCA_003551215.1 Clostridia bacterium | reverse complement strand
GTGGCGAGACAGCGGGCGAGTTTCCACCAGACGCACCTTATCGCCCTCTCGACATTCGTTGTTCTCATCATGCGCCTTGAACTTTCTGGTCTGGCGGATTCTCCGCTTGTACAGGGGGTGCTGAATCCGCTCCACCACTTCGACTACCACTGTCTTGTCCATTTTGTCGCTTACCACAACCGCGTCGCGAGTCCTGGGTTTTTTGCGAACCTGTTCACTCATACCCTATCACCTCGCTCATTGCGCCTCCCGCGCCAGCTCTCGCTCCCGCTGTACAGTCTTCAGGCGGGCAATATCTTTCCTTACCTCGCGGATGCGCATGGGATTTTCCATGCTCCCCATAGCCCTTTGAAATCGTAGGTTGAAAAGCTCATCTTTCAGGTTTCGCAGCCGGCGGTCGATCTCGTTATCACTCAGTTCTCTTATCTCACGAGCTTTCATGCTCCCCACCACCCTCGCGCTTGACAAACTGAGTTTTCACGGGCAGCTTGTGCGATGCCAGTCTTAGGGCCTCCTGGGCCAGCTCTTCTGAAACACCAGCCAGCTCAAACATCACCCTACCAGGACGCACCACTGCAACCCAGTACTCGGGAGCACCTTTTCCCTTTCCCATTCTGGTTTCAGCAGGTGTGGTGGTCACTGGTTTATCGGGGAAGATCTTCACCCAAACCTTCCCGCCGCGCTTGATAGAACGGGTGAGTGCTACTCGCGCCGATTCTATCTGCCGGGCCGAAACCCAGCCGGGCTCTATAGCCTGAAGGCCGTACTCTCCGTAAAAGACCTCCGAACCACGACGGTCAAGGCCCTTCATGCGACCACGCTGCTGCTTACGGTATTTAACTCGCTTAGGCATTAACATGGGCCCCTGCCTCCTCTGTGGACCTCTGCTGTTCTTCAACTTCCGGCATTACATCTCCGTGGTATATCCACACTTTGACCCCTATGGTTCCATAAGTCGTATTAGCCTCAGCAAAACCGTAGGCGATGTTAGCCCGCAGCGTGTGAAGTGGCACGGAACCTTCTGCCAGCCACTCACGTCGGGCCATCTCTGCACCGCCGAGGCGACCGGCTACCATCACCTTGCAACCTTCGGCCCCCTCGCGCATGGCTCTCTGGACGGCCTGACGCAGAGCACGGCGGAAGGAAACTCGACGCTCAAGCTGCTCAGCGACACTCTCTGCCACCAGCTGAGCGTTGAGATCGGGGTTGTTAACCTCCACGATCTTGATGTTAAGTCGCCTCCCGGTCATCTCTTCGAGGTCCTGCCTCAGAGCATCAACCAGGCTGCCGCCACGTCCGATGACCATTCCCGGTCGGGCAGCATGAACTGTAACCTTGACCTGTTCAGCCGCTCGCTCGATTTCGATGCGGGCTATTCCGGCATCATACATTTCTCCCTTGATGTGCTGCCGGATCTGATAATCCTCATACACCAGGTCTGCAAAATCTTCTTTGTCTGCAAACCAGCGTGAATCCCAGTCCTTGATAACTCCCAGCCTGAAACCCTTCGGGTGAACTTTATTGCCCAAAACTACACCTCCTCCCGTTCAGCCACAACTATGTTGATGTGGCTGGTGCGCTTGTGTATTGGAGCCGCACGCCCCATGGCTCTGGGCCTCCATCTTTTCAGAGTACTGCCTTCATCGACATAGCACTCGGACACGTAAAGCTCATCTTCGTCCATGTCAAAGTTGTTCACCGCATTGGCTACTGCCGAGTTTAGTACCTTTATTACCGGTTCAACAGCACCGCGCTGGGTGTGTTGCAGGATTGCCAACGCCTCGTAAACGGGCTTACCCCTTATCAGATCAATAACTTCTCGCGCCTTACGCGGCGCTACCCGCTCAAATCGGGATGACGCCTTCGCCGTCTGTGCCATGGTCAACCCTCCTTACCTGCTCCCTCGATACTGCAGACGCTTCAGCTAACAGTTATTGTCCGCTCACTGTGCTCACCGTGCCCGCGGAATGTGCGAGTGGGAGCAAATTCTCCCAGCTTGTGGCCGACCATATCCTCAATAATGTAAACGGGTACGTGCCTCCTACCATCATGCACGGCTATGGTGTGTCCCACCATCTCCGGCACTATGGTGCAGTCGCGAGCCCAGGTCTTGACAACCCTCTCTTCACCACTTTCATTAAGCTGACGAATCTTTTTTATCAGCTTTGCATCTATATGGGGCCCTTTTCTCAAAGACCGGCTCAAAGACCATCACCTCCTCTTCCTCTGTCGCCGTCCTCGCACGATGTGTTTATCCGAGTATTTCTTCGGTCGCCTGGTCTTTTTACCCTGAGCGGGCTTACCCCAGGGAGTGACCGGGTTCCGACCTATCGGTGAACGTCCTTCGCCACCGCCGTGCGGATGGTCGACCGGATTGGTAGCGGTACCTCGAACGGTAGGACGCCGTCCCAGATGACGGCTTCGGCCAGCTTTACCGCCGACCTGATTCTCGTGCTCAACATTACCCACCTGGCCGATGGTAGCCCTGCACTCACGCGGGATCCTGCGTATCTCTCCCGACGGGAGCCTTACATGAACAAACTTGCCTTCCTTGGCAACCACCTCTGCATCTACCCCAGCCGCTCTGGCCAACTGTCCACCTCGGCCCGGCCGCAGCTCAATGTTGTGAATAGGAGTTCCTACCGGGATGCGCCAAAGCGGCAGCGCATTGCCCGACTTAATGTCCGCATCAGGACCGGACTCCACCATGTCGCCTGGGCGCAGGTCAGAAGGACACAGGATGTAGCGCTTCTCTCCGTCGATGTAGCTCAACAGCGCAATGTTGGCTGTCCGGTTGGGATCGTACTCAAGTCTGGCCACTTTGGCAGGGATTCCATCCTTGTCACGCCTAAAATCAATGATCCGGTAGCGCCTCTTGTGACCCCCACCCCGGTGTCGCACTGTCATTCGACCCCAGAAATTGCGGCCTCCCGACTTCTTATTTGCGCCGGCAACCAGCGAAGGTTCCGGCCCCTCATCACTCAACTTGGGCCGATGCAGCTGGGTATGTCGCCGTCCAGCAGAAGTGGGCTTGTATTTTTTCATCGCCATCAGATTCACCTCCACCTGTCGTCAGCAATACGCTGAGGTGCTGTTGAGATCACATCATGCCTTCGAAGAAGTCTATCTCATCGCCGGGTGCCAGCTGAACGATGGCCTTCTTCCAGCTGGGCCGCCGCCCTTCATTCATCCCCATTCTACGCACCTTGCCCAGCATGCGCATGGTGTTGACCTTCGCTACGGTGACGTCGAATATGTCCTCTATGGCCTGGCTGATCTGATGCTTGTTGGCCTGAGGATCCACCCGAAAGGTGTATTTTCCTTCCGCAGCCGCTAGCATGCTTTTCTCCGTGACAACTGGTTCCTTGATAATGTCGCGAGAATCAGGCACCGGCCAGCACCTCCTCGACCACTGATGTGGCGTCACCAACAAAAAGCAGGCAATCATGATCGAGGATCTCGTAGATATTAAGATCCTGCGCCCGCATAACGTCGACCGTGGGGATGTTGCGCGATGACTTGTACAGCGTCTTATCCATCTCCTCGGTGACGATCAGCACCTTTCCTTCAGTCAGATCCAGTTCCTGCAGCATCTGCACTACCAGCTTTGTTTTTGGTTCGGGCAAATCAATCTCATCGATGACCCTGACTGCATCCTCCCGCTGCTTAGCGGAGAGTGCTGAACGCATTGCCGCACGCTTGGCTTTCTTGTTTATTTCCTTTCGGAAGCTGCGCGGCTTCGGACCGAAAGTTACTCCGCCACCTCTCCACAGAGGCGAACGAATGCTACCGTGGCGTGCGCGCCCAAGGCCCTTCTGCGGCCAGGGCTTGCGTCCGCCGCCCCGCTTCTCGGGCCGCGTCTTGGTACTCGCGGTACCGGTGCGCTGATTCGACAGGTAGCTCACCACCGCTTGATGTATCAGGGGTTCGTTGACCGGCGCATCCCAAACATCTGGCCGGAGGTCGATCTGCCCAGTATTCTGTCCCCGCATGTCATAGACGGGTGTTGTGGGCATTACAACTCCCCCTTTCCGCTTCGTTGTGGTCCGTGTCAATACGTCGATTATTCATCAGACTGGATGCTCAGGATTCCGCCCTTGGGTCCCGGCACTCCTCCCTTTACCAGGAGCAGTCCGCGTTCGGCATCAATCCGCACAACTTCAAGGCCCTCGACTGTAGTCTTCTTTCCACCCATTCTTCCCGGCAGCTTGCGTCCCGGAAATACCCGGGCAGGAAATGCCGATGCCCCGTGCGAGCCAGGTCCCCGGTGATACCGGGAGCCGTGAGACATAGGGCCGCGGCTGAAACCGTGACGTTTGATGGAACCCGCAAACCCTTTACCGCGAGAAATTCCACTGACCTTCACCCGGTCACCGGGTGAAAATACATCCGGGCCCACCTCGTCCCCGGGCTGCACATCATCCCAGGCGTCGTCCTCGCTGCGAAACTCTCGTAGATACTTTCTGGGAGCAACTCCAGCTTTTTCGAAGTGTCCCCGCTCAGGCCGGCTGAGCTTGTGCTCGGGTATCTCCTCGAAACCCAGCTGCACAGCATTGTAGCCATCCGAATCTTCCGTTCTTATCATGGTAACTACGTTCGAATCGGCCTGGATAACGGTCACTGGAACCGCTTCTCCTTCTTCATCGAAAACCTGTGTCATCCCCAGCTTTTTACCGAGTATCCCCTTGCCCATTCGGCCACCTCCTATCCGGTCGCATCATTACAGCTTGATCTCGATATCCACACCTGAAGGCAGATCAAGGCGCATCAGCGCATCGACCGTTTGAGGCGTAGGATCCAGGATGTCGATCAAACGCTTGTGAGTGCGCATCTCGAACTGTTCCCGATTATCTTTCGCACCCTGAGGAGCTTTCAACAGGGTATATACCGAACGTTCAGTCGGCAGGGGGACCGGGCCGGACACTTCGGCGCCCGTTCGGGTTGCAGTCTCGACTATCTGATCCGCAGACTGGTCCAGGATTTCATGATCAAAGGCGCGAAGCCGAATGCGTATTTTCTGTCCAGCCATTTTTGCCCCTCCTTCCCGAAAAGGTAAACAACCTATCAGTCTTCGATATCAGTGACTACACCGGCTCCCACGGTCCGTCCGCCTTCACGTATGGCAAAACGAACTCCTTCTTCTATCGCTATGGGAGTAATCAGGCGCACCCGCAT
>PUMD01000014.1 GCA_003551215.1 Clostridia bacterium | reverse complement strand
TGCACCTGCACGATGGGCATGCCGGCGATGGGGGAGTCATCCTGCTGCTCGGCGGCCGGGTTGACCACGTCGCAGGCGCCCACCACCAGGGCCACATCCACATCCTGCATCTCGGGGTTGATGTCGTCCATCTCGCGCAGCCTGTCGTAGGGGATGTCGACCTCGGCCAAAAGCACGTTCATGTGTCCGGGCATGCGTCCGGCCACCGGGTGGATGGCGAACTGTACCTCGGTGCCCCTGTTCTGCAGGCTCTGCATGAGGTCCTTGACCTGCTTTTGCGCCTGCGCTACCGCCATGCCGTATCCGGGGACTATGACCACCCGGTCGGCATCGCGCAGCAGGGAAGCGGGTGTTTCTTCTTCCTCTTCTGCCGGCTCCTCCTCAAGGGGCAGCTCCGGGGTGAGGGCAGGCTCCTCGGGCTCTTCTTCCCGGTGTGTGGCTGTCGAACCGCTGAGCACGCTGCCCAGAGAGCGGTTCATTGCCCGGCACATAAGCTGCGTCAGTATGAGTCCGGCAGATCCTACTATGGCGCCGATCAGCACAAGCAGCGGTTCACCGATAGTAAGGCCGCAGATGGCTCCCGCCAGACCGGAAAAGGAGTTCAGAAGGGATATGGTTATTGGCATATCTGCTCCGCCGACGCGGATGGCCAGCAGTATGCCGTATCCGAGCGCCACCACCAGGATAACCAGTGCCACTGCCGTGGACATGCCCCAGACCGTCTGGGTCAGGATTATCATGAGGGCCATGATTATCAGGCTCAGCCGGTTCCACGTGCTGTGGCCGGGCAGTATCGTAGGTTCCTGAGCTGTGAGTCCTTCCAGCTTCACTGCGGCGATTATACTGCCGCTCAAGCAAAGTCCACCGACAACCAACGCAAGCTGTCCGGCCACCGCGCTGAAAATGGTCATCTCCGGGTAGCGTTCGAAGATTTCCACCAGCGCCACCAGTGCGCTGGCTCCTCCCCCCAGTCCGTTGAAAAGGGCAACGAGCTGGGGCATTCTGTTCATAGTCACGTTAAGCGCCATTATGTAACCGATAATACCACCTGTCGCCATGGCCACCCAGAGAATGGGGACGGCGAGGATTTCATTGGACCACAGGACCAGGATAACCGCTGCAGCCAGGGCGGCGGCACTCAGGCGGTTTCCCCGGACCGCCGTCTCCGGTGAGTTCATCCACCTGAGCCCAAGCAGCACTAAAACACCCAACGCTGTCGAAATAATGAAGTAAAGATGCGGCATTTAGGTCTCAAACCCCCCGTCGTCCTGGATCCTTCTGGTGAACATCTGCAGCATGCGGTCTGTGACCGCAAAACCTCCCACCAGGTTTACCGACGCCATGGCCACGGCGATGAATCCTAAAACCTGGCTTTCCAGGTTTACAGCCAGGGCGGTGGCGACGAGGGATCCAAGAATAGTTACGCCAGAAATCGCGTTTGCTCCGGACATCAGGGGGGTATGAAGAAGCGGCGGAACTTCACTTATCACTTTGTATCCGAGTAAACCGGCAACGGCGAAGATGAGCAGTAGCCAGACTGGGTTCATTGGTCATCTACTCCTAACCATTTCGAGACTGCGGCAGGTGGTCGTCAGTTCGTCATCTATGCAAGCTGGGCGATCAGGAAAGACCCATCGCTTCCCGGGCTCCTTCATGGACCAGCTCGCCACCTTCGGTAACCAGAGAAGACGCGATTATCTCGTCCTCCATGTCGATTGCGAGTGAGCCATCCTCAACCAGGTTGGCTGCAAACGCGTAGATGTTTTTGGCGAACATTGACGTGGAACTGCTGGGGACCAGGCCCGGCAGGTTCTTCGTACCTACTATGATGACGCCGTGTTCCTCTACCGTCTCTCCGCCGACGGTGAGCTGGCAGTTTCCCCCCTGGTCCACGGAAACATCAACTATGACGGACCCCGGGTCCATTCGCCGCACCATGTCTTCGGTTACCAGGATGGGAGCCTGTTTTCCGGGAACCAGCGCGGTCAACACCACGATGTCAGCGTCGATGACTGCGTCCTCGATGGCCTCGCGTTCTTTCAGCAGCCATTTCTCCGGCAGGGCCTTGGCGTAGCCGCCTTCTCCCACGGCCACATCGGCAGGAACTTCGGGGTCCAGTATGCTGGCTCCCAGAGTTTTGGCCTGCTCGGTGGCCTCCGGCCTCACATCGACGGTCTGCACCTGACCTCCCAGCCTCTTGCCGGTAGCGATGGCCTGAAGGCCGGCTACTCCTGCACCGATCACCAGTATGTTTGCCGGACGGTTCGTACCCACTGCAGAGGTGATCATGGGCACAAACTTGGGCAGGTAGTTTGCTGCTTCAATAATGCTTTTGTACCCGGCTACCGTACTCATGGAGGTAAGGGCATCCATCGACTGCGCACGGGTAATTCGGGGGATGCTGTCGAGGGTGAAGCTGGTAACTCCCTGCCTGGCGAGGTCCTGGATCATCTCATGGTTGTCAGGTGCTGCCGGATGCAAAAAGGTGATCAGGACCTGCCCTTCCTTCATCATTTCTACCTCGTGTTTATCCAGCTGCGTGTTGAACTGCGGTTCCTTGACCTTGAGGATAATATCGGCTTCCGCAAAAACTTCTTCGGCGCCTGCCACGATCTCGGCCCCGACATTGCTGTATCGAGCATCGGGAAAGCCGGCTCCCTCTCCCGCTTTTTCTTCGATGAGAACTCGGGCTCCTTCTGATATCAAATTCTCAGCCGTTTCGGGGATAATGGCAACTCGTCGTTCGCCGGGCATGATTTCCTTGGGTATGCCCAGGATGAGGCCCTCAAAACGCATAAAACTTACCTCCTTGGTAATCTGGCACTCTAATATGGACTCCAATCCGCAACCTGGCACACGACAGTACATCACTTAGAAATATAGCACAGTAAACATACCCCGGCAAACTTGCAGAAAATCGCACCTCCTCGCTGATCGGGTAGCTGTCCGGCCTGACCTCCTCACCTGACTCACCTAAGGAGGGAATTGCACCCCGTTTAAGGAAGCCATTAGTTAGCAGCTCGGGTGCAGAAGCTCACAGCAAAAGTCTCCTGCAGAGAGGGATTGACCATGGCCAGGTTGGGTCGGATTATCCGCCAGTACCGACAGAAGCAGAATATGTCGCAATCCGAACTGTGCGATGGAATCTGCAGTCGCTCTCACCTGAGCCATATAGAAAGCGGCAGCAGGGTTCCCAGCCCGGAAGTTCTGGCTCAGCTGGCAGACCGCCTGCGCGTACCCCTATGCGAGTTAGCTGATGAATATCTGCAGCGGGAAGACGTCAGCAGCAGCGATTATATCAACCTATCGCGGCAGCTGAGCAGCAGGGGGTATGCTGAGAGCGCACGACAGGTCCTCGAGATACCGAAAGGGGATATCAGCCGCGCAAAAGTCGACGCTGCCACCTGGTACCGCTTCGAAAGAGATTATACTGACGCCCTTGCCTTCTGGCACCACAACGAGGAAAACTACCCGCAGGCCCTCGCTCTTTATCGCGACCATCTGGAGATCTGCCGGAGGCACCCTTCTGATGAGTTTTACCTCGCGAGGGCTCATTTTTTGCTCGGCAGAGGCATCATGTACTCCGAAGGTCTCAAGGAAGCAGAAGGTGCCCTGTTATTGGCCTTCGGCCACACGGTGAGTCTCGATCCTCAGGAGGCGGGGGTCAGGCCCCGCCGGGTGATCCGGCTGCACGAGAGGGTGGTGCAGTGCCTTCTTCGGGTGCTGATCAGACTGAGGGAACACTCGGTAGCCAGAGACATATATCGGATGGCCAGGCTCCGCTGGGATGAGCTGGGCATACTGGATTCTCTGCAGGCGCCGCTGAGACTGGGAGTGGCGAGGGTGCACCTGGGCGCGGGGGAGATCGATCGGGCGCACAGAATAGTGAAATCTATACGCATGGAGAGGCTCGACCCGCAGGATCAGCAGATATATCTCGTCAGTCTGGGCCTTATCTATCGCACAGGCAGCAGGATTCCGCAGGCGCTGGGAGTCCTGCAGGAGGCCTGGCGGCTGTTTGAAGAACACGGAGGCTGGGGAGGGCGCTTCATCGCAAACGAAATGGCACGGTGTCACCTGCAGGAGGATGACTACCCCGGGACCCGGAGGTGGCTCGACCGGGCGGATGGCACAGACGACAGCCATCCTTTTGCCCCCAATCCTGATGAGATCGCCAGAACTTTGCTGACCAGAGCAAGGCTTGTTGAGCTGACCGGTGAAGGTGGGTGTCTGGAGTGTTTTAGGACAGTAAAGGGCCTTGACCTCTCCAAGGAGGCCCGGTGGGGGGTATCCCTTGAAAAGTTGAGGTGCCTGCTTACCGAGGGTGCCAGTGAAGAGGAGTTGGACGCCGAGCTGACGCGCCTGGAAAGAAGCCTCCCGGGAATATTTGTGCTGTGAGGTGGCACATGAGTCTAGATCAGACCAACGGGTGTGACATACAGCTGGCAGAGGGTTGGGTTAGTCTGATCAGACCGACCCTGATGCTGCAGAATCCTGCTGCCCGATCACGGCGGCAGCGGGCATAAATGCCGTGCCTGCGGAGGTACGGTCGGAAGGATGGTTAGTGCATGATAGGGCATCCGGTACGCAAAAGAGCCGCACTGTTTATCATCTTTGTACTGATACTGGTCTGCCTTCCGCGCGCTGCAACGGCTTCTTCAGCTGTGCAGACAGCAGGTCCTTTCGACGATATTACCGGCGACGAGTTTTACGGTGAAGCAGCTGGATGGCTTCATCATGCCGGGGTATTTGTGGGTGATGAAGCGGGAAACCTGCGTCCGGAGGAAGTTTTTACCCGGGCTCACATGGCGGTGGTGCTGGCACGGCTCACCGGCCAGCAGAGGCTCACCGAGCAGCTGGCATCGGAGCAGACTGCCTATGCCGACGACAACCAGATCCCCGACTGGGCGCGCGGGGCTTTCGTATTGGCGCACAAGCGGGACTGGTTCATAGGGCACGAGGACGGCACGGTGGCACCCGGTGAATCTCTGACCTGGGCGGAAATCGCGGCGCTTTTGGCCAGAGTGACCGAAAACGAACACCTCATTGAAGGGCCGTGGCCAGACAGCGCGATGGCAGCAGCCGAGCAGATGGAACTTTTTTGTGGAATTCCGCACAGCCCCCGGGCAGACCTACCCATCCTGCGCGGGCAGATGACCTCCGCGGTATGGGAAGCTATGCGTCATCCGACAAGATCGGGTAAAGAGGATGAGGGGGAGAGCCTGC
>PUMD01000037.1 GCA_003551215.1 Clostridia bacterium | reverse complement strand
GGGTCCTGCGCAATGGAAACGTGTGAACCCCGTCAGGCCCGGAAGGGAGCAGCGGTAAGCACGACCTTCCATGTGCCGCAGGGGTGCCGAGTCCGAGCTAACTGTTCGGGTACCGCCTGTCGTGAGCTGTCGAAGGAAGGTGCACGGCCTCTAACCAGTTGCCGCAGTGCCGCAACACCTGATTGCACCGAATTTATCATTTTGCTTTTCCATGATAATTCGGGATGGAAGCGATTTACCAAATAGGCTGGATTACTGGTGGTGAGTTGTTTGCCGGCTTCTTCTCTTTATCGTCAGTGGCGGCCCAAGCTTTTTTCCCAGATGGTGGGGCAGGAGCACGTCGTTACCACGTTGAAGAACGCGGTAATCCGCGATCAGGTTGCTCATGCCTATATTTTTGCCGGGCCCCGCGGCACAGGAAAGACCACGGCGGCAAGGCTGCTGGCCAAGGCCGTCAACTGCGAGGCCGCAGATGTAGGCGAGGACACCGCTGAACCTTGCAATGATTGCTCCTCCTGTCTGGCAATAAATGAAGGTAATGCTATGAGTGTGGTGGAGATGGATGCTGCCTCGCACCGGGGGATAGATGACATCCGACAGCTGCAGGAGCGTGTACCCTACGCCAGCACATCCGGCCGCTTTCGCGTGTACATACTCGATGAGGCCCATATGCTAACACCGGAGGCTTTCAACGCTCTGCTCAAGACGCTGGAAGAACCTCCAGAGCACGTCATTTTTATCCTGGCGACAACGGAGCCGCACAAGATTCCCGTGACCATTCAATCCAGGTGCCAGCGCTTTGACTTCCGCTATCTGACGGTCGAGGAGGTAAGCACCAGGCTCAAACAAGTAGTTGAATCGCAGGATGAGTTTGATGTGGATGACCCTGCCGTCTGGGCCATATCAGCCTATGCCGAAGGGGCTGTTCGTGATGCTCTGAGCCTGCTTGAGCAGTGCCGGGATTATGCCACCGGTCATATAACGGAAGAGGATGTCCGGCGGGTGGTCGGTGCTGTCCCGAGAGAAGTCATGACCGAATATGCGCGACTGCTGCTTGCAGGTGACATAGCAGGTCTGATGCAGCTCATAGAGGAAGTCTCAGTTGGGGGAGCTGACATGGGGCAGTTTATCCGCGAACTGCTGTCTTTCTTCCGCGATCTCCTGCTCTTTCGAGCCAGCGGCGGCCAGCAGGAGCCGATCGTACCACAGGATTTCTTGGGTAAGCTGCGGCAGCTGGCCGGCTCCTTTGCACTTGATGATCTGCTGATAATCGTTGACCGCCTGGCAGAAACTGAAGACAGAGCTAGATATGCTGCCCAACCCAGGTTTCTTCTGGAGATGTCTACCATAAGGTTGGCCGGCCGGGCTGTCTCTGACAAGCAGCGGCGAGTAGCCGGGCAACAGCCGGAGGCACAGCGGGATGAGGAGGCAGCACCTCAGCAGGCCGCGGCAGGCTCTGAGAAGCAGCGAGATAAGACAGAGGATTCGGGGACCGGGACAAAGGAAACCAAACCGGATGAAGCACCCGCCAGGGCAGGCGGGGAGGGCACTGAAAGTGAGACAGATGAGGATATACCGGCGAGTGCGGTTGCCAGCAGGTGGAACGCTATTATGAATGCCATTCACCGTGTGAGCCTTCCGGCGCACGCACTTTTGCAGCCTGCCCGACCGGGACCAGTCAGAGACGGTATGCTGTATGTGGTGTTCGACGATCAATTCAGCTATCATCGTGACCGCACTCAGGAACAGAACCGGAAGCTGGTTGAAGAGGCCGCCGAGAAAGTTTTCGGCAGACCGGTGACTGTCCGCTGTGTTCTGGAGGGCGAGGAACCCGAAGCATCACAGAGCTCAGGACAAGCTGCTGATGCCCAAAGCCAGTCCGCGCCGCATACAATGGAGACGGAGCCGCAGGCCCCGCCGGAGCGGTCGGAGGCTCGAAGAGGTCAGCCTTCACCTGAGGACAACGGTCCGCCGGGTAAGATCAGTGAGGCTTCGGATTGTCCTGACGAGGCCCGGAGATCTGGGGAGATCTCCGAGAACAGCTCGCCTGAGGCAAGCGCTGATGGCAGCAGTTCAGATGGTGCAGGTGAGGAGGATGCGGGGGGGTCCAATAGTGAGGACGGTATGCTTGAGGACTTTTTGGACGCCTTTGATGGGCGAGTAGTTGGCAGAATGACTCAAATGGATCTACCTGCAGGGTCACCAGAGAGTAATGACGGTGAACCCGTAAGTTGAGGATGCCCGGTAGCACCGGTTTGAAAGGGGAGATTTCAGTGAATCTCGGCAACATGGGCAACATGGGGAAAATGATGGAAATGGTTCAGAAAATGCAGCAGGACATGGAGCGACTGCAGGAAGAGATCGACGAGAAGACCGTTGAGGCTCGTGCTGGAGGCGGTGCAGTTAGGGTAATAGTCAACGGGGCGATGGAAATAGTTGATATAGAGATAGCTCCTGAGGCGGTTGACCCTGATGACGTCGAGATGCTGCGCGATCTCATCATTGCAGCGGTCAATGAGGGCATGCGAGCAGCCCGCGAAATGGTGCAGGAAGAAATGGAGCAGATAACCGGTGGTTTGAACCTTCCAAACATCCCGGGTATCACCGGGTAAGGGCCGAGGGAAAGTAGGAATACCTTTTGCCAGCATTCTTCGCACCTTCAGTTGCCCGACTAATTGAAGAGCTGTGTAAACTGCCCGGCATAGGCCCCAAGACGGGTCAGCGACTGGCCATGCACCTGGTAGACCGCCCTCGTGAGGAGATCCGGGATCTTGCCGATGCACTGATGGATGTCAAAGAGAAGGTCGGCCACTGCTCCACCTGCCGCAACCTCACTGACAGTGACCCTTGCGATATCTGTGCCGACGGCAGCAGAGACCGAACTGTTGTCTGCGTGGTGGAGGACCCGTCCGACGTCGTCGCTATGGAGCGAACCCGTCAGTTCGACGGGCTGTACCACGTCCTGCACGGCCTGATTTCGCCAATGGATGGAGTGGGTCCTGAACAGCTGCAGATACAACCACTGCTGAACAGACTCAGAAGCGATGAATCCGACAGAATTGAAGAGGTTATTCTGGCCACTGACCCCACCGTTGAGGGGGAGGCCACAGCCATGTATCTTGGTCGACTTCTTGGACCTCTGGGAGTAGAGGTGACCCGAATTGCCCGGGGGCTTCCCGAAGGTGGCAACCTTGATTATGCTGATGAAGCGACTCTGGTAAGGGCGCTAGAGGGGCGCCGCAGAGTGAACTTAAATTCGGAGCGGCAGTAAGACTGCTGCTGGTTCGGTAATATTTATAGAGGCAACCCGTCCGACACTTCCCTGCGGTAGTCAGCCGCAGGGTTAATCATGTGCACTTCGTAAGCGCAGAGCCAGTGGGTTATTGTCCCTCCTGCGCTGCGCTGTTTGGTCCTGTCGGCGTTTGTGCATAGTGAGTCTGAAAGCCTGAGATGGGCCCGACTGAATACTGGAGACTTTCTGGTTGCACAGTGTTTTGCAGCCTGGTGAAGTCAGCGTGCCCCTCTGAAGGTCGTGTAAGGAAGCAACCGGAAACCTCCACCAGCGGACAGACAGCCACCTTGATAACCGATGGATTAGGGAACGCCACAGGGAAGGGTTTTACTCCCCTTTTGGCACATACTTATTCATGAGTTCCAAACAGCCTGATACTGACACAGGCTGCCCTTCAAAAAAATCTCTGCGGCAGTTGAGGACAGGATGCCAAAGGTGGCACGCCAGCAGCAGTGCTGATGGGCGGAAAGGATCACTGCCCGGTTGAACTCGGTCATCTGTGGGTAAGGCAACGAGAGCAATCATTTGAATGTTTGATGAGTGAACAGTAAAGCTAATGTTTTGTTTTACAGCAAATAGGGCGGTTAAGCATCAGAAGACCCAACGTATCCCCCGGCTTGACGGTGTAGAAGATTGCTCAGGGCTGATCCTGCTGGGTTGTCATAACACAAGTCCAGGGTGAGCGGTTGCCTGTTCGCCGCCTTATCGGCGATTTGTCTTCCTTCCGTCTGCTTCATCAAGGCTCATCAAGCACATAATATTGACCGACTATGGCAACCTAGCTGGCAGGATGAATCTAGTGGTTAGGTCATTTTGCCCCAGTTAGGTACGAAATTAGCTCTTGCAGCATATAAATGAAGCTGATGCGAAACAGTGGGTAACGATACTCGCATTCCAGGCGGGAGGCTATGAGAGCCCATGGAAGCCAAGGACCCGACAGCTGGTGAAGACCGGAGTAATGCCTGGGTTCTTCACGAGGTGCTCGAGCGATTGAACCCCTCTATGGACGCAGATAAATCAAGCGAGACAGAGCAGGCCTGGTATGAGGCAGTCGAGGAGGCCCACCAGGAGTGGCAGAGGGCTCGCAGATACTTTGAAAATGTCTCCGACCCGGAACTGGTCGATCACGCTATTCACATGATGTCAGCAGCAGAGAAGAAATTTTGCTATGTTCTGAACCAGGTCCGTTCCCGGCTTGATGAGGAAGACGGGTATCCTACCGATGTCCTGCAGCTGCCCAAACTCAAAACCGACGAACAGTAATCTGCGGGGCCGCATTTTTCATTCATGCATGATTCGCTACGCAGTGCATACGGTTTACACGGGGTGCATAGTTGATGGACTATAGTATCCTGCTTGCTGGATTCTTTGGCCTGGTACTCATAATAGCAGCGGTAAGGTTGTTTTACACTCCCCTGCGGTGGACTGTCTCGGTCCTTTGTCATGGCATCGTGGGGGGGTTAGTTTTGTGGGTCTTCAACTTGATTGGAGGCTACATAGGTTTGCATGTTGCCCTCAATCCGGTCAGTGCGCTGATGACGGGATATCTGGGTCTGCCTGGGTTGGCTGTTCTACTGGTTGCCGGTCACCTGGCACCGTAGGCTGGGATAGACTGCCATCTGCGACTCCTGCGCCATTTCTTGACGCTCCCCCAACCACATGCTAAGCTACATTAGATTATGTTAAGAATGCGGTTGTCATTCGGGTTTGCTGTGCTTCCCTGGTGGTCTGCAATATCCAGTTTGTTAAAATAGATGCAGACTGAGGACAAACAGCAACCGTAACGGCAACCAGGACTTTTCTTATCCGTGTCCTACACTAAGATGCAGATGAAGAGAAGGTAGTAGGAGCTGTTTCTACTGGCTGACAGCGCGGCAGTAAGGAGGATGCTCATGCGCGACTTAGTGGAGATCAGATGGCATGGCCGAGGCGGACAGGGCGCGAAGACAGCTGCTACCCTGCTGGCGGAGGCCGCGTCAGAGGCGGGTCGATACG
>PUMD01000031.1 GCA_003551215.1 Clostridia bacterium | reverse complement strand
GCCGCGGGCGATGTGATGGGAGACGTACTTTTTGCCGTTGTATTCGCTCCAGGACTTTTTGACGAACACGAGTATCACTCCAATCCGGGTACTGAGACAATTATATCCTCAATATGATAGCATTACAAGGGGATATAGGATATATGTCATTAGACAAGGTATTATCACAAAAAAGGCCATCTGGCCCCTTGTTATGCGGCTATTCAGCTTTTATAGGGGGGTGAAGATCGGTTAACCGGCAAGTATCGGGCAGTCGATGGGAAGACTCACTCCTGCCAGATGGGCAGGCATAGGCGTTTGTCGTCTGCTGCGGCAGGCTGGTCACCGTTTTAGAGACTCAGTATTGCGTCGGCAGCAAACTCAAGGGCCCGTAGACCCCCGGGACCGACGAAGTTGAGATGGATTTGCCGTCAAAATCTTGCTCGTTTTCCCCGGCGCCAGAGCCGGTCAGAGAGGATGGTAGCAGTGGAGAAGTCTACTACTTTCCAAGTGTAATCTCACCGAAGACGGTGAATGCATAAGAAAAGGCCAGCAAATGAGTGTTCCTGGAAACTGCCAGGGAGATGGCATATGCGAGATCCTCGAGCAAAGCAGCGATAAACTGGCGACCAGAGATACCTCCCAGATCAATGTCAATATGAGCATGGCTGGCAAGGAAGGCAGCTCGTTGAAGTTTGAAGCGAGTTTGGAGTATCCCCTCAAACCCTGACCTGGACATTGCTGGGATGAGACCTATTCACCGCTGCGAGGTAAAGGTCCAGCCGCCAGACTGGCTGGACCTTTACCCTAATCATCAGACACTATTTCCACAGAAACCTCCATCTCTTCTTCCAGCGTATCGAGAAACTGCTGATCATCGGTGAAACTCTGAGCCTGAGACATCATGTCGCGAATTGTCCGCTTTCTCTGGCGCTGATCTATCCGAAAGGTCCTGGCAGCTTCTATGAAATCCTTCGGTTCCAGCGCAGAGGTATCTCTATCAAAGGAAATCCGCTTTGCCCGCAGGACCAGCTCTTCAAGCTCTGCGCAGGAAAAATGCTGAGTCCTGGGAACTATCTCCTCGCGGAGAAATTCGACTACCTCTTCATCATCCAGAGCCACCGGAGCCTTCTTCTTAGTGCTTCCATCCATCAAGCCCAAATGGACCGCCAGAACCTCTATACGGGCCTCATCACCGGGATACAGAAATGGAATCTTGTAATCAAACCTGCCTGTCCGCAAGAAAGCCTCATCCAGCTGCTCGGTTACATTCGTCGTCCCCACCACTATGGCCTGCCTGTCTGGCTCACCAAGCCACTCGAGAAATTGGGAGAAGACTCTTTTACTCTCTGCGCTGGCCGAGTCCCCATAACCGGATGAACGCTTGCCGAATCGGTCTATCTCATCTATGAACACGATAGCCGGAGACATCTTCTCCGCCATCTGAATAGCGTTCTTCATGCGTTGCCCCGATTCACCGAACCATTTTGAGTAAATGTTCTCCGTGAGCAGCCGGATAAACGGCAGCTGAATTTCGCTGGCAAGGGCATTGGCGAAAAGACTCTTGCCCGTTCCCGGAGGCCCAAAGAACAATATACCTTTAGGCAGGGGAAGAGAAAAATGATCTGCTCTTTCCGTATTCTCCAGGACGTTTATGATATACTTGCGAACAAAGTCCTTAATAACCTGATAACCACCCACATCGAGGAAGCTGTACTGCGGTTCCCTTATTTCCAGGGTTCCTGATTTCTTGACCAGCTCAGATTTCAGATCTTTGACTTTACCCACATTGAACTGATGTTCGGAAAAATAGGACTCCAGGATGATGCTCTCCAGTTGATGCAAGTTCAAACCAGCTGTGGCCAGGACAAGCTCAGCCAGCTTCTGATGATAAAGCTCGATATCGAGCTCCCGGGCTATTGTTTCTATGATGTATCTTCGTTCAGCTTCTGAGGAAGGGTCGACGTCCAGAACCACCACAAGTTCCTTGGTGAACTCGTCCAGAAGTGAATCCACATCTGCGGTCTGCAGAAAAATCGTAGAACCCTTGGTTATAAGTTCACTGTCTGTGGCCCATGAGCGTAAGGCAGCCTGCAGTCCCGTTTCCCACTCCCGGTTTTCCGACAGGTTCTGTATGATAAACAAGGTTTTTTCTTCTTTCAGTTTTCCATCAACTTCCTTGAGGACCGATTTCACATGCGCCAGCTGTTGGCGGCTCGTGGAACCGTCACCTCCACCTACCACCCGTCGACCCAAAGCAGTATCTGGTTGCTGGCGCTGATAGTCTGTACTGACCAGCTGTCCACCCTCCTCCTCCAGCTTAAACAGGCCGCGCCACTGGTCATAGACCATAACCCTGGAGTAGTCCTTGCACGATTCCCGGGTGAGGACAAACCTCTTAAGTTGCTCCAGTCGCTTGGGGTCGGTAGTCTCGAAAAGGATAACTGGTGAATAATTGCTGCGTCTTTTCAGCAACCCCTCCGATATCCACCCGTCATCCAGTCCTTGGATATCAGGAACACTCACTACCGTACGACCCCCCTTCTATCGACAGCTCAGCCACAGGGTGAAGGTGAGGACAATATCTCCACCTGTATACCCATGTTTTTGAGCCTGGCTATCAACTGTTCAGTTTCGTGCTGTGAATAGGCTTCGTAGATATGCAAGGTCCCATCCTTGCTTACTGTAATCTCCAGCATACTCTGCTCATCTCCGGTCAGAGAACGCAGTAGAGCATTTGTTTGTTTGGCGCTACCGCTGCGGGCAGGCATTTCATCCCCTCCCGGGTCAGTTCTTTCCCTCCTGTGTGGGAATCTTCTCCTCCCTTTTCTCATCGAGACCTATTTCGGCCTCGATCTGTCCACCCGGCTTGCGCTGTATATCATCAACGTTTACATGCACACCAAGACCTGCCAGGAGTTTCTGAATTTTCTCTGCCTCATCGAAACATTCTTCTCCCGGAAAACCGGTGAACTCAAGATGCAGTTTACCATCGCTGGTTATTTCAACATCAACCTGGCGGGGCATCACATCACCCCTCTTACCAAAATTCGCTTTCTTTCGGTCTCGTCATCGACCTGTTCCTCGAATTCTACCGAGTAGTTCAGGTCATTCAGCGCCTGGCTGACAGCCAGGGTGGTGAAGGTCTGCTTTACATCATCCTTGAGCGTTTCGATGATCTCATCACGCACTCCATACGAATCGTAGAGAAAGGAAACGCGGCCGGTGTTTTCATCAACATCGATACCAAGCCCATACTGAAACTGGGGAACACGAAGGGCAAAGGTACATTCTCGTTCATGGCCAAAGTAGTTGGAGATCTTCTCATCAACGTAGCCGCCATGTTCCTCAGCAACTGATTCCAAGGCTTCCCGGAACAGCTGCCAGGAAGTATCATTCTTGGCTGCTCTCTCTCCTTTAACAGGATTTAGCTGAAGGTCCGTGCTGTAAGTGCTGATATGACTCATGATAGCCTGACCAGCTATACTGTCTGGTCAGTACCCTCCCTTCCCTGTCTATTTTAGCTCCACTTTTTTCCTTGAGGTGCTTCCTCTGTCCCGAACCGTCACTCTGATCTGCTGATCCAGCTGCTGTATTTCACCATTTACCTCACTTCTGCGAGACTCCCTCTTTTCAACGGATTCCTTCAGCTCGCGAAGTTCCTTATTTGGTTCTCTCATCTTGCGGTTTAAAAGCTCCAGATCTACCAGCGCGATCTGAACCTTCAAAGAATCGTACTGATCGCTGTTTTTGGGTTTATTAATCTCATATTCCAATTCCTTTTTTCTCTTCTGCAGCTGATCTGTGGACAGCTGAGAGAGTTCCGAATTCCAGTCCTCAACTCGGAGGCTCCGGATGCGTTCCATTCCCCCACCGCTTTGCCACTGCTCTATCTCGTTTTTCAATTTTCGCTGCCGGAACAGATCCTCATCGTGCTCCTGCTCCAGAGCCTTTTTCTTGCGCCGTAGGTTATCGATTTGCCAGGCGAGACGATCAGCTTCATCCTGCAGCTCCTGCAGACGGGTCCTCATCTGGCTCAGCTCAGTATCTGAATTTCCCTGCTTCAACATGCGCCACGTCTCAACGGTCACCAGGGATAACACTGCATACGTGGGCAGCGCAATCACCAGACCAAAGACAACGTGGTAATACCAGGGAAGCTCCACCAGGCTCAGAGCCAGAAACAGCCCCAGCAGGAGAGATAATACTGCCTCGGCGCCAAGGAGCATGATAGACTTCCGACTATGGCGGTATCGGGTGGCAACGTAGTCTACTGCCAGGTAAGTTACCAGCAGTATGGCCGCCACGCCCACCACAATGATAGCCATCGATTCAGCCCTCCCGATCTTTTTTCCTCACGGCTTGTTTCAATTATACCACTTTTTAGTCAAGAGATCAGACTAAACAAGCAAAGGCCGTACCACCAGATACTTCATTGTACTTCATTAATGTATCCTGACGCGCGCCTCAGTAAAAGCTCATCCGGCATATTTCCCGCTGAGAATATTATGCCAGATGACAGTGGTGAACAGTTATGCGCCACTGTACTTTTCAATTCCACTTCAGCGAATCGTATCCTTGCTGCCCTCACCAGACCGCGCGGGAGTTAGCGAATGTTAATTGATCCATCCGGCAAAACAGGATGATCTGCAGCTGAGCTGGACAGCGATTTAACCGACAGTAAAACGGCAGTCATGACAATTTCACTACTGATTAACCCAGTCATGTAGCCAGAATATCTGCAACCGCTTCGGCTTCCTTCCTGACCTGCCGATCTTCATCGGAGCATGCAAGCGCCGATATTTGTCGCGAGATTTTGGCACCAAGGCTGCGGCAGTTTCTCTCAGCAATTCTACCTAGGGCCCACGCGGCATGTCCTCGGATTACGGGCCGTCTGTCGCTAAGACACGCAGCGATCTGCTGCAAACATTCTGCGCCTGCGGTATTTCCCAAAGCAATGAGTGCGTTCCGCTGAAGTGTTCTCCGGCCGCGCCATGCAAAACTCTTGTTTCCATAGGCTTTTTTGAACTGGCTGTCGTTCATCTTTAGAATATCGGTCAGCTCAGGTCGGATATCACTCTCATCCGGAGCAAATGCGACCAAACCCTGCGTATCAGAACGGTTGTCGGGACAGACCAGCTGACACGTGTCACAGCCAAACAGGCGACCGCCTATGGCTCGACGCAGGGCCCTGGGAAGAAAACCGCGTTTCTGAGTAAGGTAAGATAGGCACCTGTACCAGTTTATGCGATATGGAGCGACAAGCGCGCCAGTAGGACAGGCTGCAATGCATTTTTGGCAGTCATAGCAGTTTGTCTCAGATTCCAGCCAAGTTGCATTGCCCTCAATTATAAGCGGTCGGTCAGTCACAGCTATACCCAAAAAGACCCACGAACCAAAGGGTTCAACGTAAATGCAACCGTTGGCCTTAAGGATCCCCAGGTCGAGCGACTGGGCAAAGGCACGCTCCTGCAGGGGACCTGAATCCACCTGAACATGGGCTCTGTCAGCCGCCTTCGGGCCAATCATCTCTACCAGCAGTGCCTGCAAGATGTCAAGGACCACTTGATGATAGTCTGCTCCCCAGGCGCTCCTGCTAATTGGATAGTTGTGGTTTGTCCAGCTTTCCTGGTCTGCTTCTCCGGAGGGATGCCAGTACGGTACCGCTATCACTAATGTGCTTTTGGCATCCTGCATGACCGTCTCGGGGTTGGTACGTTCCTCGGGTGTATATGGAACAAACGGAGGATAAAGCCCCAGTAATCTACGCCGCTGCAGCCGTCTTTTTGTCTCCTCTAGGCGTCTGACTGGTGCGGTAACCCATTTGATCTTATTGGATGCGGACAAACGTCGCTCATTTATCATCTGCAACCCTTATTATAAGCACCATTGCCATACCCTACACAAGGGGGGAATCGTTTGATTTTTCGTCAGAGCGAGGTCTGACAAGAAATGATACTATTTCAACGTTACATGTCTGTGGGAACATATCTACCGGAAACACACTGTCTAGGGACCAACCGGCATCAACCAGTTCCCCGACGTCCCGAGCCCAGGTACCGAAGTTGCAGGATACGTAGATGATCTTCCTCGCCGCACAGCTGGCAAGCTGTTTTCTGACTGCACCAGCACACCCTGCCCGTGGTGGGTCGAGCACAACAATATTGGGACTAACCCCTCTCCTCAGCAGACGGGAAAATCCTTCAGCCGCATCAGCGGGGTAAAACGACACTGTATCATCGACACCATTTGTCCTGGCTATTTCCCGAGCATCCGCTACTGCTGCCTTTTCCGCATCAACTGCATATATGCGCGAGACCAACGGTGCCATCAATGCTGTCAACAGACCTGTTCCGCTGTAAAGCTCGATAACCTCATCTTCGGGCAAGAAACCCGCTTCTTGTAAGATTAGATCATACAGTTGTCTCGCGGTTTCCACATTGACCTGCGTAAAAGCCGAAGGGGACGTTACTACCTGCAGCCCTGCAAAACGCCAGTGGACGCGTTCAGCCCCCCTGACACTCACAATCTCGGGCTCTCCAGAAGGCAAATCTCTCAGCAGGGTAACTGATGTCAGGTAGTCGGGAGCTGAGCCCCACAGTCTGTCAGCCAACTCTCCCGCGGCAGCCTGCGCGGTGTTGTTCCGCAACCTCAGTACCACCATACACTGCCTGCCAAGGTTCCTGATGGAAATATCACGGGTCTGCTCGATGATTTGGACTGTTTTTTCGCGGGTGACACGCTGCAAAATATGCCGACGCAGACAGCAAAGAAGGTGGTTAGCTCTCGTTGATTGAAGGGGACATTGCTCAACATCTATCACCCTTTTCCCTCCAGCCTGATAGAACCCCAAAACGGGACCCTGTTCGTAGTCGAGAGAGAAACGCATCCGGGTGCGGTAAGCATAGGGACTGTGCGAGGGTAGAGTATCGTTCAGTTCTGTCGCTTTGACTCCGGCGATTTTGGCCAGTGCTTGTTTGACCCACTGCATCTTGTAGCCCAGTTGAGCACTGTACTTCAAATGCTGCAGCTGGCAACCACCGCAGCGGTCAAAGACTTCGCATGGAGGCGAGATGCGAGCAGGTGCACTGCACAGGATATGCACCGGCCTGCCGCGAGCAAAGGAGCTGCCCACAGAGGTGACCTCAACCTCGAGAACTTCACCCGGTAAAGCACCAGGAACAAAAATCACGTAGTCATCATGCCGGGCCACTCCGTCTCCTTTATGACCAAGGTCCTCAACCCGAACCTCCATCCGCTGGCCCTGTTTCACCGGAAACCCCATTTTAAAATGCCCCCTGCATTGCTAGGAATTGGCCTGATGTGGGTAGATCTTAACATATATTAAGAGCAAAAGCCCAAGTACCTTGCAGCCATCGCCCATGGCCGCACCCACATATACTTAAGGAGCCGGCTCAAGGCCGACTCCTTTGCAACGAGGTTGTTCTGAGGGGGCGTGCTGCCTTTTTATGAGATGCTTTATCCAGTACAACTTACAGTGCAGCATAGAGTGCAGTTTACAGTCGGTGTCAGCTACTCAGTCTGATGCATCAGATTGCAGCACCGGCCCGCATTCCTCGTGTGCTAACTCACGCAAAATCTCTCAATTAGCAGCCCTGCGCTCTTCATTTTCCTGAGGCTGAATGTCATCTTCGTCTACCACATTGTCAGCATTACTGAGTGCCGACATACCGAAAATTACAATCGCAACTGCGAAAAGTGCAACTGGTATCCATTCCATCGAAACCGCCTCCTAGCGGAACTGCTTGCGTCCAGTACTGTTTCTTTCTGAAACTACAGCTAGGTTAACAACTCCCAGGCGGCTTCTGCATGGGGTCCCGGACCTATCTTGCCACTTTCCTAGTAGCTAGCCCTTAGGGTCAAAAGCCTATATCACTCAACCACCTTGCCGGTCTAATCCGGGGGAATCATGTCGGATGAGATCCAAAAAATACCAGGTAACAAGCAACATAGCCGGGGTGAGCAAGTGAGTCAGGGTAAAGAACCCGATCCCCCAGTACTCATCGATGTACTGGACAAGATAAAGGGGGTTGGCCCGAACGGTCTCCTCGACAACGGCCCGCAGTATTGAATACCACCAGAAGTAGGACCAGAATTGATACCCATGAGGAAGGTCGATATCCCGGCGCTGAAGCCAAAAATATCGAAGCAGCAGCAAAAGACCAATCAAGGAGCCGTAAATCTGTGCCGGATGTCGGGTCCCCAGCAGCTCAGAATAGCGACCCAGCACTTCCTGGTTGAAGATGTTTGCTATGCGGACCAATGTATATCCCAGGGACAGACCCGGGACTGAGGTATCCAGTACTGCCCCGAAGTTAAAACTCTTCCGACGGAGATAGATCCATGCAGCGATAATGCCCCCCAGTAACGCACCGTGCCAGGATAGCCCGCCGCGGTCGATACGGATTATCTCTGCGGGGATCTGCGAGTACACCGACCAGTTTGTGAGCACAAATATGGCTCTAGCGCCGGCGATTCCAGCCAGCAGACCCGATAAAATGGCCGTGAGCATAGCGTCTTCGTCCCACCCGCGTCTGTTGCTCTCGCTCAGGATATACCATACTCCAACACCTATCGATATGGCGAGGAGCAGGCCATACCAGCGAACGCCGAATCCTCCTATGCGAAAGACAAAGGGATTTGGATCTTCGATGTACATGGGCACGTCCTCTCGCGGTTTTTCTATCCTGCAAGCAAGCTTAAGAGAGACTCCACGTCAGCCTCATCATTGTACACGTGAAATGAAGCACGGAATGCCAAGGGACGCGGCACCACCCTCACATGTACGCCGCTTTGCAGAAAACCAGCAGCCATTTTCCTCATTGACTCAGCATCGCCTCTGCCCTCAAGGCTGAAAGATATCAATCCTGCCCGCTGTTCGAACTCCCGCGGGGTCACAACATTTACCCGCGGTATGCCTTCAGCTTCGCGGTAAAACTGCCCGGTGAGCTGGCGAATCCGCCGCTCAACTGCATCCATTCCTATATCATTCAGGTACTGCAGGGCATACGCCAATCCCATAGTATCCATGTAACCCTGCGTGGAAGGAGCGTACAGTCTGGCTCCTTTTGTCAAATTATAATTTCCATCTAAGTCTATATCATCCGTCCCCCCCAGCGCTACCGTGGGTGGGTTCAGCTGATCCCAGACAGACCGGTCTACATAAAGACCTCCGCTCCCCTCCGGCCCCAAGCACCACTTGTAACCCGGAAAGGCGAATGCGTGACATTTCAGGTCTGCCACACTGATGTCGAGCGCTCCAGCAGACTGAGCGCCATCAACCAAGACGAAAATGTCTCGGTTTCGAGCCATTTTTGCTATGTTGGGTATATCCAGACGACCTCCGGTAGAGAAGCTGACATGACTGAGCGATATCACCCTGGTCCGGTCACTCAACAGAGGCTCTATTTCTGCCGGAGTTATTCGCCCTGACTCTGCCTTTGCCACCAGTATCTTGATGTCACGATGGCTGGCAGCATACTCCCACAGCACCCGACCTACGTAATGCTCTACATCACTCACAATAATTTCATCTCCTGCTTCCAGCTGCAGACTGCCGATTACTGCATTCATCCCGGCGGTCGTGTCAGGGACAAATTCCACTTCCTCTTCCTCAGCATCAATAAACTCAGTCAATACTCGCCGTGCCCACTGTAGGTCTTTACGGTATCGCTCCCGGGCCTCGGGCAAAGCAGGTCCGTAATCATAGTACCAACGAACAGCACTGAAAAGTTTCTCCTGGACTGGTCCCGGCATAATGCCAACCGTTCCAGTGTTCAGATAGCTAACTCGCTGTGCAGCAGGAAAATCCTCCTTGATGCTATCGAGCTTCATGTCAGCCCACCTTTCCTGTTTCAACGCACTGCCCTCACAGGGCAGTCTTTTGCAGGGCTTGCCTGGCTTTAATTGCCCAGTAAGGATCCATAAGCAGAGCACGACCAACCCCAACAAAGTCGACGGCCGAGTCTCGCGCCACCCGGTCGGCAGTGCATGCATTAACTATACCGCCGGTAACCACTACAGCTGCCTGTTTCCCCACCTCTTTGGCTATCTGTTCGGCCTGCGGAAGGAAGTAGGCCTCGCAATGTTCATTCTCAGGACTGGCACCGCCCAACCCACCAGAGATATCCAAAACTTCTACGCCTTCTGACACCAGCTGCTGGGCAAACGGTGCGGTATCCCGAACGGTAAGGCCGCCCTCGATCAGGTCATCGGCACCGAGCCGATAATACAAAAGCAGTGAATCTTCCGTCACCTGGCGTACCTCTCTCACCACTTCAAGGGGAAATTGCCAGCGCCTCCGCTCATCTCCTCCGTACTCGTCGTCCCGATCATTCGTCAAGGGGGACAAAAACTGGTTGAGCAAATATCCGTGGGCACCGTGCAGCTGCACTCCATCAAATCCCGCCTCCACACAGCGCTCAGCGGCCTGAACGAAGCAACGCTTTATCTTGGCTATATATCCGGGTGTCATGGGCTCTGCGACAGTATCTGAACCAGGTAGAGGTCGAGTTCCCACAGCCTGCAAAGCTGTTTCATCCCCCCTCAATGCCGCGGCACCGGCATGGGTAAGCTGCAGCACAGCCCTGCAGCCGTGCTGCTGAATAGCAGCTGCCAGCTGACTCATACCGTCGGTGAGCTCATCGCGATGAAGGCCGAGCTGCCTATCGTTGACACGCCCGTCCGGGCGCACATAGGTGTGTTCGACAATTATAGTGCCCACTTCGGCGGCCGCCCTCTTCTGATAGTGCTCCAATATGTCCTCGGTTACCTCACCCGAACAGGTGGCGTTGTTGGTTGCCATAGGCGGCATTACCAGCCGGTTGGCAAATGCTAATCCGCTTATCTGCACTGAACTGAACAGTTCTGTCACATTCCATACCCCCTCAGTTTTCGCCTCTGCGGCAGACCTTATCCTCTACCTGCCTGACAAAGGACTCCCGATGGACACAGTATCGCTGATGGGTGCCTCTTCCCACTTCCTCCTCATTATCCTCGGCCCGCACAGCGAAAACCAGACGCTTACCATCAACCTCTGTAAGCCTGGCCAGCACCTCAACCTCTCCTCCCACCGGAGTAGCAGCCAGGTGCTGAATATCAACCGAGATTCCCACCGTAATCCAGCCATCCGGAAGCTGGTGATCGACCGCTGATACGGCAGCCCTTTCCATAGCAGCTATCATAAACGGGGTCGCGTATACGTCAATCTGACCGCTTCCGCAGCTGCTGGCAGTATTGCCTGTCGTTACCTCGTCGACGATGGTAGATGCGGCTCCTTTTTCAATATACTGCTGGGCATCCTGCACCGGAGTTCACCTCCTGAGACTTTGGTTTCTACTTGCAGGGCAAAATGGTATCTCTTGCCAAGCTTATCCTTCAAAATTCTTCAAGATACTCGACCACGCGATCAAGTCCGGTCTCTATGATTTTCTCGCCAAGATCCCAGCTGGCCCGCGAGGCATCTCCAAGTGCACCGTTTTTTGTGATCTCGTCAAAAGTTGATGCTTCATTTATGCCTTTTCTGCGGGCCTGTAGGGCTTCTGTCCTTACTTTCCCGGGCTGCCGGTCGTGTTTAACCGACCATGGCGCCAGATACATAGCCTGTGACATCTCTCCTTCACAGGCATGCCCGTGAACCTCAGACTCGACGTTTTCCTGCACCACATCACCTGCCACCGAAGTAAACGAGGCCCAGGCGGCCCTGACATCGGGATAATTGGCCTTGAGCTTGCCCATCAGGAGAGTGAGAGCAGCCCGATTGCCTCCGTGCCCGTTGGCATAGAAAAACCTGCGGAAACCGTGCTGGTACATACTGTCGGTAATGTCCTCCAGCACCCGAAGAAAGGTTTCCGGCTGCAGTGTAATGGTACCAGGAAAATTCATGTGATGGGGCGATATTCCATAAGCAACGGTCGGCACGGCCAGGGCACGAGGATACAATCTTTCAGCCAGCCGCTGTACGAACCCTTCCGCCCGCCCGGAATCTACTCCAAAGGTTCCGTTGGGGCCGTGCTGCTCCGTGGAGCCAACCGGAACCAACACAATTTCCATTCCTTCTTCCTTCCGCTGCCTGACTTCCTGCCAGCTCATACGGTTCAGCAAAAGCGATCGCGCTTCCCCGGTGTCTTCTCTACTCATATACATACCTCCAGGACTGATTTTTGTGCCCAGCTGATTCCCTCCTTGTCAATTTCCCAGCAGAAACGGTAAATTCCTGCCTGTGAAGGCTCAAATTATTCGAAGAGCACTGAAGAACCCCACCGCCTTCCGTTAAGATTATGTGACTTATTGCCTCATCAGCTGTTCGCCGACAGGATACGACGGGATGCACGGAGAAATCAGCATCAAAGAACCAAAACAGACAGCACAGGTGGGCGGCAGTGGATCTAAAGCGGTCAGTTGGCGGTGGGGGTATGGCCATTTCGGCTTCACTTGCAGGCCCAATTATTACCGATGAAACTGCGGCCCTCACCACGAAAGGAGGCACAGGTCCCAGACTGCCTCTTTATGCTAGAGGCAGCCCGGGCGACAATCCACATGAACTCAAGACACGTTCTTGCTGTAACAGTTACAGTGGCAATGATATCCCTTTGCGTACTTGCGGCAGCCCGAGACGCAGGGGCTCAACAGAAGCCGGAGTTCAGTTTCAGGTTTGATGATGTAGAGGAACACTGGGCACAGGACATTATCGAAGTAATGTACCGATCCGGAGTAGTATCCGAAGCAGACGAGGGTGAATTTGCCCCAGACAAAGAGGTGAGTCGGCTGGATTTTACCCGCTGGTTGGTTCGTGCAGTCGGGCTGCTTGCCGAGGAAGACATTCCCGATATGGACTTTGAAGATGTTGACTTGATACCGGATGAGGCCCGGGCAGAGGTCGGTACCGCTGTGGAAAACGAACTAATCGAAGGATATCCCGACGGAACCTTTCGACCGTATAAGACAGTAACCCGGGTGCAGATGGCTACTGTTTTGGGTAGGGTTCTGGTGAGGCTGGGCGTCCGCGCCGACCGGAGGCTCTTCACGGTCTTTGACAAGGATGGTCACCTCATTCCCGATTGGGCTGATCCAGCAGCCGCGGCAGTTAAAGAGAGGTTGATCGTGGGGCGTCAGCCATTTTACGAATTTGCTCCTTTCGAACCCACCACGCGGGCTGAAGCCACTGTCATGCTGCAACGATTCATGCAGACGCTATCAGAACTAGACACAGAAGACCTCGTGCAGCCACCACCGACCGATGTTGCTCCTCCCGACCGCTATCTGGTGGCCGGCTACTACATGGGCCGAGATCAGTACAGGGGGGCTTCCTATCAGTCTCTACAGGAGGCCGGTTCTCGAGTAAACATGGTGATAATGGCAACCTACTCTCTGGATATCGGAGACGACGGCGAAGTAAAAAGCAGCGGCTACGATAGCGACTTCGTTTTTGAACAGGCGGCAGCTCATCCCAACCAGGAAGCCCTTGTACGTTTCACTAATGCTGGTTTTTGCCCCGATGTGGCGTCAGAAATCCTCAATGATGAACAGAAACGCCAGCGGGCTGTGCAGCTTATTGAAAGCGAACTAAGGGAGAAGCCGTACAGCGGGGTCAACATCAATCTCGAAGCTGTTCGACCGGAGGACCGTGATGTCCTGACTGAGTTTGTGGCAGAGGTATGGCACGAGATGGGCGACGACTACCTGATAACCATGGCTGTCCCGGCCAAGCTTTACGATAATCCGCAGCATGGATGGTCAGGTGCCTTCGACTACCGGGCACTTCATCCTTACTTAGATTACATGATCATCATGGCCTATGATCAGCACTGGAGCACAAGTCGCCCCGGGCCGGTGGCATCACTGGAATGGGTAAGGTCAGTTATGTCCTACACCACTGCAGCTGTTCCCCGCGACAAGGTTCTGATGGGCGCTCCCTTTTACGGGTACGACTGGAAGGACAAAGAAGAAGCAAATCAGGCAAGGGGAATAACGTGGCCGAGGGCTGAGCAGCTCCTTGAGGAGCACGAACTGGGAGAACCCGACCGACTTCACTACACCCCTTATTTCCGCTACACAGCCGAGGATGGGACCGAACGAATAGTGTATTTTGAGGATGAACACATCCTGAAAGCCAGACTGAAGCTGCTCGACGAATTTGGGGTAGCTGGCGTAGCCTTCTGGCGCTTGGGACAGGAGAACACCCGGGTCTGGCGCTCGATTATCCGGCCGATGCTGGATTGATCAATTAACAACCGGGGGTTGTCAGCTGTCAGCGAGGACAGCTGATAACTCCCGTTCAACTGCTGCTGCTCAATATGGCAAAAGAAGGCTCCATCGGGCCTGTACATACGCACACCATTACCTGACAATTGGCCTGATACTCACTATGCGGCCATCACCGGCTGCGCCTTGGGGAATCATCGACTTGCAAGCAATGTCGCCTTCATCAAAGCAGCAACCACACTATTAAGACCCCAGACTAAAGCAAGCCGAACATCTGATGCTGCATGTGAAAAACGGCCAGTACGCTTTTGTCCATGTTCCGGGAGAACACATCCCCGCAGAGATTCTGCAGCATCTGGGCAGTCTGCACACACCTGCGTTCGCATCCATGCGCCGGAGTCTGACATACGAAAGCGAGCAGCGGAAGTCAGCTGCCCGCCTAAAAGAAATCATATCTTATCTACGATGCCAGTCCGCAGTCCTATCCCAAAAGGGCCCACAGTACCCCGGCAGCAACCGCTGACCCGATGACCCCGGCAACATTCGGACCCATCGCGTGCATCAGCAGATAGTTGTTGGGGTTGGCTTCTTTACCCACCTGTTGAGCCACTCTTGCCGCCTGCGGGACGGCCGAAACACCGGCTCCTCCAATCAGCGGGTTTATCTTGCCGGCAGTAGCCCAGTTAGCCAATTTCGCCAGCAGTAGGCCTGCTGCCGTACTGACGGCAAAGGCTGCCAGGCCTAAAGCCAGGATTGATAGAAATTCCGTGGTAAAAAACCGATCGGCACTGGCTGTTGCCCCTACCGTGAGAGCGAGGAAAATCGTCACTATGTTGGTCAGCTCGTTAGCTGCAGCATCAGCCAGCCTGTCAACAACACCGGATTCTCGCATCAGGTTACCCAGCATCAGCATGCCCACCAGCGGTAGTGCCTGCGGGATTATCAACCCGACCAAAAGTGTAATAATTATGGGGAACAATATCTTCTCTGTCTGGGGTATGGACCGCAGCTTGGGCATCTCTATAGCCCGCTCTTCGGCGGAAGTGAGCAGGTAAATAACCGGACGCTGGATGATCGGCACCAGCGCCATGTATGAGTGAGCCGCGACTGCAATCGGTCCCATCAATTCAGGAGCAAGATTTGCGGTAAGAAACACGGCAGTCGGGCCGTCAGCTCCGCCAATAATTCCTATAGAACCCGCCTGAGCAGGGGTGAACCCCAGATACATAGCTCCCAGGAAACTGGTAAAAATGCCTGCCTGAGCACCAGCTCCCAAAAGCACGGTAATTGGATTTGCAATAAGCGGCGTAAAGTCGGTCATGGCACCTATCCCCAAAAAGATAAGTGGCGGAAATATGGCCAGATCAACGCCCTGGTAAAGATACCACAGCAATCCTCCGACTGCTCCGTCTGCAGGCGGTGCCATTAGGTTAGCTAGAGGCATGTTCCCGAGAATAATGCCGAATCCAATGGGCAAAAGAAGCAGGGGCTCATATTTCTTGACAACGGCCAGATACACGAGTCCCAGACCCAAAAGAATCATGCCAGCCTGTCCGAGCGTCATATGTAAAAATCCCATGCTGTCCAAAAACGAAGAAAACTGTGCGAGCAAGGCGTCCCTCCTTTCATCTGCAATTCTCCAGTATTATAACACTAGCCTGCACAGCTGTGAACAATCACTCTGCGATAAACACAACACAAAATCATCAAACTCGGCAGGCAGAAGGAAGTTGACAGGCCGTGACGGTCACAGGGATAATCAACCTACCCTTCGCAGCCAAAAGAGAGAATGGAGGGAATGATGTCACAGCTAAGGCTCCTCTCTACAGAAGGTGAACTTCAAGTCGAGAAGTTGATAAATCTGTCCGAAAGACCACCGCTTTTCTCCCAGGGCGCACCGTTTTGGGATGATCCCCACCTTTCTGAGCAGCTTCTGGCTGCCCATCTGGATCAGCAAAGTGATGCAGCCAGCAGGAGGATTCCCACGGTGGTTGGCACCGTAAAGTGGATAGCCGCACAAGCGGGCAAAAAACTGGTTTCGGGCGGCAGGTTACTTGATCTTGGCTGCGGACCCGGATTGTACGCCCAGAGGTTCGCCAGGTTGGGAGCGAGGGTCGTCGGTGTCGATATTTCGTCCAACTCGCTCAAATACGCACGGCGTCAAGCAAGGAAAGAGAACCTGAACATTGAGTACATCTGCTGTGACTACACTAGCCTGGAGGTGAACCGGCGATTTGATATCATATGTCTCATATACTGTGACTTTGGGGCCCTGTCGGACATAAAGCGAGATATGCTCATGGAAAAAATCGAAAAATTCCTGGTGCCCGGAGGCTACTTCTTTTTCGATGTACATACCCCGAAAAACCGTCGACATCTGGATGAGTCATCATGGGAGGTCCGTCCAGAGGGTTTCTGGCATCCCGGCAAGCATCTACTTTTGACAAAGCAATTTGAATATGACGGCGGAATTTTTCTCGATCAGTATGTGGTACTTGATGAAAAAAGCCAGGCCACGGTCTACCGCATCTGGGAACGAACCTATTCCCCGCGGAGTATTGCTACCCTAATCAGGGAGCACGGCCTGCAGGTTGATGGTATTTTTGGTGACCTGCAGGGAACCCGCCTGACAAAAAATAGCGAGTGTATGGGAGTGGTCGCCCGCAAACCCTGCAAGTAAAAAAGGGACAGAAACTGTCCCGTGTGCGGAAGGCGGGATTCGAACCCGCACGACCATTGAGGCCACATGGCCCTCAACCATGCCTGTCTGCCAGTTCCAGCACTTCCGCATGTACGAAATATTTTTCTCCACTGCTATTCAATTATAGCACCAGCACGGTCCGTAAGGTCAACCCACAAGACTGTGCATCTATCCACCGTCAGTGGTCATTTGAAGAAGCTGACGCGCGTGTCGTTTGGCTGCCGCGTCTTCCGGACTTCCGCCCAACATGCGGGCGATTTCCCGGACCCGAACTTCATCACTCACTGGAGTCAGTTTGCTAACTGTCCGACCCGCAACGCTTTCCTTGTGCAGCAGAAAATGCGCATCGGCGGCAGCGGCAACCTGAGGGAGGTGGGTAACGCTGAGCACCTGGTGATTTTTGGCAATGGAGTCAAGCTTCTGTGCAATTGCCCGGCCTGCTTTACCTCCAACCCCAGCGTCTATCTCGTCAAATATGAGCACAGGAGTCGAGCCAGCACCGGCGGCTACATTTTTCAAAGCCAGCATCAGTCTGGCCAGCTCTCCTCCGGAGGCTATATTCCGCAGTTTCATCATGGGTTCGCCAGGATTGGGAGCAATCATAAACTCTACGGTGTCTATTCCAAAAGGAGTACAGTGATAACGCTGCTGCCCTACCGGAACTCCATTTTCGTCCGGCTGCCTTTGGAATTCAATAGTAAACTCGGCGTCCTCCATGTGTAGATCAGACAGCTCCTGCTGCATGCGCGTCTGCAAAGTTGATGCGAATTTTTGCCTCAGCTGGCTGAGCTGGTTTGCAGCCTCTCCCAGCTGACGGCTGACTTCCTCCTGCCGCTTTTTCAGGTCTTCAATTCTCTTCTCTGAACCCTCAATGCTCTCAATATGCCCGGCTACTTCCTCCCGATACTGCAGCACCTCCTGCACACTGTTTCCGTATTTGCTCTTCAGCTGACTTATTTCGTCCAGCCGCCGCTGTACCTGT
The DNA here is from genome assembly GCA_003551215.1 of Clostridia bacterium. Classification (GTDB taxonomy): domain Bacteria; phylum Bacillota; class Sulfobacillia; order SLMV01; family SLMV01; genus PUMD01. The sequence continues at coordinate 40,584 of PUMD01000031.1, read as the reverse complement.
TCCAGCTGTCCCGGGTCGTAATCAAGGTTCTCCAGGTAATGCCTCAGCGTCCTGCCAGCCTCCTGCAGCTCATATTGCACGCCCCGAAGGCTGTCGGCGTCTTCTCTTAGGCTGTTGTCTATATCAGCCAACCGGCCAAGACTTTCGGCCATCTGCCCAACCTCATCAACAACCGGCGAGGCGCCCTGAAAGCCATCATTGAGTCGGGTAAGGAGCTGACCTATCCCGCTGCGCAGCTGCTGCAGGTTAGCCAGTATGTTCTGTCGGTTTTTCAGATCCTGCTCCTCCTCGGGGTCCAGTTCAGCCTCATCTATTTCACGCAGCTGGTACTTGAGCAGATCGAGACGCCGCGCCCTTTCCTTGTCATCCCCGGTGAGGTCGCGCAGCTCGTCTCGTATTCCTGAAAGCTGATGATGCAGGGTGGCAACTGTCGCAGCAGCACACTGCGCCTGCTTGCCAGCCATCTCGTCGAGCATCCGCAGCTGCTCTGATGGACGCAAAAGGCCCTGCTGTTGATGCTGACCGTGCATGTCAACCATCATCCGGGCAAACTCCTTGATGCTGTTTACGCTGCTCAGACGTCCGTTGACCCAGGCTCTGTTCTGTTGGTCTCTGCGCAGTTGACGCTCAATCAATACCTCAGAGTCTTCCCCGGAAGCAAAGCTAAGCCTCTGCAGCTTTTGGCCCCCTGCCGACTCCGAACAGTAAAACAGCGCACTGACATGAGTGGTGTCTGCCCCCGAACGTATGTACTCCGAAGATCCCCGGGCGCCCAGTGCAACCGCCACCGCATCAACAAACAGCGACTTACCGGCCCCGGTCTCTCCGGTTATCACGTTCAGGCCCGGCCTCAGCTCAACCTCCATTTTCTCCAGCAGGGCAAAATTCTCCACTGAAAGATGAGCCAGCAAGGGTTACCCCCTCTCTCTTGTGTCATCACGGTGAAACAGCTTCTTCCGCAATACCTGGTAGAAGTTCCATTCAGGCCGCCTCAGCAGGGTCACAGTTTCTGCCGAAAGATGAGCCCGCAGCAAGTCACTACCTATCAGCTCGCATCCTTCCTGACCGTCCACTGTAACCATCGGGGTAACATCGGGACGGTGCTCAGTACGAACGGTTATAACCTGTTCGGAATCCAGTACCACCGGGCGCGCGTGAAACGAGTGCGGGCAAATCGGGGTGGCCAAAAGAACTTCAACCTTCGGATGCAGTACCGGCCCGCCGGCCGAAAGCGAATAGGCGGTTGAACCGGTGGCAGTGCTCAGAATTACGCCATCTGCCGGATAGCTGCCAAGCAGAGCATCATCGGCCCATATCTTAACCGAGATCATGCGCGAGAAGCTACCCTTACCTATCACCACATCGTTTAGGGCGAGAAAGTCGTGCATTACTTCACCGTCTCTGAGCACCGAAGCACGTAGAAAGTGTCGGGTATCCCGAGTGTACCGCCCTTGCAGAAACTCGGGGAGAACATCATACAGAGCACTCACCTCGATCTCGGTAAGAAACCCCAATCTTCCCATATTGACGCCCAAAAGGGGAATGCTCGACTCGCAGATCATCTTGGCCGCGCGCAGCAGCGTCCCGTCACCACCCAAGACGATCACGAAATCCATATTAGACTCATCCCAATGACAGATGGGAGCAGCAGATAACCCAGCGACCCCGGCTGCCTCCTCATCCACCGAGACACCGACGCCCCGCTGTTTCAGCCAGTCAATCAGATTTCTGATTATTGCGCCGCTTGGGTCTTTGGATCTGTTTCCGATTATACCTATGTGCACACCGGTCCTCCCTGTCTGTACTCACAATTTTCGAATGAGTTCGGCGAGCAAAGCTGTCCTCTGTATCATCTTCTTTATGCTGATCCATTCATCACGAGCGTGACCGCCCGCACCCACAGCTCCCAGCCCGTCAATGGTGGGCACTCCCAAAGCGGCGGTAAAATTGCCGTCGCTGGCCCCGCCGGTGCTATCCTCAACTATTTTTAGACCTAATTCCTCGCCAATCTGACGGGCCTTTTCGAACATCTGTGCAATCTGCTCGGTTCGCTGCATTGGAGGCCGGTTCAGACCTCCCGTGACCTTAACTCGCGCCCCAGACAGCTTGGGCTTCAGTCCCATTATGACCTTTTCCATCTGCTTTCCTTCCTCTGGGGTGGTCACGCGCAGATCAACCTCTGCTGTGCATTGTTCAGCAACCACATTGGATCTTGAGCCACCCTCGATGACCCCCACGTTCACGGTGGTACCCCGGTCATAATCCGTCAACGAATGCAAGTACTGCACCTGACGGGCCATCTCCTCAATTGCACTTATTCCCTGTCGGTGGTCTGCTCCCGAATGTGCCGCCGTTCCATAGGTTGTGACGGTAAACCGGCCTACGCCTTTTCGGGCCGTCTTCAGTGCTCCATCAGGGGGTATCGATGGTTCCAAAACCAAAGTGCAGGCGGACTGCTGAGCCAGATTCTCTATTATGTCTCGCGAAGTGTCGCTGCCTATTTCCTCATCGGTGTTACAGAAAAGAACAACGGGCCGGTCGGGCATTTGCCCGGACTCAGACAGCACCTCCACAGCAAACAGCGCCTGTACGACTCCTGCCTTCATGTCAAAAATCCCGGGACCAGTAGCCCTGTCTCCATCAAGCTCAAAAGGCCTTTTGTCTGTCTCCCCTTCCGGCCATACCGTGTCGAGGTGGCACAGAAGAAGCAATCTTTCATCGAAATCCCCACCAGGATTCCATACAGCCTTGAGATGATCGCCGGCACCTTCGGCCTTTATGTATTTAACGCAGGCACCCAGCTGCCTGCACTTGTCACCGACCATCCGACTGATCTTGCTGGTCAGCTCAGGCTCGGTGCTGGGGGAGTCAGTATTAACCAGGGTACGGAGAAAATCAAGCATCTTTTCTCTGCGCCTGACAACCTGCTTCAGACGGCAATGTCCCGCATCGGTCAAGACGCCTCACTCCTTTCAGGCACAACAGTCCGGCCAGCTTCGTTATGCAGTAGGCCGCCGGAAAACAGGCTAGAGCATGTCCGCTTCCTGCAGGATTCTTCGTATATCGCTCCGTCCCTGTTCATCCAGCGGAAGCAGGGGTTTCCGTGGTTCGCCACCGAAGTATCCGCGCAGGTCCATGGCGTATTTCAGCCCGGGAATACTGTAGGTGGAGGTGACAGCCTGATTGACCGGGATGAGCCGCTGCTGCAGCGCGACCGCATCGTCGTATCTGCCCTCGCGGGCCATGCGGTGAAGCTGCACGCATTCATCAGGGGCTACATTGGCCAGCGCCATTACACCCCCGGCGCATCCCATAAGCAGCCCCGGCAGAAGATAGCTGCCCGAACCGGCCATAACCCCAAAATCAGAAGAACAGCTGCTCACGCACAGCGACATCTGGGTTACGTCTCCTGAGCTGTCCTTGACGCCGACTATGTTGGGATGCTGACTCAGTTCAATGATGAGGTCTGCCGCAAGCGCCAGCCCAGCAAAGGCGGGCATGTTGTAAAGTATCACCGGAACCGGTGAGCTGTCCGCTACCTCGGTGTAATGACTGAAAAGCTCATCGTATCCCATCCGCGGGCGGTAGTAGTAAGGCGGAATCACCATGACCGCTTCAGCCCCGGCATCGTGCGCGCGCAGGGTTCGCGAGATCGTGGTGTGAGTGGCGGGAGCTCCGGTCCCTACGACAACGTGCTTTTTGCCGGCAAGCTCCTCTGCTACCACCTCAACGACCCGCATCATCTCGTCTTCGGTCAGATGAGGGAACTCCCCATTGGACCCCAATACTACCAGACCGCTGAGGCCTGTCTCATTCCATTTGCGAACGTTGGCCCCCAGGTGATCATATGAGACCTCTCCATCGACAAATGGTGTGGATATCGGCGGATAAACACCGCAAAGATCAAATGCCATATCGCTCATCTCTCCTCTCCCAAACGTCAACCATTTCCTCACAAGCCTGTACAACCAGACTCAGGCTACCCACGGCAGATTCATCACTGTGCGCCGTTGAGCAGTCCCCGGACTTTGTCCGCGATGCTGACCGCATCAAGACCATATTCAATGCGCATACCCTGCTGGTCTCCGTGCGGGATAAATTCATCGGGCAGTCCATGCAGGTGGATGCGCGGCAGCGTGGAAGGAGCCATATCTGAGGTCAACATCTCCAGTACTGCGCTGCCGAATCCCCCCTGCGCTGAACCTTCCTCAACTGTCACCAACAGCTTAACCTTTGCTGCCATCCTGCGCAGGAGGTGACAATCCAGCGGTTTGACAAAACGGGCATCGGCAACGCCTACCGACAGCCCTTCCCGCGCCAGGATATCGGCTGCCTGAACCGCAGCTGTCACTACGTGACCGATTCCCACGATGGCCACGTCGTTGCCGTCGGCTAAAAGCTCGCCCTTCCCTATGGTGAGATGCCGGGGATGCTCCGGAAGTGCCTCCCCCCAGCCATATCCACGGGGGTAACGCACTGCAACCGGACCATCATCGTAGGCAACGGCAGTGGCCAGCATGTGGGCCAGCTGGTTTTCATTCCGCGGAGCCATTACCGTCATGTTCGGGATGTGACGCAGAAAAGCCAGGTCAAAAGCTCCCTGGTGAGTTTCGCCATCCTTTCCAACGATACCGGCTCTGTCCACGGCAAACACTACTGGTAAATCCTGCAGGGCGATGTCGTGAATCACCTGATCGTAAGCTCTCTGCAGGAAGGTCGAATATATGGCTACGACCGGGCGGAATCCCGCTGCAGCCAGACCGCCGGCGAATGTTACTGCTGTCTGCTCAGCGATTCCGACATCGAAATACTGCTGGGGGATCTGCTCAGCTAATCGCGACAGGCCGGTACCATCGGGCATTGCCGCCGTTATGCCAACTACCCGGTCGTCATCGGCTGCCAGGCGCACCATCGTCCGGGAGAAAACTTCACTGTATTTCATTGCACCATCAGGCGGGCTGAAGCTGGCGGTGGAGTTACCGCTTACTCCATGAAACTCGGAAGGCTCAGTCTCCGCCGGCTGATAGCCCTTGCCTTTCACAGTGACAGCATGAACCAGAACCGGACCGGTAAGATCTCGCGCTTTTTGAAGCACACGACTCAGAGTCTCAATGTTATGACCATTGACCGGACCCAGGTAAGTGAATCCCAGTTCCTCAAAAATGATCCCCGGGATGAACAAATATTTAAAACTCCCCTTCACCCGCTCAAGACTCTCGGCCATGCGGCGTCCCACCCGGGGTATGTTCTGCAAAATGACGTTCAGATCCTCTTTGACGCGCTGGTAGGTTGGCTCTGACCTCAGGCGAGTGAGGTAGTTGGACATTGCCCCAACATTCGGAGCGATGGACATACTGTTGTCATTTAAGACCACAACCAGATCCGGGGCAAGGTGGCCTGCGGTATTGAGACCTTCATATGCCATACCCGCAGTCAGGGCCCCGTCTCCTATAACGGCCACAACTTCGCGGTCCTCATGTCGCAGTTTCTCTGCCACTGCAAAACCCAGGCCCGCGGCCACAGATGTGCTGGAATGACCAGCAGCAAATGGGTCGTGCGGGCTTTCCTGGGGCTTGGGAAAACCACTCAGGCCGTCTCGCTGTCTGAGAGTGGAGAATTCCTTCAGTCTGCCGGTCACCAGTTTGTGAGCATAGCTCTGGTGACCAACATCCCAGATTATGCGATCGTGGGGACTGTCAAACACCCGGTGCAGTGCCAAGGTTAGCTCCACCACCCCGAGGCTGGAAGCCAAGTGTCCACCTGTCTCGGTCACAGTGGTTATAATACACTGCCTGATTTCCTCTGCCAGCTGGTCAAGCTCCGACATCCGAAGGCCTCGCAGCTGATCAGGTGATTCCATTTGCTCCAACAGTGTTCGCCCGCTACCTTCCATCCTTTTCCCTCCGTGTTTGTCGTGTTAAAAAATCACCCCTGCAACGGAAGAGTAAGTCACCCGCATTCAACATGCCCTATTCAGCTGAACCCATCCCAGGTCGAACTCGTTATTTTAACCGTATCACCTTCAGTCTGCATCTTCCAGTATAGAGACTGGCAGGTAGTGCTCCAGCCACCACATAATCTTCCCTGCCACCATCAGAACATCGGTGGATCTCCTGAGGGCCAGCTCCTTGCAAGCAGCCTTGCCTCCCACAGTCAGGCTGGCGGCCAGGGCTACAACTAGTGCATCCACGATTGTCCTGGGCGGAGCCACCTCAGAAGCAACGGCAAAAAACCGCAGGACTACTGCAGCAGCGGCTGCCCCACTTACTGTTCCAGCAACATCCCCCATAACATCAGCAAAAAGAGTTGATACGCGGTCAGCATGTTGCACCATTTTCAACGCCTGGCGGGCGCCGGTTATCTTACGGGCGGCCATAGCATGAAAGGGGGCTTCCGAAGCCGCTGCAGCTGCAACCCCCAGCATGTCCGCCACCACCCCCAATGACACCACCACAATTATGACCAGCAGTCCGCCAACCAGGCTTAACTGCTGAGTTGCATGACGGGAAGGCACCACTATGATTACAGTAAGAACAAAACTGAGAAGGGCAAAGGCCATGCCGCGGCGCAGAGAATTTCTGTGCCTGGAGTTGGGGCTCCCAGCCAATCGCATCACTCCAAACGTACATGTCTGAGCACAACACATCCAAACAGCGGGACACACTCAGCATAATAACACAAAATCGCAGGTGTTCGCCTCTTACCTGCGTCAGTATATACGGCAGTCCCAAAAGCCGCTGCTCTGGGTCGGGGAAGCCTGGCGGGTAAATCCTGTGACTTAGGTCCAGTAGGATTTCCCGGTGGAACACTGCCCGTTGCCGGGCAACGGTTACCCCTTAGGTTCCACCTCGGTCCGTCACCGGGGCCGAAACTGGATCGCCACTCAGCACACACTTCAATCCCCGCTGAGCCTCACGCAGGTGAGCAGCCTAGGAGTTTTCCTCAACAGCTCGCCGGTGTCCTAGTCCTTTTTGCAAAGACGGTTTCAGCAATATGCACAAACCTCCACCGCACTTCACTCAGGACGGGCTACGCTGCACACAGTCATCCCGCATGCAGGTTGTCCCCGGCCCGTAGCAGCAGTGCGAGAACTGACCAACCACGCAACCGGGCCTCAGCATGAACTAGGGAAGGAGCCTGCATGCCATTGCAGGGCTCCCCAGCTCACTTTCCTCCAGCACAAGCTCCTGACTGGGCGTCAGCAGCCAGCACCACAGGCTTCATCGATGTGCCCGAAACGGGTTTTTAGGCCCGTTTTGAGACACTGCGAAACCGACTAGGATACTGCTCCCCGCCCCAGAGCAGATGGGCGGTAAATGTTGACCAAATCATAAGAGTAAAATACCACCGGAGCTTATCATCATGGTGTTTATCCGATGCTAATCGTAACAGAGGACTCTGCACCTGTCCAGTACAGTGCTGTATCACCTGTCCCGGGCAATAACAAACTCAAGCAGATTCACAAGCTCGTCTGACCTGCTGCCAAAACAGCGTAATGCTTCTCTGCCCCTTTCTACGGCAGCACGGGCTTTCTGACGAGAGCGCTTCACTCCATACAGGCGGGGATAGGTGAAGCGGTCTGATTGCTGGTCCGAACCACGGTAACGCCCGGTCTTTTCGGGATCTCCGACCACATCAAGAATGTCATCTGTGATCTGAAAAGCCAGGCCGAATTGCCTGCCATACTCGTCAAGGTGCTGCAGTTGCTCATCGGTCGCCCCGGCTGCAATTGCTCCCACGTTTACCGAAGCACGTATGAGGGCCCCCGTCTTGGCTGCATGCAGGGCACGAAGCTCCTCAGGAGCAGCCTTCCGGTTCGACTGACTTATATCCATTACCTGCCCTCCTACCATGCCTGAAGGACCAGAAGCTGAGGACAGCTCCCTCACCATTTTCACTGCGGGCCCGGGCGGATAATCAGCGCGGCTGAGGACTTCGTATGCCAAAGCCTGCAGACCGTCTGCTGCCAGCACCGCCAGTGCCTCGCCAAAAGCCACGTGGCATGTGGGCTTGCCGCGGCGCACGTCATCATCATCCATACATGGAAGATCATCATGAATCAACGAATAGGTGTGAATAAACTCCACGGCACAGGCAGCCGGCAATGCAGGAGCCGTATCCGAGGAGATCATCCGGCAGCTGAGCAGGGCGAGTATCGGTCTGATCCTCTTGCCTCCGCTGAAAACGCTGTAGTGCATCGCTTCAGCCAGACGTGCAGGCACATCGTCTGCTGATGGAAGCCACCGGCACAGCTGCTCCTCGACAACAGGTCTCAATTCAGATACGCACTTGGGCGGGTGTGCTTCGGGGATCGGCATTTCGCTCATACAGAGGCCACCACGCTGACGCCTGTTGTTTCACTGATGAAACGATTCGTCTTCCAACGAGATGCGGTCCATGGTATCCTCATTGAGTTCAATCAACTCCTGTATCTTGCCTTCTGCCTCATCCAGTATTCTCTGGCAGGTCTTCACCAGGTCCATCCCTTCTTCGAAGAGCTGAAGAGATTTCTCCAAGCTTATGTTACCCGAATCGAGAACATCTGCAATCTCCTCGAGCCTCTGAAGAGACTTTTCAAAATCCAACTCAGCATCCTTTTTGGCGCAATCGGCCTGCTCATGCGGCTGCTTTTGCAAGTTCCCTCACCTCGCTGGGGGAGTTGAACCTTACTGCTTGTGATGAGTTCGCAGCACCTCTGCATCCAGTTCTCCGTTTTGCAGCTCAATAAGAATGTGGTCCGATACCTCTACGTCTTCGGCATTGCGCAATACTTGCCCGCTGTCGTCTCGAACTATACTGTATCCACGACGGAGAACGGAAGCAGGATTGAGGGCTTGCAGCCTTTGTGTCAATGTCACCACACGGTGACGGTGGTCCCTCACGTTGTGTTTCTGCGAGCTCATAATACTGTCTGCAAGCGCATCCAGCGTCTGCCTGCGTCCGGTCAGGATATCCTCGGGGCGCTGAAGCGAGCGGCGGGATAATATTCCTTTCAGCCGGGCTCGTTTATCAAGTATTAGCCGCTCAAGCCGCCTGACGATCTTGGCTGAGACTGAACACAGATCTGCTGCAACCTGCTTGCGGTCAGTGACGACCAGTTCAGCTGCAGCAGAGGGGGTGGCAGCACGGGAGTCTGCTGCCAGCCCGCAAAGCGTCACATCCGTCTCATGCCCCACGCCGGCTACAATCGGAACCGAAGACTGGACAACTGCCCGGACTACCTCCTCATCATTGAATGGCTGCAGGTCCTCAAGACTACCTCCCCCACGGGCGATAATGATTACTTCAACTTCCTCGCAGCGCTGCACAAGATGCAGTGCTGATACCAGCTGCGCGGGGGCGGAATCCCCCTGCACGGTTGAGTGGCTGAGCAGAATATTGCACCCGGGATCACGACGCTGTATCACCTTAACAATGTCCCTGAAGGCGGCCGAGTAGCGGGAAGTGACCACCCCAACATTCTGCGGCATAGCAGGCAGCGGTCTCTTTCTCTCTGCATCAAACAAGCCTTCTTCCGTCAATCGATGGCGAAGCTGCTGAAAGGCGATATAAAGTGAACCCACTCCAGAGGGTTCCACTTCCCTGACATACAACTGATACTGTCCGTGCCGCTCGTAAACATCGATGTTGCCGAACGCCACCACATCCATGCCGTCGTCCAGCTCGAAAGTAAGACTGCTGGCATGCCTGCGAAACATGACGCATCTTATAGAAGATGATGAATCTTTGAGGGTGAAGTAACAGTGCCCAGAAGCTGGCGTGCTCATATTTGACACTTCGCCAGCCACCCACAGTTGCCTCAGTTCAGGCCTGGAGAATAGTGTGTCGCGTATCTCAGCAGTCAGCTCAGAGACTGTCCAAACCCTCACCTGCTGACCGTCGATACTGTCCAGTTGGGGCACTGCCTCTTCACCCCCTCGTCATTGCGCTAAATCACTCTCAGTGTTCAAGCGAGCGTTTCGTTGCCTCCAGGGTGTTGCGCAGCAGCATTGCTATCGTCATCGGGCCAACTCCACCCGGAACCGGAGTGACGGCACCGGCGACTTCCTTGACCTCATCATAGGCAACATCTCCGGCCAGTGAGCCATCATCCAGACGGTTGATGCCCACGTCAATAACCACCGCTCCTTCCTTGACCATATCGGCAGTGATCAACCCCGGCACTCCAACAGCAGAGACCAGGATATCCGCCCGGGAGGTGTGCTCGGACAGGTCCCTAGTGCGCGAGTGGCACATTGTGACGGTGCAGTGCTCATAAAGAAGAAGCATGGCCTGCGGTTTGCCAACTATGTTACTTCTGCCTACTATTGTGGCTTCCTTGCCTTCCAGCTCAACGCCGGTGACATCCAACAGGTGCATTACCCCTTTGGGAGTACAGGGTACCATCTCCGGCTGGCCGGACAGCAGTTTACCCATGTTGACCGGATGGAATCCGTCAACATCCTTTTCGGGAGCTATGGTGTTGATTATTTCTTCATCGTCAACCTGCTCAGGGGTGGGAAGCTGTACCAGTATTCCGTGGACTTGGGGATCTTCGTTTAGTTCCTTGACCTTTGCTACCACTTCGCTGTGAGGGGTGTCCTCGGGAAGACGAATATCCCGTGATTCGATTCCCGCGTTTTTGCATGCACGGTGCTTGTTGCGGACGTAAACCTGTGAAGCCGGGTCCTCTCCGACCAGCACAACAGCCAGCCCGGGAGTAACCCCGTGCTCCTCCTTCAATTTCTTGACTTCCGCGCCGATCTCCTTGCGAAGATCTGCTGCCGCTTTCTTTCCGTCAATTCTTTCAGCAGACATATGATCTCCTCCCTGGTTGTGATCAGGGATTTCGGATCAATCCGTAATCCCTGCGATGGCCAACTCAGTCGTCCTGCAGATACTCGTCCATAGCGCGGGCCGCTGTTTTCCCTGCTCCCATGGCCTGGATTACCGTTGCTGCTCCGGTAACCGCATCACCACCTGCGAATACTCCCTCTCGGGTGGTTTCTCCAGTTTCCTCGTCGACAATGATACCGCCCCAAAAATGCGTATCGAGACCTGGAGTAGCGCTTGATACTACCGGGTTGGGACTGGTACCAACGGCCATAATTACTGTGTCAACTTCTATTTCAAATTCGGAACCCTCTATGGGGATGGGACGGGGCCTGCCAGAAGCATCGGGTTCACCAAGTTCCATCTCTACAACTCTCATGGCCCGCAGCCATCCCTCCTCGTCGCCCAGAAATTCGACTGGATTGGTCAACCAGTTGAAATTGATTCCCTCTTCGATGGCGTGATGGTATTCTTCAATACGCGCTGTCATTTCATCTTCCGAACGCCTGTAGACTATGTGTACCTCTTGGGCACCTGCCCGCAGCGATGTGCGCGCAGCGTCCATCGCCGTGTTTCCCGCACCTATGACGGCCACCTTATCTCCCACTCTGACTGGAGTGTCATATTCAGGGAATTTGTCCGCATTCATGAGATTTATGCGGGTCAAAAACTCGTTGGCCGAGTATACCCCGAGAAGGTTCTCGCCGGGAAGTCCCAGGAATGTAGGCAGCCCAGCACCCGAACCAATGAACACAGCCTCAAAGCCCATCTCATCGAACATTTCATCGACAGTGATCGTCTTTCCCACGATCACATTCGTCTCTATCTGCACACCCAACTCTCTGAGGTTTTCAATCTCTTCCTGAACTAGTTCGTTGGGAAGACGGAACTCGGGGATCCCGTACATCAACACACCGCCGGGAACGTGGAATGCTTCGTATATCGTTACATCATAGCCCATACGTGCCAGGTCTCCAGCGGCAGTGAGCCCGGCCGGTCCTGAGCCCACAACGGCGACCCTTTTCCCCTTCGATTCTGACACTTCGGTGAAGTCCAGGCCCTGTTCCATGGCCCAATCGGCTATGTACCTCTCCAGTCGCCCGATTGCTATCGAATCGCCGCGCTTTCCCATCACGCACTCTAGCTCACACTGCTCCTCCTGCGGACATACGCGACCGCAGATAGCAGGCAGGCTGTTTGTGGAAAGAATCAGGCGGGCCGCCTCTTGCAGATCACCTTCCACTGTCTTCTCTATGAAAGCCCCGATGGGAACATCTACCGGACAGCCATCCTCACACTGAGGCACCTTGCAGCCCAGGCAGCGCTCCGCTTCCTTCAGCATCTCTTCGGCTGTATAGCCAAGGGCTACTTCTTGAAAACCCTTGACCCTCTCATCGGCCGGCAGCTCTTCCATTGCAACCTTTTCCCAGCGATCATCTCGCTCAGCCACTGGTTTCACCTCCACAACTGCATCGACTGTCATCTGTGTTCTCTTTGAACCGCTCGTAGGCCAGCTGTTCCTTTTCTACATACATGTCACCGCGTTTGGCAGCCTCATCAAAATCGACCAGATGGGCATCGAAAAACGGTCCATCAACACAGCAGAACTGAGTCTCTTCACCTACGGTCACCCGGCAGGCTCCACACATACCGGTTCCGTCAACCATTATAGAATCAAGGCTGACCCAGGTCTTCAACCCATGCGGCCTGGTCACCTCGGCGGTGGCACGCATCATGGGCAGGGGCCCTATGGAGATAACTTCGTCTATCTCAGCAGAATCATCTATCATCTCACGCAGCACCTCGGTAACGAAACCGTGATGCCCAAGGGAGCCGTCGTCGGTTGCGATCAAAAGCTCATCGCTGACGCTCTGCATTTCTTCGGGCAGTATTAACAGGTCAGCGGAACGCGCTCCTATTATCGACGTCACCCTGACCCCGTTGTCCTGCAGTTCTCTTGCTACCGGATACACAGGAGCGATACCGAAGCCTCCACCCAGGCAGACAACGTGACCGTCCTGTCGTATGGGAGCAGGTTCACCCAGAGGACCGACGAAATCGGCAAACGCATCGCCCGGTTCCATGCGGTTGACCATGGCTGACGTCTTGCCTACTTCCTGTACAACTATAGTGATGGTGCCAGCATCACGGTCGAAATCGGCAATTGTCAGCGGGATCCTTTCCCCTTTTTCGTCCACGCGTACTATAACAAAATGACCAGCCTCAGCTCTTCTGGCTGCCATGGGGGCCTCAACCTCAAAAAGCTTGGTTACCGACGTGAGGTCGCGCTTTTTGACAATGGGATACACTTGCTACACCTCTTCCCCTCAGTCTGTCTGTTGATTGTTTAACTTCCTCTCCCTGCAGCATCTCATATCACATCAACACTACCTGAATCATTCAGCCTTCATGTTCCTGACCCACAAACGAGCCGAGCACTCCGTTGACAAAGGACGCAGCCTGCGGACCCGCGTAGATCTTGGTCAGCTCGATAGATTCATCGATGGCCACCGGAGAGGGAGTATCCATCCACCACATCTCAGCCAGCGCCATACGCAGAATCGCTCTCTCCACTCGACCGATCCGGTCCAAGCGCCACTTCTCTGAGCTGTCCTGAATCGCCCGGTCCAGTCTGACCTGATTGCTGTAGACGGTCGCAGCGAGTTCTTCGGCAAACTCGCGTAGTCCGGCTGCCCTGACTTCGTTTCTGTCCAATGATTCTCTGCATATATCCAGCAACCCCTCAGCCGACGGCGGCTCCATGTCACGCGAGTCAATCTGAAACAGCGTCTGCAAAACCGCCTTTCGGGCGCTCCTCCTATTCATGATATCTCACCAGTCAACCACCCATCTGCTGCATCTTCACTTCTCTGACTGATACGCTCAGACCTTCCGGGGTAAGAGACAGCAAGCCTCCCAGCCGCTTGTAGACCCCGGATACCATCTGTCCCATGACCGAGGCGGGGTCACAGTCGGGTTGCAGGCAGGCGTTCAGGGTGACCTCTGCACCGTTACGCTTGATCTTCACCCTACATTCAACGTCGGCGACCCCTGATATTTTCTCGCAGTGGCTGGACATCAGCTTCTCCAGCGCACTCTGAGAGATACGTATGCTTCCGAGTTCGCCGTTGAAGACCATCTCCTGTTTCTGCATACGGCGCACCCCGAGGAGAACCAAAGCTGCGCCAACAGTTAAAAAACCGCCCCATATAATACCCCTCAGGAGGGGCGAAGGGTCGGCCTGTTCAGTACTATTGTCTCCTTTTAGTTGCTCATGAGCCATCTGCTCGATGGATGACGTCTCCTCTGACCTCGAGATGCTAATCACCGCCCCCTGAAACGTCAGAGGGTGTAATGGTTTCATCTAATTCCTCACCGGGGAAGGCCACCTCCTGAACATGCACGTTGACCTCGGCAACTGCAAGGTCGGTCATGTTCTCTATGGCACCCTTCACGTTTTCCTGGATGGAACGGGCCACCTTCGGTATATTGCGGCCGTATTCCACAGTAATGAACAGATCCACCAGCACCCCTTGTTCATCAGTCTGCACCTTGACTCCCCGTCGCAGCTCGGGACGACCCAGCCTCTCGGAGAGGTTCTCGACAAAACTGCCCATCATACCCTCTACGCCCTCGATCTCTGCGGTGGCTACTCCGGCTATCACTGCCAGAACCTCATCGGCTATACGCACAGAGCCGTCTTCCTCGCTGACTGCCTTGAACATTTCTGACAGGTCATCGAGACTATTCTTATCGGACATAGAGCTTTCTGTGAGACCCTCGAGTGTCACGTCGCTCCTCCCTTCCGGAAGGGGTCTAAACAATCGATATTATTATACTAAAGGGGTCCTGCGGCAACAAGCATCAACCGGCATCACCTGCCGATGGATGCCGTGATCGCATAAAAAACGATGCCGGCTGCCTCTTGGGCCACCGGCGTCACCTACCCTGTGCCGAAGGTGGGATTCGAACCCACATGGGCATTCGCCCACGGCGCCCTGAACACCGCGTGTCTGCCAGTTCCACCACTTCGGCCCGTTGTGTTGTCATTTAGGATTCTAGCACAACGCGCAAAATCGAATCAACCCTAACGCGGATGACTCCCCTATCAAGATCTTACGCTGTCACACCCTGCGCGTGAATCCTCGGGCAATTTCTCACAGCATGCTCAACAACCAGAGAATACCCCAGAGGCCGAGAAAAACAGCAAAGGCAATTCCCAGCAGAGGAAAAATTATCTGATAGGCTGCGATTATGAAAGCCAGCACGTCAAGCCAGTCGAATTCGTGCCGGTCTTCCTCCTCTTCAGCAGCGGCATGCTGA
This sequence comes from Clostridia bacterium, assembly GCA_003551215.1. Classification (GTDB taxonomy): domain Bacteria; phylum Bacillota; class Sulfobacillia; order SLMV01; family SLMV01; genus PUMD01. The sequence continues at coordinate 25,449 of PUMD01000031.1, read as the reverse complement.
ACCTGCGGCTGATCCTCAAACAGATGGTATACGGTCTGTTGAGGATCGTTGCTGGCAGGTGCGCAATTTTCATCTCGTTTTTCGTCCTCGCTGCTGCTCATGTCTACTCCCCCCGGTTATAGCAGCACGGTAGCCTGTCCACCGCAGCGCTTTTACTTACCAGTCCACCGATCAATCCGCCCGTAAATCTCTCGATAAAGCCTGTGGCTGAACAGCACCCTGCGCACGAATTTGCGCGTCTCTTCCGCCGGTATGTCAGGTATATCATCCGGTGATCCTGACCATGTCCCTTCATGCAGCCAGCGCTGTACCCGTCCCCGGCCACCATTGTACGCAGCCAGGGCCTGCGGCACCGAATTATCAAAGCAATCCAGTAGATGCCGCAGATACCAACAGCCCAAGGAGACGTTAATGGTCGGCTCGTAAAGATTCACCTCGGAGAAGTCGCTCATGCCCGTCTCATCTGCCACCCACCGGGCTGTCTTTGGCATAAGCTGCATCAACCCCACTGCCCCCTTTGAAGACAGCGCCTCTGGCCGGAACCGGCTTTCCTCCCGAATCACGGCGGCCACAAGATACGGGTCGAGATCGTGGGCAGCCGCCTCCCGATGGATGATATCGCGGTGCTCGAAGGGAAATACCCGGGCAGTCAGCCAACCGCCAAGAAATACTCCTCCCAGCAGTGAGGTCAGTGCTGCCAGTAGGAACCACTTAAAACATCCCCGCCTCAATAATCTACCCTCCGTCTAAACAGCATTTGACCTTTTTCTGAAGCCTGCTCCACTGTCGATCAACCTCATCCTGCAGGTCTGATAGAGACCCAGAATTATCCAACACCAGATCGGCCCGTTTCACCTTCTCCTCAAGCGGCATCTGAGCCTTCATCCGATCTTTCGCCTGCCGGACATCCAGACCACTACGGCAAGTAACCCGCACGATCTGCTGCCTGGGTTGACACCACACCACCCATACTTCATCACAGAGCTCATGAACGCCCGCTTCATAAAGAAGAGGAACATCTAATACTGTCACATCATAGCCACCGCAGGCAAACTCGTGCAGCTTCTGCTTAATGCTGGCTGTGACGGCGGGATGGACTATACGCTCAAGATCTCCTCGTGCGTCTGCATCGCCAAACACAATCTTGCCGAGCTTCGGGCGGTCTATTGTTCCGTCACCCTTCAATACTTGTGAGCCAAAGCGGTCCACCACCCGATCGTAAACACAAGTTCCGGGCTGCAAAAACTGATGGACCATGACGTCTGCATCCAACACCGCGTCAGTCTTGGCCCTCAGCATCCCGGTCCCTGTTGACTTGCCTGTACCCAGACCGCCGGTTATTCCCAGTACCAGCGATGGCCGCCGACTGCAGCAGTCATCATTCACTGTTCATCATCAACCCGCTTTCCCGGCAGCTTTTCGAAGGTGCTGCTGCGAAATCGCTTCTCCGCATGCGCAATCATCCGCCATTTCCCATCGTCGGTTGGTCGGAGCGATATCTCTCCGGTAAAGGAATATCGCTTACGCAACAGCTCGGTACATTCGGCGTATTGCTCCCTGTCCTCAAACTCCATTATGAAAGAATACATAAGTTTTGACCGCCCCACGGGGGCGCCTCATCTCACCTCCGGAACCGAGTATGATCAATTAACACTTTTATGGCTCTGACAGCCAGGGCAGAAATGGGTGCCGCGGCCTTCTAACCTGATTTTCCGTATCTTTTCCGAACACCGCAGGCATCCCTCGCCTCCTCGCCCGTAAACTCTAAGATTTGCCTCATTCTCGCCAGGTCGTCCGCAGCCATCGCGAAAGCTGTTGAACGTGGTGCCGCAGTGCTCTACCGCTTGCAGAAGAACTGCTCGCGTGGCTTCAAAGAGATTCCCCCACTCACCAGCACGCAGTGAGTCTGTCCTGCGGGCAGGGTGCACACCGGCGCCAAACAGCGCCTCATCGGCATAAATGTTCCCCAATCCGGCAATTAATCGCTGATCCAGAAGCCGTGCCTTGATCCGCCTGCGGCTGCCGTTGAGGATCTGTTTGAACTCATCCGCATCCAGGCTGTTATCCAGTGCGTCAACGCCCACGCGGGAAGTGAGCGCGCAAACAGGGTCAGTCTCGGTCAGCACCCACTTTCCGAACCTACGCGGAGCCCGATACCTGACCTGCCCTCCATCATCCAGGCTCCAGACCACATGTGTATGTTTGTCTACTGGCTCATCTTTATCCGCCCGGAACATAGAACCCGACATACCAAAATGAACTGCCCATCCACCGCCCTCAGAAAATCGCAGCAGCAGATACTTGCCCCTGCGGTCAATCTCCTGTATGACAGAACCGGTGCAAAAAGACTCCGCCGAATCACACATGGCGCCTTCAGGCGGGTGCTGCCCATCACACACTTCTATCATGTCGTCCCGGCGAAAGACAGCCTCCGTTATCTTTCGGCCGGACAGCCAGGGCTGCAGGGTTTTTCTGATCGTTTCCACTTCCGGGAGTTCGGGCAAATGGACCACGTCCTCACTAAAGCCGGCTCATATTGTACCAGTCTGTTCCCGCCTTCAGATCAACCCGCAGAGGCACATCAAGCGAGACTACGTCCTCCATCACCTCACGGGCTGAGTCAGCCAGCCTGCTGAGATCCTCCTCGACAACTTCCCAGATGAGCTCGTCGTGCACCTGCAGAAGGAGATGACACCTGATATCTCTGCTGGCTGCCACCTTCTGCACCTTTACCATGGCTTTCTTTATTATGTCAGCCGCCGTACCCTGAATCGTGGTGTTCAGAGCCGCCCGTTCAGCAAACTGCCGGCGGTGCCATACCCGGTGATGCAGATCGGGTAGATAGCGGATGCGGCCAAACAGGGTGCGGACGTGACCTGCCTCCTTGGCCTCCTCGACGACCTGCTCTAAATATCTGCTGACTCCGGGCATGCGGTCAAGATATCTGTCTATGTATTCCTGGGATTGCTGCTGATCAATCCCCAGATTCCTGGACAGGCCGTATCCGCTGATTCCGTATATTATCCCGAAGTTGACCGCTTTGGCTCGTTCCCGCATCTCCTCGGTAACCTCCCCTGGAGGTACATTGAAAACCTCACTTGCTGTCTGCACGTGAATGTCCCTGCCCTCGCGAAATGCCTCCTGCAGCTTCTCATCACCAGCCAGATGGGCCAGTATACGCAGTTCAATCTGAGAGTAGTCTGCTGCCAGCAGCACCCACCCTTCAGGGGCTGTAAAGGCACGGCGGAGCTGCCGTCCCCTCTCCTCCCGAATGGGTATGTTCTGCAGATTGGGATCAGAACTTGAAAGACGTCCGGTTGCGGTGACGCACTGATGGAAGGTGGTATGCACCCGTCCGGTGTCAGGGGAGATTTCATCAAGCAGTCCAGAGACGTACGTCCCGCGCAGCTTCACCAGCTGTCGGTAATCCAGAACCCGGCGGGGCAGTTCGTGTTGCTGTGAAAGCTCGTTGAGCACTTCCGAATCGGTAGAGTAACCCGTCTTCGTCTCCTTGATGACCGGCAGGCCAAGATCTTCAAACAATACTTCACTAAGCTGCTGAGGTGAGTTTATGTTGAACTCTCGACCGGCCAGCTCCCAGATCTCCCCTTCGAGTTCAGCTATGTCCCGCTGCAGCTCGCGCCCGAGATCCTCGAGCACCCCTGCTTCTACTTTCACTCCTCGGACCTGCATACCACCAAGAAGCGGGACAAGCGGCATCTCCATGTCCTCAAACAGGCGGGTCAGTCCGACTGACTGAAGCTCGGCTGCAAGCTCTTCTGCAAGCTGGTCAATAGCGGTCAATCGGGCGGCGAACAAATCCTCAAGATCGGAACCAGCGGGTGAAGAATCCAGCAGGTGCTCTCTGTTGGGCACCGAACGGCTCAGGTATTTTTGCCCAAGTGAGTGCAGGTCGTAATCTGAACGCGAGGGCTGCAGCAGATATGCAGCCACGCGGCAGTCAAAAAGCCGCGAGTCGAAGGCCTGCAAGCCGGCCGCCACCAGCAGCCCTTTCAGATTGTGCCCCATGAGCTTTCGATCATTGTCATCAGCCAACAGATGGAGGATTTGCCCAATCAGGGTGGCAGACAGGCGGCTAATAACCACAGCTTGCCCACCATTGGGCGAATAAACTGCCAGCGTGACGTACTCCGCTGTTTGCGGGTTCTGCTCTGGCTCCAAAAGCCAGTCTATCACGACAGGTGACGAGCCAGCCGCTTGGGTCACCTTCCCGATCAACCGCACCAGCTGTTTTTCGTCAGGGTCCCGCGATAAGCTCATGTCGACTTCTGTTTGGGCCCCGGGGGAGAAGGAATCAGAAGCTGCGGAGATGCCCATGCGCTCCAAAATACTCTCAAACCCCAGCTCAGAGAACACCCTCCCGACTGCCGCCGGGTCGGGCTCCTCGATTGAGCATTCTGGCAGCTTCAACCCGATATTCAGGTCATCGCGGATGACTGCAAGCTCTTTGCTCATGCGGGCTACATCAGCGTGCTCACGCAGAGACTGCGGAAGCTTCTTGCCTCCAATCTGATCAACGTTCTGCAGGACGCCTTCGATCGTACCGAATTCGTTGAGCAACCTCCGTGCCCGAACTTTTCCTACTCCAGGGACCCCGGGGATATTATCCGAACTGTCTCCCATTAACCCTTTCATGTCGGCCAGAAGGTGGGGAGGGAGGCCAAATTCCTCCTTCACCTTTTTCGGGTCGTAGACTACGGTATCAGTTATGCCGCGTTTGGTAACCTCAACTCGAATGCGCCCGTCCACCAGCTGAAGCATATCCTTGTCCCCGGTTACTATAGTCACCTTGTGAGATGAATCGGCATATGCTCTGGCCATGACACCGAGAAGATCGTCAGCCTCTACCCCTTCTTGCTCTATGTGAGCGATGCCCATGGCATCAAGGACATCTTTAACCATATTGAACTGAGGTCTCAGATCATCGGGCATATCCGGGCGGTGACCCTTGTATTCCGGGTAGATCTCCAGGCGGTACTCGGGTTTACCCCGGTCGAAGGCCACTACCAGATAGTCGGGATCGTAGTCTTGCAGCAGCCGCAGCAGCATGCTGGTAAAACCGTAGGCTGCATTGGTCACCCGACCGCGCGCATCAGTAAGATTAGGCATGGCGAAAAAGGCTCGGTACATCAGGCTGGTCCCGTCCACCAGCATACAGAGACGGTCCGATCTTTCATTATCCAAGGGCACCACTCCCGGTTTTAGTAGTAGTTGGGTTGCTGACAGGCTGTGCCCCGTCAGGGCGCGGAGAGCTTCGGGGGGAGGCTGTGGTCACCTCATCCGGCATACGAAATATGCTCCCAGCACCACCAGCACAGCAAAGAGCACGTGTACTGCATGAGCAGCCATCCACAGGACGGCACCTGCCACGTGGGAGCCAAACCTGTGCCAGGAACTACTCAAGGCTGAATAGATCATAGGCCAAAAACCGTCACCTGGTAAAGAATCGGAATCAAGATGTGGAGGCAATGGCTCACTGGCGATGATCTCAAGGCGGCTTTCCGATACCGAAGCCACCTCTTCTACATCCTCGACGTCCTCAATGCTCAGCGGCAGAGCGGGATGGTATTCACGCTGGATCTGATACTGGCGGAAGGCACCTAAATCTTCAATCCGCTTCCGAAGCTCATCTGAAACTGACGGCACATCCAAGACCAACAAATACTGCTGCAGATCGACTGACTCCCGCAGCGTTTCTTCATGTACGGTCAGATCCAGTTCTGCGGCCAGCTGCAGAAGATCGCGCCTGGCAGCCAGCAGGTCCTCAACCTCCAGCTCAAAAGTAGCCCTTACAGCCACAGAAGTCTGCTGTTCGGCGCGGGCAGCAAACTCGATGTACTCCTCAGAAGCTTCGTCGGGGGCTTCTTCCGGCTCATCCGCTTCGGTCATTATTTCTCCTTCCTCAGCGTAAGGTGAAACCGCCTCGGGAAGGAGTGCCTCGTCAGATGCCATTCGGCCGGTCATCTGAATACCGGTAATCAATGCTGCAAGGGGCACTATTAACAGGAGGATGATGACTGCAGCCAATGCCGGCCGACCCAGGGGCAAACCGGACAAAAAGCCTTTCGTACTGGACTGGCTCCGGGTGGGAGAAACATCATCAACCAGCGAATCCCTAAGCTGCTTGCGGAAAGAGGAAGAAGGGGTTTCCTGCGGAATTTGCGACAGCATCTGGCTGACCCCGCGCAACTCATCAAGACGCAGGCGACACGTGGTGCATTGAGCAATATGGCGCTCGACCCGCTCACGTTCAGCTTCGCTAACTTCATCATCCAGATACGCAGAAAGCAGTTTTCCGGGAAAATCGCAGGAACGCGGGTTCAAGTTTCTTCCCTCCTCTCGCCTTGCCTGACGCCCTGCCTACGGAAAAGTTCCATCTCCTGCAGAACTGCACTCATGGAACTGCGCGCCCGGTAAAGGCGGGATTTGACCGTGCCGAGTTTTACTTTTAGAATCTCGGCTATCTCGTTGTAGCTTAGTCCCTGGATATCTCTTAGGACTATGACTGTGCGATGATGTGGGGGGAGCTTTCCGAGCGCCTCCTCTATAGCACGCCTTTTTTCGTGCTCTACCACCACTTCATCCGGCGCAGGAGATTCGTCGGGCAGCTGCCGCTGTATCTGCCCCGTCGGAGTTGTAACAGGCTCATCCAGATGGTATACGGGCTTTCTCTGCCTTCTGCGGATCTCATCCAGGCAGACGTTCTTCGCAATACGGTACAACCAGGTGGAAAAAGAGGAATCCCCGCGGAAGCCGTCGAGGCTGGTATAAGCCTTCATGAATGTCTCCTGAGTAGCGTCCTCTGCATCCTGCCGATCACCCAACATGCGATAGGCCATGTTATATATTTTACCCTCATATTCATCCAGCAGTTTTTCAAAGGCTGAGATGTCACCGAGCTTGCACTGCTGCACAAGCTCGGCATCCTTGGATGTCATGCTCTTTCCTCCCGCTATCCCCAGCTATGCAGTAAACTTTCCACAAACAATACCTGACCAAGCACACCCAATCAGCTGTCCAATTAGTAAGTATAACAAAAAAGGCCGGCTATCGGACAGCGTCGGTATCAGACGACTGGACCTGCCCAGGATAGGCCAAACATGTCTGCCTTTGCCTGGTGTTCGGCGCTCTCAGCACAATAGCACCTTCTGAACAAAAAAACAGAAAGAAAGCAGCAGACAACATCAGGGGCTCTGACGTCAGCTGTGAATACTGTACCGCTGATTGCTTTTGGCAAGCCGCTGATCCCCAAAATGGCAATCTAAAAATACTCAGGCATCCTGATGAGTCGATACGTTGTCAAAGAGTAGTTCTTCAGTTTTCTGTCAGTGTGGCATCCCCCAGAAGAGCTCTCCGTCTCCGATCGACCCTTAATCTTATCGACGTCTTTCTCTTCACACTATACGAAGCAATGGTGATAATCAGGCAGGAACACGGAAAGATCATCTATATTTCTTCCATGTACGGTGCGGTGGAAAATATCTACATGCCGGCATCCGCTTATCAAGCATCCAAAGGTGGCTCAACACCTTCACCACGCAGTGGGTGCAGAATGGGCAAGGCACAATAAAACCGTCAATGCCATCGGCCCCCGGGGGGTTGTCTTTACCGAGATGACCGAAGATGTAATGCACTGCCGGAGTTTGAGGAATTCGTCAACCATCAGTGTCCCGTGCAGCGCACCGGACGGAAAGGCGAGCTTGACTGAGTCTTTCTACTTTTGGCATCAGCTGCCTGCAGTTACAGGTGATATACATAGACGGCGGCTGGTTTTCGGTCTGAACAAAGCAGGCGGGATCCTCGTCGTACGGGAAGGTCCCGCCACACTGGTTTGCAGGTCAGATTCAAAATCAAAGTGCTCAGCTGGCCTGTCGCGGCACCGACGTCACACAGCAGCCGTTTATCTGGGCAGCAATTTGATAGAAACCTCACTTACTTCACTATCCCATCCAATAATGTCGGCCACCTCTTCGGCGCTGATCCAGGGCTGTTGGTCAATCCATTCGACGTCCTGAAGGGTGTTGCGCAGAAAGGCAACCTTGTCATCTCTGACAATGATCCTCCTGCCGAAGACATCCTTCAGCACTGAAGCCGGTATACGACCTGACTCATCGCCCGGGAAGGGTGGGAAAACGGCCACCAACTGCTCGGAGAGGTAGAGGGTGGTGGCCCGATACCACGCCCCCAATTCGGTACTATCGGCAGCCACATTCATCTCACCCACGGCGTCGAAAAACGGCACGTATACCTCGTCACGATATAATATTCCATGCAGTTTTACGTCCCGCTCCGAAAAAACACTCAATCCCGGGCTATCAGATAACCTGACCGTTGCTGTCAGAGAAGGTGCTTTGTCCGGATCTTGATGAGTGTCACCATCTGACTCCGCCTGCTCTGACAAGGCAGACCAGCTGATCTCCTCTGAACTATCAAGACTTATCAGGCTCTTTCCTTTAATCTGACAGACTATCGGCTTTTTGACTTTTTCTGTATCCTGTACTGTTACTTCAATGTCGGGAAACTCTCCGGTAAGCTCACAAAGAGGCTGAAGAAATTCCCCCAGGGGGACATGCAACTCATCATCCCCCCGCAGCACTGCCGGTGATGTCATCAGATTGCCGTTGAAAAACCATGGCAGACCTTCAGAAAAGGCCCACTCTTTTGCATCCGCGGGTAGATAACCCAGCGGTACCTCCAGAGATACAGAGCTGTCTGCCTCCTGTTGTACCTGCTGCAATGCAACCATCGACTCGGGGGGTAGATAAAGGCCTGAGTCTTTCAGCAGGTCGTCTACACGGCTGTAGACGGACGAGTTATCCCTGCCGTAGTCATCAGTATATACACCCAGATGCCACTCTATCTCCTCACCGTCTGCAACCGGCACGGGTGTTACGGTCTCGTATACTATGTTCACTACCGTTCCTCTTTCGACGAGTTCAACCAGTTCGGCTATGTCCGGGTTGGCCATCCTTATGCATCCCTGCGAAACTAGACTCCCTATGGAGGAAGGATTGTTGTTGCCGTGAATGCCGTAACCCCGCAAATTAAGACCCAGCCACCAGGGACCAAGCGGGTTATCGGGTCCAGCAGGAACGGGCTGCCTGTCATTGGGGTACCACCACGGATCCCTCACTGCATTGATAACCTCAAACTGCCCCTGCGGAGTCGGCGTTTGAGGACTGCCCGCGGCAATTGGGTACCGCCTGAGGACCTCGCCTTGCTGAATTACCACAAGATAACGGCCCGGTATATTGATGAGCAGACCGTTTTCGTGATATTCAGCGGGCAGCACTCCCTGCATGTCGCATAGATCAGCAGTGCAAGCATCCGGGTGCCGTCCCTGTTCAGATTCAGTACTGTCTGCACAAACAGACAAAGGGAGTGACAACAGCGCTAATGCAAGACATAGCAAGCCCACAAATGCAATCCTCAGACATTTCATGACCATATCATTCCTCTACTGCGATTGATAGTGTGTCTTTGGTATGCTATGCATCCACCCGAGGATTATGTGATTATCGTTCAGAAGGAAGGGGCTGTGAAAGCAGAAAAACTTGACAACCAGCTGTCAGACTCCCAAGACCTGAGCAGCCAAAACAGCGAAAACCGTTCTGCAAGCTGATAACCTGCATCCTTTCAACAGTGATTGCATTATCGTTGGACGCCTATAAGGAGCTTTGATATAATGTGTCTCATGAAAAGTGCCGAGGTGGCGGAATTGGCCTACGCGTGCGACTCAAAATCGCATGGGGCTTTGCCCCTTGTGGGTTCGAATCCCACCCTCGGCACATTTTTTGTTCAATAACGATCCATTATGAAGGATTCCGCCCTCCTGGCTATCCAGCGCTGTATGACAGTGCGTGTGGCAGGAATGAGGCACAGAAATCCCATCACGTCCGTTAACAGACCCGGGGTCAAAAGCAGCAGGCCAGCTCCCCCAATCAGGGCTGCATCAAAAAGCGCATCGGAGGGAACGGTGCCATGGGTAAGCTGCTCTTTTATCCTGCCGAGCACCCTGGTTCCCTCACGACTGGTAAGGTAAGAACCTATTATGGCGGTGACAATCACTATTGCTACAGTTCTCCATGTTCCAATCAGACGCCCTACCTCCAAAAGCAGTGCCAGTTCAACCAGCGGGACCAACGCAAGTAAGGCCAGTATTCTCCAAAACCAGTAAAACATCGGTGTTCACGCGCCCTCTCGTTCGGCATCGATGTAGTGAAATGCACCCTGCCCTACAACTCTGTGCACGGCTTTGCGCAGCGTCGTACCCGGGTCAACATGAAATCGACTCCCAGTCAGAAGAACACAGTCGCACTCGTGCAGGCACAGATACACCGGAGTGTCACCCGAGTGCTGGGTAAGAATATATTTCAGCTGCTCAATAGTCTCCGCATCCTGCGTACCCGGAGGTATCTCGATATATACTCGACCGTTTTCCCCAGGTATCCGAATCGTCTCGGCTATGAGGCTGACATCCTCGTCGCGGTGGGATACCTCACCTGTCACTACTACCACGTTCTCCTCCACCAGCAGCTCGGCATTGTCTGAGAACACCGATGGAAATACAACTACCTCCAAACGACCGTCGATATCTTCCACGGTCACAAAAGCCATAGTCTCGCCGCCCTTTGTAAGAATGCGCGACTGCTCGACTATCAACCCTCCCAGCGCCACATGGGTGCCATCGGTGAGGTCCTGCAGCTGGGAAGATGTGGCTGTTATTTCCTGCTCGAGATCATCGCGCCACTGTTCGAGCGGATGACCGGAGACATACACTCCAAGAACCTCCTTTTCCATGGCAAGTGCTTCGGGTGGGTCTAAAGGTTCTACATCCGGCAGTGACTGTCGAGACATGGATATTTCCTCTTCATCGTCGACCATATCGAATATTGATACCTGACCGGATTTTTTCCTTTTCTGCACGCTCTGAGCTGAAGCCAGAACCTTTTCATAACCAGCAAGCAGGCTGGCCCGGTTTTCACACAGCGAGTCGAATGCTCCCGCCTTTACCATGGATTCAACAGCCCTGCGATTGAGCTTGTCGGCATCAACTCGCTCACAAAATTCCCTAAAGGAGGTGTATTCGCCCTCCTGATTGCGCTGCTGTACTATCGCCTCAATGCTTGCAGAGCCGAGGTTCTTGATGGCTGCCATCCCAAACAGAATCACATCTTTGTCTACGGTGAAATTGTGATTGCTGCGGTTGACATCAGGAGATGATACCTCTATACCCATGCGACGGCATTCCTGTACATACTTGGCTACCTTATCACTGTCATCCATAATGCTGGTAAGCAGAGCCGCCATAAATGGGACCGGGTGGTTCGCCTTGAGGTAAGCAGTTTGATAGGCCAGCAGTGCATAGGGTGTTGTATGCCCCTTGTTAAACCCGTAGTGGGCAAACTTTTCTATGAAACCGAACAGCTTCTCCGCCACCTGGCGCTCATGCCCCTTCTGCAGACATCCCCCTATGAATTCCTCTTTCATCGAAGCGAGTTCCTCGGGGTCCTTTTTACCCATAGCCCTGCGCAGAATGTCTGCTTGTCCCAGGCTGAAGCCGGCCATGGTAGATGCCACCTGCATGACCTGTTCCTGATAGACCATAACTCCGTATGTCTCCTCAAGTATTGGTTCGAGGTCGGGATGCAGGTACTCTATCTCCTCCGGGTTGTGTTTATTTTCCAGAAACGTTGGTATGTTCTCCATGGGACCCGGCCTGAACAGCGCCACCGCTGCAATGACTTCCTCGAAGGCCGAGGGTTTCAGGTCGCGAAGAAGTTCCCTCATGCCGGAAGATTCCAGCTGAAACACACCGTCCGTATCGCCCCGGGAAATAAGCTCGAAAGTCTTTTTATCCCGCATGGGGATCTCATCAATTGAGAAACTCTCATCCTGGTTTTGCCTTATTATATTTACTGTCTCGTCAATCACAGTGAGCGTGCGCAGACCGAGGAAGTCCATCTTCAAAAGCCCCAGGTCCTCGAGAACTCCCATGGGGAACTGAGTCACGATCGACCCGTCACCCATCTTCTGCAGGGGAATATACTCCGTCAGCTCTTCTTCAGTTATTACTACTCCAGCCGCGTGAACTGAGGCGTGACGGGGAAGTCCCTCAAGGGCACCAGCAATATCCACCAGCATGCGCACTTCATCATCTTCATTGTACGCATCGTTGAGTTCAGCAGAAGTCTCAAGGGCCTCCTCAAGATCTATTCCTATCTGAGCCGGTACCATCTTGGCTATCTTATCTACCCGACTGTACGGCATATCCAGGGCACGCCCCACGTCTCGCAGGACCGCTCTGGCCGCCATGGTTCCAAAGGTGATTATCTGGGCAACGCAGGACTCACCGTACTTATCGACCACGTAATCTATTACCTCATCGCGCCGTTCATAGCAAAAATCTATGTCGATGTCAGGCATACTCACCCGCTCTGGATTGAGAAACCGCTCAAACACCAGATCGTAGGCGATCGGGTCAATGTTGGTTATGCCCAGCACGTATGACACAAGACTTGAAGCAGCAGAACCCCTTCCGGGTCCCACGGGAATATCCCGCTCACGGGCGAAACGGATGAAATCCCACACTATCAGAAAATATCCCGAATACCCCATCTCCTCTATCATGTTGAGCTCGTAGGCCAGCCGCTGATCTTCTTCATCAGACGGCTCTACGTAGCGTTCCTGCAGGCCCCGACGGCACAAGTGGGTCAGGTAAGCGTGGGGGGAAGCAAATTCATCAGGAATATCAAACTCCGGCAGGTGCAGCTGATTGAAATCAAAATCCACCTGACATCTCTGAGCTATCCTTGCGGTATTGGCTATGGCTTCCGGATGCTCGGAAAACAGCTCCTTCATCTCCTCGGGAGGACGAAGATAAAAGCGGTCGTTGGGAAACTGCAGCCTGTTTTCATCATCCAGGGATTTGCCTGTCTGAATGCACAACAAAACGTCATGAGCAGAAGCGTCTTGCTGAGTCAGGTAGTGGGTGTCGTTGGTAGCAACCAGTCCAAGACCAAACTCATCGGCCAGTTGGACGAGGGCTTCATTGACCTGTCGCTCTCTGTCCATTCCGTGATCCTGCATCTCCAGAAAGTAGCTGTCCTGCCCGAAGGTGTCGCGATGCCATCGCACAGCATCGCGGGTCTCCTCCATCTGGCCGTTTAGGATGAGCTGAGGAACCTCGCCTGAAACGCAGCCCGAAAGGGCTATGAGTCCCTCACTGTACTGAGAAAGCAGCTCTTTATCGCAGCGGGGCCGGTAGTAAAGCCCCTCCACATAAGAACGGCTGACCAGTCGCATCAGGTTTTGATATCCGGTTTGATTCTCAGCCAGCAGCACCAGGTGGTAGGGGTCCCTGTCCCGGGATGCATCCTTATCATGGCGTGAACGCCTCGCCACATAGACCTCGCATCCCACTATGGGATGCACATTGGCAGCCTTGGCCCTGCGGTAAAAATCCACCACTCCATACATAACTCCGTGATCTGTGATGGCAACTGAATTCATCCCCAGCTCTTTTGTTCGCTGGATCAGCTCCTCGATTCGGGCGGCTCCATCCAGCAGGCTGTATTCGGTGTGGTTGTGCAGATGAGTGAAACTTGATTTTCCGTCTAGCAATATGAACCTCCCCACATATCCTCTGACCTCAGTGAATAAGACTTCAAACGGTACCGCTAACAAAAAGGGCAACACTGTTCTGAGGAGAAAACTACCTATGGACGATTTCTGGATGCAGATGGTCCTTTCCTTTTTTATGTCACTCGGAATGCTGCTTGGCGGTTCAGTCCTGGGTGCACTGGGAGCTCTGCTGGCCGGTGGCTACCCTGCTACCACTATGCTGGATCTGGCCGACCAGCTCAAGACCTGGGCTGCCGTGGCCGCGCTAGGCGGCACCTTCGCCACCATCAAAATGATTGACTCCGTTTTATGGGGGCAGCAGACAGCAGCCATCTTCCGACACATGAGTCTGGTGGTCGCGGCCTTTGGCGGAGCTCAGCTGGGCTACCTGCTTGTTGAATGGATGGCCGGCTCACCGTGAACATCCGCAGATTTCTCGCCGCCTTTACCCTGGGAGTAATTGTTGGTGCAGCGGGGGTAACCATGCTGACTGCCGCCCAGCTGGAAAGCGCGACCGTGCAAAGAGACCTCTTTCGCAGCATCGCCACCGACCAGAGGCAGCAGATGCAGCAGTTAAGACAACAGCTGCAGGAGTTTCAGACGCGCCCGGCGATAGAGACAGTCAAGATACACCTGTCCGGCCTGCCCGATGGCAAAACAGAAACTGTGCAGATTGAGTTGACGGAAAGACTCAGGTCGGTATCAGACGGAATGGTCGGGCAAATGATCGATGATATTGATCCCGATATGGCCAAAAGCCTGTATCATAACCGGGAAATCACCCACCAGGACAGCCGCTATCTGCTGCGGGTTGAGACTGTGGTAATAGCTCCTACCACCCATTTCTTTATTGACGTGAGTCTGCAGGATGACAAGCAATCACGCTAGGCTACCATCTGCTTTCGCATGGTCTTGAGGGCCCGACGTTCAAGTCTGCTTACGTGCATCTGAGATATACCCAGTCGCTCTCCAACTTCTTTTTGTGTCAGATCGCCGAAAAACCGCCACTGGACTATCTTCTGCTCACGCTCGGGCAGCTGCCTTATAGCCTGAGCGATATCCTGACAGTTCATAACCTGCTCGTAGCCATCATCATCCTGCCCGACTACCTCCATGAGTTGAAGGTTTTCCTGATCCCAAAGAGTACTGTGAAGGGAATAGGAGTTGTAGGCACGTCGAGCCAGGAGCGCCTTCTCAACGTCGCCCTGTTCTTCCTGCAGATATTCGGCGATCTGAGCTGCACTCGGATCTGTCTCCCCGAGTCCCATCAGCTTCTCTTTTGCAGCTTTGACTCTTAACTGCCGTTCCTTAACACCGCGAGGAACGTGCAGATCCCAGCCTTTGTCTCTGAAATAGCGGCGGATCTCACCGTTAATTGTGGGTGTGGCGTAGGTCGTAAATTTCACGCCGCGATCGGGATCGAAGCGCTCGATGGCCTTAAGAAGCCCGATGTAACCCTGCTGAATCAGATCTTCGAGGGCCTCACCTCGACCGAGAAATCCCTTGGCCAGATGTACCACCAGCCCCTGGTAATGGCTGGCTATTTCGCGTTTGAGATCGGGGTCTTCACTTCGGGCATACTCAAGCAGAAGCTTTTCTGGCTCCCCTTGGATTTCCCTTGGCTGACGATTTATTGCGCTGTGTTTCACAAGGCCGTCACCTCCTAGGGAACGCATCGCAGGCCTCAGACTCCCTGCTTGTCGCACCATCTCTCCAGGATACACTCCTCGCACATTGGGTTCATTGCTGTGCACACGCTGCGTCCGTGGTGAAGCATATCGAGGTGAAGCGACAGGCTCCATCCACAGGGAACGAAGTCTGCCAGCTCCTTTTGAATCTGCTGCGGGGCTGCCCCTTCGCTTACCAGACCGAGCCTACGGCTTATCCTCGCCACATGAGTATCCACCGGCAACACATCACGTCCAAGACCAAAGAGCATTACGCAGGCAGCAGTCTTAGGTCCCACTCCGGGAAGGTCAGTCAGGTAGCTGTAGCACCCTTCATCATCCCAATCCTGCAAAACATCCAGCGAGTATTCCCCGAAGCGGTCTTTCAGTCTCCGCAGAATTTCCTTGATGTAGCCGGCCTTCTGTCTGGACAGGCCTCCTTTTTTGAGCACCTGCCTGATCTCTGCCTCATCCTCATCTGCGAGCTGCTCCCAGGCGGGATATTGAGCGCGCAGCTGCAGATATATTTGCTTTGTGCGAATGTCATTGCTGGCCTGCGACAAAACTGTGCTGACAAGCACACCCAGGACGCTGTCAGGCAAGGCAGATGCTGGGGGATCTTCCCGGTAAACGGACACCTGATTGTAATGATTCTTCAGTTCCTGGGCAATGTCCTGCAGGCCAGTTCTGGTCAGCTCCAATTGATTTCGCCTCCCGAATCCTGTATTTTGACAGCTGTCTGTCCGATTGTCAAACATGTCACCATAAAGGATTTCCCTTCCTTTTGCAAACTTCACTTCTTGCAGGAGCCTGCAGACTCCTCCTTACAGCATGCAGCAGGGGAGGAAAACCGCACTGTTTCGCAAAAGATATGTTCATAAATGGCCTGCCAGATCATACTCTTGGCCAAATCCATATTTCGAACACCGAAAACATAAGATCAAAAAGGAGAACAAGGGCAGGGGCAGCACACATATCACACTGCATAGACCAACGACCAGTTGTTCCTCCGTCTGCAGCATTCAGCGGGCTGTTTCGTTGTGGCCCTCTCGTTGCCCTCTAGACTCACTCTGGCGGTAGGCACAATCCAACACTGTGCGCTTTGTCGGTAAACCTTTCTGACAGAAGATGAAGAGATAAATGACAAGGCCATACAGGACTCACAGCGAGGAACAACCCAACGGGCTGACGGATAAAAAACATCTCACATCAGCAGCATCAGGCTTTCGATGAAGCGAACCTGGAGGACATTGTCCAGCAACCTGGGGTCAGGCAGCCGACATCTGGCTACTCAGATCGGGCCCATGCGTCATGTTTTTCAGGTGATTTCCATGTTTTTGTCATCTGTCTGGAACGCCGGCTTTCGTCTCAGGCTGTGCGGAACCAAATACACAAAAAGGGGTACTGCATGAGCGAAGAACGCCAAAACCAGTTGATCACGATACTGCTGATTCGCCACGGACGCACAGATTTTAACGCATCCGGCCGCTTTATGGGACAGAAGGATGTACCTCTTGACGAGCAAGGAGTCAGCCAGGCACGGTCCCTGGCTTCTGCATTGCATCGCTGGAATCCTGTATGCATATACAGCAGTCCGCTGTCACGAGCACTGGATACTGCCCGCCCTGCCGCAAGCAGGCTCGAAATACCACTTGTACGGGATGAGCGTTGGCTTGAGGTTGACCTGGGCAAACTGGCCGGTCTCACCTGGGAGGAAGCTGCTGAGAGGCTTCCCGACTACCACCAGGAACGCACCAGCGGAAGAGAATGCCTCCCGCCGGGAGGCGAACCCACCACCGCTGTGCAGAAGCGGGCCGCAGATGGTCTGAGGCATATAGCCCGTCGTCACCCCAACCAGTCGGTTGTTGTGGTGAGTCACGGAGGAACAATCAAGTCTCTTCTGAGCTGGATCTTATCTGCGCCGCTGAAGGAGAAATGGCGAATGGACATTGCCAACGGGTCACTGAGTGTGGTCAGACTGACTTCCCGCGGGTGGCAGATTTCTTCTCTCAATTACACGGATCACCTGCCGGGAGATTGAGCCGGGCGTTCATACCTCGCGCTCCAGGTTGGCTTGCAGTGCAACCACCTCTCCTCCGCCATCAAGCCGAACCCTGGCGGCAGGGCCGGATATTCCGAAGCCCAGCTGAACGTTCCGGTGCAACACCCTGATGATGATCCCTCTGCGCATGAACTGAGGACCACGAAGAACAACCACCCTGTCTCCTGACTTCAACTCTCCCTGTGCTTTGCGGAGGGCACCTTCCCCAGTGCAATCGTCCTCAGCGGGCAGAAGGATTTCCGGTCTTACCACTCCAGCCCTGATCTGCGTGGTACCATCAAGATATGCTTGCTCTCCATCAAATTTCGAGAGCATGGCATAAATCCTGCCGTCCATCCTGAGTTGTTCTCCAAAACCCTCGGTCAGTACCACTGTGGGGCCAGGCAGGTGCGGGCTGTCTATGGTGACATCCGGAGTACCGCCGGCCACATCGTACAGGCAATCTACTCTCATGCCTGCGGCTATGATAGCCGTGACTCCGCACTGCCGGGCCTCAAAGATGAAATCCGCAGTTACTATGTCTTCCGTCACCAGCACCAGACCATGCATTGATTTGTCGAGTCTGGACGCGATACTGCCGTGACCGAGCACCCGCAGCGTTCCCCTGCATTCCCCCCCTATACCGTAGATTCCGCAGATGCGATTCATCTGCGACTCGATTACCGCACCTCTTTTGGGAATCACTTCAGCAACACGACCGGGCACAAAAGCATCAACAGAAAACCCCGTTACACTTCGCTGCAGCACGACTGCACCCTTGAGACGGTCGATGCGGCCAATTTGCCCGTCGTAAGGAGCGAGAACAGATCTTCTCACATCTCCCTGATCGACAGCGATGATTTGTCCCTGCTGCACCTCCTCACCTTCCTCTACTCGCAGATAGTCGGTGATGTCGTCACCAGAACAGCCTATCCTTTCTGCTATGTCCAGCGTGACCGATGCTGTCTCCTGCTTTCTGTCTTCCCGGATCAGAACCAGACCCAGCTCCCGATATATGGACTCTACCACACCGGCTACGGGAGATTTGGCCCGCCTTATGCTGCGGAAAACCATCAGGGTTGAACGTTTCACTTCCAGCAGCGTTTCGCCGGCCCTCACCCGATCCCCCTCTTTGACATTGTAGTCTTCCTGGCTTAGGCGGGACGGTCTTTCTTCGACTCTACGGGCAACATTGACCAGGTGCGGCACGCTGAACATCTCACGCACGCGGACTATCTCCTGACCAGCCTCCACCAGGTCACCTTCCTGCACCATTACCCGTCCGGGAAGAGATGCAGCACGACGCCTCCTCAGAGTCACATTCTGCTGCAACCTCCAGTGCTGCTCCGCAGTCCTACTCACCCCAAACCCCTCCCGTCCGCAGGTTCTCGAGAACCTCTGCATTGTAGCCAAAGGGGCTCACCTGCTGCACGGGACGGGGTGGGTTACCCATATGCTCTCCCACCGGCCGTTTTCTGCCGTCAAGCAGCAGGACTTCTCCCTTATTCCGCGATTCCAATGTGGCTTGGGCTTCGCGAATCCCCCAGTCAACCCGGGAACCATCTTCAATGCTGACCTCGATAACTACCCCATACGGCAGCTGCACCATGCTCATCTCACCGCAGCGAACCGGCTGGCAGACGGAAAATCCCTCTCCCCTCAGATGAACGTCTCCCAGTACTTCGCCCGGGGCGGCGTCATTTTTGGTCGGGGAAAGACACCAGCCAGCACTGACCAGAACCTGTGGGACCAGCTTCAAAGCGGCATCTTCATCCATGTCCGCTATTGCACCCAGGTGAGGCATCATGAACCCCCGGTCCAGCAGCACACGGGTCAGCCCCTCCGGCGAGAGAGCATCAACCACCATTCCCATTGCTCTCCGTGCATCTCCCGCGTGCGACAGAACACCCCCGCTTGCGATGATTGCCTCCACATCCGGCAGGCTCAACTCTGACCTAGCTGTTGGCTCCTTCAGTAAGCCGGCAACAGGTGGGCGCCTTTTCCCCTTGAGCTCACCCACCAGCCTGCGGTGATGCTGCAGCGCCAGCCGGATCGCCTCCCGGGCTGCAGCATGCTCCACCAGAAGGTCAGACGGCGTCTGCGGCAGCGTGGTGGGCCTTATCATCTTGCTGACCGCCCACTCCCGCAGCATACCCGGGGATACGTCAAAAGGCAGCCAGCGGGCGATGTTCTCCTCTCCAGCAGACGAGATCACGTTTGAGATGCTGTAGCTCATGCCCAGGCTGGCACTGACTGTACGGTTCAGCTTGCCTCCAATCACTGAAAAGATGTCGGTAGTGGCTCCGCCTATGTCGACCCCGAGCACATCAGCCCGAAGCTTCTCAGCCAGCTGCTTTATCATGATTCCGAAGGCTCCCGGCGTCGGCAGGATCGGACCGTCAACCCTCTGCAACACCCCGGTGTATCCGGGAGCGTGACTCATCACGTGTTCCATGAACAACTGCTGAATGCGGTCCCGGACCGGCTCGAGATTTTCCTCACCGGGCTTGGGCCTTACGTTCTCGCAAACGTACAGCTGGACGCTGTCCTGCAAAGCCTTTCTCACCAGGGGTAGTGCCTGGCTGTTGCCGGCATAAAGGAGCGGAATTCGTGACTGGTCACCGTAGCGAGGACGTGGGTCGGCGCTTCTTAGCCATTCCGCCATGGCTACCAGTTGACTGACCTGTCCGCCCTCGGTCCCGCCGGTCATCAGTATCATATCCGGTCTGGCAGCCCGAATCTGTTTGACCCGCTCTGATGATAGTCGACCGTCATTGACGTGATGGACGTCAAGAACCACCCCTCCCGCACCAAGAACCGCCCTCTGGGCGCTTTCTGCCGTCATCTTGCGCCAGACGCCTGTGACCAGCACCTGCAGCCCTCCTCCGGCACTTGAGGAAGCAGTCAGCATCTTTACTGCATCCGGGCCGCGGGCAATCTCGCCATCCTCAGTCAGCAAAGACCCCGGCGCCTTCCTCTGCATCGACTCAACCGCTTTGATGACCCCCACCATTACGTCCTCTTCCGGTGCTTCCACGGTTGTTGGACTATCGGCAGCGGCAATCAGCTTCCCTCCTGACTCATCTACACAAAACAGTCTGGCCTTGGTTGTCGTGCTGCCTATGTCGAGTGCCAAAAGCTGGACATTGTGCATGAATTAACTACCTCCACGGAAGCGACCGGTTGAGTCATCATCCGGGTCCTTTTTGAAGCTGCCGACTCACGCAGCTGGCAACTATTGTATTCTACTTCTATAAACACTTTTCCTGTTGTTGGATGGAACGGGTAAAGAAGTGGCATCGAATACTGCTTGGTCGCCCCGGGCTGTCAGGTCAGCCCGTTACTATATCGCGGAAGTTGCGTCCTCTTGTGATAAAATTATCAAACTGATCAAAGCTGGCACAGGCGGGAGAAAGCAGCACGATATCGCCTCTGCGGGCAAGGTCACCTGCCAGCCGTACTGCCCTTTCGAACTCGGATTCAACGCGCAGCACCGCCGAATTCGTTTCTGGATTTTCTTCCTCGACCCAGCTGAAACCGTCTGCCTTAGATGCCGCATCTAACAGGTTCTTTTGTATTTCACAAGAGGTTGCTCCTGTGAGAACAACTGCCCTGATCTGCTCATGGGCAGCATCTTTTACCAGCTTCTCAGCCAGCCCTGCAAATGATATCCCCTTGTCGTACCCGCCCATAATCAATATCAAGGGGCGGTCGAAGCTGTCCAGGGCGGCAGCTGTGCGGTCCGGAGAAGTGGCTATGGAATCATTTATGAAAAGAACACCGTCGCGACAGGTTACCTCTTCGAGACGGTGGGGAACAGCACAAAAAGCAGAAATAGCCTCCCGCATGCCCTCGATGCTTCCTCCGACTGCCGAGCTCACCAGCCCGGCTATCAAAGTGTTTGCCACATTATGAGGACCGCGCAGGGGAATATCCCTGCAGGAGCAAAGACGCACCACCTCGCCGTTTCGTTTCACCCACAAATGTCCGTCCTGTTGCCATCCCGCCAGCTCCCCCGGCCTGCTGGAGTCCCAGGATTCAGGAGCCTGTTGCATGGAATAGTACGCGAGCCGTCCCCGGGCCAGAGACGACAGCTGTCTGGTACGCTCACAATCCCAGTTAAGCACAGCAAGACTTCCGGGCGGCTGGCAGATCAGCAGTCGGCTTTTGGCCTGCACGTAGCTGTCCATGTCCCCGTGGACATCCAGATGGTTGGGGCTTATGTTCAGGATAGCGCCGTATTCAGTGGTCCTGGTGGCCAGCTCCAGCTGAAAACTCGATATCTCCAGCACCACCACATCGTCGGGGGATATGTCCGCAAGACGGTCGATCAGAGTGGTCCCTATGTTGCCTCCCACCCACACCCTGGTGTCCAATCCGGCCCGCAGCATATCTCCCACCATGGCAGTAGTCGTGGTTTTTCCAGAGCTGCCAGTTATCCCCACCATTATGGCCGGGCACTGCTGCATAAACAGAGCAAGCTCGCTGGATATGTTCGCCCCCTGGCGTCTGGCTTGCCTTATCTGAGGGAGGTCTTTGGGCATACCTGGGGTGGCAAACACCCAGTCGAAACCAAAATCCCGGCTGTCTTGTGAGAACTCATCAAGATACTGTTCACCAAAAGCAGATTCTTTTACTCGGTCAGCAATCTCAGTCCAGCGAGCGCCAAGATGCCTGGAGGCCTGCTGGTCGTACACCCACACCTCAAGCCCCACATCCAGCAGGTAACCGGCCAGTGCGCGGTTGCTTACCCCCAGGCCCAGCACGGCTGCCCGCTGCCCGGCCTCAGGCTGACTTGATCCTGTGCTAGAGAAACTCACTGAACCTCTCTCCCTTGCAGGACGCTGCGGGATGAGCATCCCGCAGCGCCTCACATACCTCTACCTTCAACTTCAGTCCAGGGCTTGCTGCAGCCGGTCCATTCCCTCTTCTATGCGGTCCATGGCTGCTGAATAAGAAAACCTCAGGTTCTCTGGAGCACCAAAACCGCTCCCGGGAACGAGGGCAACATGTGCCTCTTCCAAGAGGATCTTCGCCAGCACTTCTACGTCGGTGACCTTTGTTCCGTTTATGCTGCGTCCTATGAGCTCGCTGACATTGGGGAAGAGGTAAAAGGCACCCCTGGGCTTGGTAAATTCAAACCCTGCTATATTCTGCAGTCTCTCGGCCATGTAGTCCCGCCGCTGACCGTAATCCTGCACCATCTCTCTGACTTCCCCTTTGGGCCCCTGCAGAGCGGCCAGGGCTGCCCACTGTGAGACGGATGTTGGGTTACTGGTGGCGTGTCCCTGACAGCTGGACATGGCACTTATGATCTCCTCGGGTCCCCCGGCATAACCAATGCGCCATCCGGTCATAGCATAAGCTTTGGAGACTCCGTTTATCACGATGCTCCGCGCAAACATATCCGGGCAGGCGGTGGGCAGGCTCGTATGTAAAGCTTTGTCATAGACCAGTGATTCATAAATATCATCGCATATGGCCCAGATATCATGCTCGAGCATTACCTGGCCAAGGGCTGCCAGTTCTTCTGAGGAGTAGACTATTCCGGTAGGGTTATTCGGCGTATTCAAGATCAAGGCCCTGGTCCGCGGAGAGATCGCATCGCGCAGGGCTTCCGGGGTAACTTTGAAGTTCGTATCCTCAGTAGTCTGAACCACAACCGGTACTCCACCGGCCAATTTGACCTGCTCCGGGTAACTTACCCAGTAGGGAGCAATAACAATGACTTCATCACCGGGATTTACCAGCGCCATAAGCGAGTTGTAAATTGCCTGTTTGGCCCCTACCGACACCATTACCTGTGATACTTTATAATGAAGGTTGTTTTCCTCGGAGAATTTCTCCACGACTGCCTCGCGCAGCTGGGGGATCCCGGCCGCCGGAGTATAGCGGGTCTTGTCTTGTGCTATCGCCTTGCGTGCTGCTTCCTTTATGTGTTCAGGCGTGGGGTAATCCGGTTCACCCACCCCAAACTTGACTATGTCTTTACCTTCCGCCTCCAGTTCCTGAACCCGTGAATTGATGGCCAGCGTAACCGAGGGAGTTACCGCTTTCAGTCTCTCTGAGACCATGACCTATCCCCTCTCTTTCAAATCAGTATTCGTTGTTCATAGTGTATATTGAACCGGGATGATAACAAAGGGCAGGTTGTATTTGACAACTGAGAATGCAGGGCACATACTACGGTCAAAGGTTTATTATCTCGCAAGGCTTGCATTCTGCCTTAGGGTGTAAGAATCGGCTTCTGCCTATGCTTTCCCACCAGAAACCATTTTCACCTCTTTATGTGCGGAAGGAACACTCACAGTCTTGAGGAATATGTAACTGAGAGCAAAACAGAATACTGCAAAAATAAGCAAAACGGGAAAGGAGAGTTGCCCCTGTCAGCAAATCATAAAAGCAGCAAAACTATGCGCAGCCTGGTTGACAACATAGGCCGGGTAATAGTCGGCAAGACGTCGGTTATACGAAATCTGGTTTTGGCATTGGCCACAGGCAGGCACGTGCTGGTGGAAGATGTTCCCGGTGTGGGAAAGACTACCCTTATCAAGGCTCTGGCTCGATCAACTGACCTGCAGTTTCGCAGGATACAGTTTACTCCCGATCTGCTGCCTGCGGATATAACCGGAACCTCTGTTTTGGACACCGATTCTTCTGAGTTCCGCTTTCGCGAGGGACCTGTTTTTCACAATGTCATACTGGCCGATGAAATTAACCGGGCTTCACCCAAGACCCAGTCGAGTCTGCTGGAGTGCATGCAGGAAGGTCAAGTCACAGTCGACGGTGTAAGCTATCCTCTACCGGAACCTTTTTTAGTGATGGCAACACAAAACCCAATAGAATACGAGGGCACCTTCCCCCTGCCGGAAGCACAGCTGGACCGATTTGCCCTGTCGCTGCAGATGGGATATCCTACGGCCAGCCAGGAAGAGGAGATGCTGCGCGTCCGCAGGGGAGCCGACCCCCTGGATCAACTGACGCCGGCAGCTGAACGGAAGGAAGTTTTGCAGCTGAGATCCTCGGTTGAACAGGTTCACGTCTCGGATGCAGTACTCGAATATGTGGTGAAGATAACCCAGGCCACGCGAAATCAGGATAACATCTACCTGGGAGCAAGCCCCAGGGCTTCGCTGACTTTGCTCAAACTGTCTCAGGCTCTTGCCCTGTATCAGGGAGATGACTACCTTCTTCCTGATCATGTAAAAGAAATGGCACCTGACGTGCTCCGTCATCGACTGATCCTTACACCAGAAGCAAGGTGGGAGGAACACTCCCCGGATGAGATAATAGGTTCGATACTGAACAGGCTTCAGGTTCCCGGGGCGCAGTTGAGCTGAGCGTCCATTAAACCCCTGGTTAGCGCATGGATTCTGAAGGGAGGTCAAGTCTCAGGCTGCAGCAATAGGCAGCCGGGTAGGCAATATGAATTCAACACAGCGGGGGGCAAATGAGGTTTCATCATCGCTGCTTGATGGTATGCGCGAATGGTACGAGGAGACTGTTTCTGTCCGACTGGCAGACAAAACCCCGCTTGTGCTGCTTGTGTTTCTGTACCTTTCAGCTCGCATAACCGGAGGGTCATTTCTGCATTTTCTACTGCGGGTGACCCTTGTCCTGACTGCATGCTGCTTTTTGTGGACCCGGGGAATGCGGAAAAACCTGCAGTGCATCTATGAAGCGGACCGAACCGAGCTTACCAGAGGCGAAAGCGTAGCCCTCACGCTGCGCTTTGACAATGAAGGTTTTCTACCAATAGCTCACCTGCGGGCGCGTAGCAGGATACCCGGAAGCAGTGATCCAAAAGAAGGCAGATGGAATGTGGCAACCATCGTACCATCGCTGCAGAGCCGACTGGTACGGCAGGAGACTGTGCTGAACCACAACGGTCATTATCGTCTAGGTCCAGTTGACGTCACTGTATGCGACCCGCTGGGCTGGTTCAGAAGCAGTCTGAGAATTTACGGCCACCGTCACCTGACCGTGTTTCCTCGGATCCTCCCCGTTCGAGGCACCGGACTGCCGCTGCGCCGACCCTTTGGATCACTGCGGACACGGTTCCGGGCCTTTGCCGATCCTTCCAACCTTGCGGACATT
>PUMD01000165.1 GCA_003551215.1 Clostridia bacterium | reverse complement strand
TGTTGCCCTGGCCGTCAGAGAAGGGGCTCCCATTTACGCTTCCGAGGCAGTGCTGGATGCCGCTGCGGTTTCTGATGATGCGCTTGAGATGGAAGAGGAGCAGGGCTGATGTTGGTGTCAAAGCGCATGATGCCGGGATAAAGGTATGGGGGCTGACCCTCCGTTCTACGCTGCTGACAGGGTCGGCCCTCACAATGTCAGCTCAGGGGGTCAAGAAGTCTGTAAAGTGGCGCGAAGGATGTCCGCGGCAGACCCTTTGCATTGCTACCCCTTTCGTCGTACCAGGAGGATTCTTCGACCTAACTGCCAAATAGCTGAACAAGCCTTCAGTGGCACTGATTGTTGGGTGTCAGTCAGTTAGCCACTGTAATGGGATTGAGGTGGACCGGTGAAAGCGTTCAGCAGGATAATGCTATTAGTTCTGGTAATGACCCTTGTGTTTGGTAGCGTGCGCGTGGCTCACGCTCGAATCTATCACCCATATGGCTTTGATACTCACTACAGACAGATTTACTGTCAACCTGCTGAAGAAGCTGATTTTACCGAACACTGCCGCGTACCCATCTTGATGTACCATGAAATAGGTGAACCGTTCACTGAGCATACGGAGCTTTTCGTTGATCCCGATAATTTTGAGAGGCAAATGGAGTACCTGGTGGAGCACGATTACAATACGGTCAGCATGGCAGAGCTAGCTGCACATTGGCTTGAAAGTGAACCTCTTCCTTCAAATCCCATCGTTATTACCTTTGATGACGGTTTCCTTGGCAACTATACCAAGGCGTTTCCGGTCATGAAAAAGCTCGAACTGACAGCAACGATTTACGTAGTGGAGGAACTTATAGGTAGTGAACGTTATCTTAACGACAGCATGCTCTCTGAGATGCTGGAAGCCGGATTTGAGCTCGGCCATCACACAAAGACGCACAGAGAGTTATCCAATATCCCGGTGAACGAGTTGGAGGCAGAGGTCAAGTGCAGCCGCGACCGCTTGGAGGACAGATTTGATGTTTGTATTGACACAATAGCGTATCCTTACGGTAGCTATAATGAAGCAGTCCTGGAAGCGGTCAGCGGGGCGGATTATGCGACCGGAGTGACCATAGAAGAGGGTTTTGCGTCAGAAGAACAGGGTATGCTGACTCTTAATCGCATTGCTGTTCTCCGGAGTGATGGGCTGGAGGGTTTCTCTGAGAAGCTGGAGTCTCGCAACGACAATGAAGTGAAGGTGAATTACTGTGGGCAAAAGAGGGGTTTGGTTCCAGGCAGGTGAACTCAGGTTGTAGTTGCGTAAATGGTCGCGAAAGGGAACTATCTGCAGAATATTGCTTGTGCTTGTGCTGATGATGGCCGTGAATATCTCGATGACAATCCACCCTCACCGGAGGAACCCGGGGGTTGCCGGCCTTCGGTATGGGTTTTGGAGCAGGTGCCGGGTGACACAGTGCTGGTGCGCATTGGGCTGGGGTCTGAGTTACCATAACGCTGGCGATTGGGCGGTAGGGTTCATGCTGATGGCGCTGGATTATGAGGCGTGAGACAAATAGAGGAACCAGGATTTCAGACATGCAGCAATTGGATGTGGATTACCCGTGCGCGACCGAGGTAGCCATTATTTGGTCGAGCGGGAAGCGTGGAACATCCAGTCGTATTGCACATCCGCAGGGTTATGAATGAGGGCTTTTGCACACCAGACCGCATTTAATCTGCTCGATTTTCAAAAGGATCCGGAGGTAATTTGCCAGAC
Source organism: Clostridia bacterium (assembly GCA_003551215.1). Classification (GTDB taxonomy): domain Bacteria; phylum Bacillota; class Sulfobacillia; order SLMV01; family SLMV01; genus PUMD01. The sequence goes on along the minus strand of PUMD01000165.1, from coordinate 3,596 downwards.
CACAGCACCAATATCCACCGATGGACATTCGATTCCCATCGGTATGAGTATTTCTGGCACGGATCATTAAGTGCTGTAGCGGCGAGAGCGTTTTCCATACAACAGCAAGAGAGGGATGCAGACGATTATTAGCAGAGCTGGAAACACCTCGGACCAGTCAAAACGGGCTTCGAATTCGAAGGAGTCGCCTCCGTACTGCTGGTACAGGGGATATTCTTTTAGATCCTCGAAGTTTACTGTCGGTGGTCTTAAAACCGACCCCCAACGGTGGGTCTCCCTGGAACCGGGATGGGTTAGTACATAAAGCCCTTTTGTATCCCACCACCTCCAGGAGACTCTACTTCGATACGCTTCAGGATGCTTCAGCAGACCTTTATACCAGAGCTCTTCGGCGTCATCGACCAACTCCAGGGGGTCAAAACCTATACAACGTACGGTGATCACCCAAAAAGGGGTGTAGAACATCAGGGCTGCCAGTGAGAGCACAACCAGAGCCACGACTGCACAGGCCAGGTATGTAGCTGCTGGCATCGACTGACCATTTTCACTTTCTTGTTTTGCGGGCATAGGGGATTCTCCATTTCCACCTCATTTTCGGAAGCTGCAGTTGCGAAGATATCAACTTAATCCTTTGTACTTACTAAATATTTTCTAGGACCATCCCTGGCATTCCTGCTCCGATGGCTGCCATGGTTTCCCCAACTGTACTGCCCCTGCGGTAGTTTATTGTGCTATGGCTTAGCTCGGGAGAAATATAAAGTGCGCCTGTTTAATCAGTCAGTGTGATATCCCCACGTTTATCGCAGGAGGCATTCTATGGGAATTTGTGTGTTCGCTGTTAAACGGTTTTGAAAGTGGTATGGTATATGGTCGATTTCAGAAGAATTTGCAGAGCATCACAAATGGGGCCACACCTACCAGCCTCAGGCCCGGCTTCTCAGTAATCTTCGGCTCCAATGGAATGCTCCCTCCTTTCGCCTGAAATCAGCCACATCGTTCCATTTTCCGGTCTTTTTTCAGAACAGAGGTCGTTGAGGTAGTAGGCTCCACCCATCGACACCGCAAGACCGGTGAGCACGGCCTCCATCTCCGCTTCGTCCAGCTTTTCCCTGACGACCTTCAGGTATCGCTGCACGGTCTGCCGGGTTATACCCAAATCCTCAGCGGTGTCGCTGCGATTGTAACCACGGATTGTAAGTCTGAGCATTTCCGACAGGGTCTCAGGGTTCAGGTTGTGATCGTTGGCTACAGCCCGGTAGTGAGCCAAAATAGGAGGATGAGAGATCCCGATCCCCAAGTGTTAAAGAGTGAGAAAGACACAAAAAGGGAAAGATCTCTCATCATGATAGAACTTCAAGATGGGCAGCGTTTTTCTTCCAGTATTTCGAGCAAGTGGCATTTCTAAGCATTGGCTTTAGCAGTGGCGACCCTGAAGCAGATCCTGCAGAGGTTAATGGATTGATAATGCAGCAGAGAGATGCCGACCGGTACAAGGTGAAGGAAATGCGCAAAAAGCAGCTGGGCACCTTGGTGGGTGACGTGGAGTATGAGCGTCGCTATTACTACGACACCGAGGAGGAGTACGGCCTCATTGATCTATTTAAACACAGGGTTTAAACTGAAGCTGTATACAGGTTGTCATCATGACCTTATGAGATCATTAATGTACATACATGGACTGGAAGGAGTATGCTCTTAACCTACGGACGAATAAAGGTTGACAAGCGTGGCACGCTAGGATTGTGAGACATATCATAATACGAAAGGGCCCATGAACAAAGCGATAGGGGTGGTGCGGGTGGGGAGATCAAATAGTCTCCAAGAATTACGAAAGCAGTTTCCTGATATTATCAAGGTTTATCGTCAACCTAAACATTCTAGGCGCGCTTTGCTGAAACTGCACAGAAAATACAATTGTCGATATAGCACTGAGGATGTTGTACGATATTATAGGTCTGGGAGGTTGCCCTCCGACATAAGCGAAACTGATGCTAGGTCATGGGATAAACACCTTGATTGGTACTTAGCCGCTGGCGGTAGCAGGAAGGACCTGCACAAGTTAGAGTTATCTCAAGAATGGATTCAGAAGGATCGGATTTCTGAATGGAGTCGAGAGAGAATCGAGATTAGTGAATGGATAGAGGAGAGAGACGAGGCCATTAACCTTGTCCCTTGTCTCTCTCTTGCGTAATGTACATACTTCAGTTCAGCAGTCCTCTAATTGTTCTTTCCACTCTTTCCTTGGTCTTGTTTTTGTTAAGTTCTCAGGCTTACAAAGAATTTCTTTTATTTCGAGACCGTCACCAGGATGAAACATAAATTCGTGAAGCGATGCAATACCAACAATGGCCGTATCAGCAGAAAACGAAATTACTCTTCTTCCTTGGTCAATATAGCCAGCTGAACAAGCCATCACTATCGCATTTACAGCTAGTTCCATACCTCCCGACAGCAGATTTAGAGTTTCTCGTATTACATGGTGTTTCACACTTCCTGCGCGGGGCAGCAAAATGTCGTCAAAAGCCCCGATTCCTTTAATCAGCGGCACATTAGCTTTCTCCAACTGTGCGACTACTTCATCCTTAGAGGTTTCCGCATAAATCATTTCTCCATTTGCATCCCCAAGTGGGCGTTTATGAGGATAAGACACGGCAATAATTTTGCAGGAATTGCCTAGACGTTCTCTAAGAGTCAGTGCGCTTTCTGCCCCGTAAGAAAACAGTGTAATTGGCAGATCGGGGTCGTCCTTCCACCTTTGCTCAACAATGTTCAGAGTTGCTTCAAGGTTTGCTCTACCCTCTTCTTCGAAATATACAATCGACTTAGTCTTGCCTTGGATATTTGTGTCTCTCCGTTCTGTCACGTTATCCGTCTCCAGATGTCTGATATTCGTCCGTTATACTCGCTTACGGGTTAACCCTAACAGGACTGCCCCCCTTTACCGGAACCCAGTCGCCGGGAATTGGGAAGACAGTACGGGTGTCGTTTCGGCAGGCAGGACATACGGCATAACGGAAGTACTGATCTGCTGTAATCTTCATCCCTGGATCTACCTCGAAGGACTGGAGCCTGGATTGGACGATGGATGGTCGCTCGGCTACTTCTTCAGGGAGGAGTGGCCCATAAGGGCGAACCTCAACAGATGGGTCGAGTTCGACGAACCTGGTGGTCGTGAGATCGCCGATGGCGAGGTTAATACAGACTACGTGTATTCCACCCACCCTTATGTCTCGGGAAAGATAGAATACGTAGATGGGGATTTCTGGTACAGATTTCAGCTGAGCAATCATGACGAACCCACATGGGTTCTTCTGTCGAATTTCGAGCCTTTCTCCTGGTTGATTGACGAGTAGGTTGGATGACATCAGACTCGACCCGGTTGAGACACTCAAACAGAAAGGGTGAGCCCCGAGCAGGCAGGACCTACATGTAAGCGGCCGATTTAAGCTACGCACAAGCGGACAGATAGCACTTTCGGCTTCGGACATTTAAATTACCCACTTTGAGACATACAAAAAGGGCTCGCTCCTTTATATGGCGAATTTGGTACTTCAGATAGAAACGCGAAAGGAGCGAGCCCAAAGTGAAAGTGGGAT
>PUMD01000109.1 GCA_003551215.1 Clostridia bacterium | reverse complement strand
CCCCACAGTGACATCAGCTGGGACATCTCGTCGTCCTGGTCGATCTGTGCCTCGATCTGCCTAGGTCCGTAGACTGTGCGCCCCTTGGGCATGCGGTACACCACCAGCTCTCCTAGGTTGTCTCCGTCGGAACGGCCCGCCATCCACGCAACCAGTACATCCCGCCCGGCGGGGTTAAAGGGCATCATTATTACGAATTCCTCATCGCCCTCGACGTGCGGCAGGTCCAGTATCACGTAGTACGGCTCCATCTGCTGCGACTGTCCGGCGTACTGTTCGAAGGGTATCTCCCAAAGGTCCTCCTTGTTGTAAAAGACTACCGGGTCGCGCATGTGGTATACGCTGTACATGTCCAGCTGGGCGGAAAACAGATCCTGCGGATAACGAGCGTGGGCCCGGAGCGAATCGGGCATTTCCTCGACCGGCGTGAACAGGTCGGGGAATATGCTGGCGTATGTCTGCAGCATTGGGTCTTCATCATCGAAGACGTAGAAGGTCATGTCGCCGTCGTGGGCATCAACCACGATCTTGACTGAATTGCGAATGTAGTTGAACTGCCTCTCATAGGGCTCAGAGTAGGGATAGCGCATGGTGTGGGTGTATGCGTCTATGATCCACTTCATCTCGCCTGTGTCCTCATCAACTACCACGTAAGGATCGCCGTCGAAGCGCAAAAAGGGCGCCACCCGCTCCACCCGTTCCATGATGTGCCGCCTGAACATCATCTTCGAGTCGCTGTGCAGGGCCTGGCTTATGAGGATGTTGTAATCGGCAAATCGGAGGGCAAAGGCCGCCCGGCGCAGGACACCTGCAAGCGGCACCCCTCCCTCGCCGTCGTAGTGGGTGTAGACGTTGGTATCACCCTCGGGGTAATGCAGCTCGGGTTCATGTGTGTTGGATATAACGTACTCGTCGGTCCTCTCACCATAATATATGGCCGGGTTGGTCACCTCAAGGTCAATGTCGTTGCTTTTCACCGGAATATCGCTGATGAACATCTCCGGCAGGCCTTCCCCGGTCACCCGTGATGCGGGACTCATGGCCACCCCGTGGCCGTGGGTAAACTGCAGCCGTTGATTTACCCAGGTGCCGGCGCCTGGAATCCGCCGATAGTCCACCTCCCGGGCCGATAGCAGGACCTGCTGGTATCGCCCGTTTATGGTGTACCGGTCAACGTCTGCATCGGTGAAGTCATAATAGGCGCGAATTGTCTGCAGCTGATCATAGGTGGACAGAAGGGGGCGGTAGTCCCACAATCGAACGTTGTCTATAGTATGCATATTGGCGTCGATATCATCCCAGCTGAGGTTCGGGGACGCGGCAAAGGGCTTTTCCCGGACCTGATCCAGCCCGTAGGCGCGGCGGGTGTACTCAATGTTGTACTCTATATAGGGACGTTCCATGGCTATCTCATTGGGGTCGACTACCAGGCGCTGAATGGCTGCAGGATACAGCGTACCCAGTCCTATCGAGCCCACTAGCATTATGATCAGAGCAGCATACACCCAGCGGATATCCCTCGCCCGGATGTACCACAGGGTGACCGCAGCCGCTATCAGACTGACCACAGTCATTATGCGGTAGACGGGCAGCTGCGCGTACATGTCAGTGTAGGCTGCGCCGAAAGCCACACCCCTCGGCGAGTAAAGAAGGTCGAAGGCATCCAGCCAGTAGCCCCAGGCCTTTACCACGAGATAACCGGCAAACAGCCCGGCAAGGTGGAGCCTGGCCCTCGGATGCACGTTTATCCGGCCCCCGAGGAAATTGATGGAGCCGGCGAAGAAATACACAAGCCCCATGATCACCAGCAAAAATAGAAGCAGAAACGAAACCGAACTGTAGATTAGCTGCATAAAGGGCAGCTGGAACACATAAAAGCCTACATCACGGCCAAACAGCGGGTCGGCCACCCCGAAGGGAGTGGAGTGCAAAAAGCGAAGCACTCTCTCCCACTCGGTGGAAAATGATACACCCGCCAGAATGCCAAAGACCGCCGATACGCCAAGTATAATTTTATTGATGGTTGACTGGCGGAACCACTGCCGGGCATCATCATCAACCACCTGCTCGGAGATCTGCGAAATGGTCCCGCGAACAAAAAACAGATTTGCGCAAAGTGCGAGGCCGAAGAGCAAAGCTGCCGCCAGGCCGACTCCGAGTCTTGAGTACAGCATGGTCATAAATACGCTGAGCAGCCCCAGCTCACCGAACCAGAGGATCTCGGTGTAGTAATAGGCTAGAGTAGAGGACAGCAGCAAAAACAGCGCCACTATCCCCAAAAACACCCATAAGACTGTACCTCTCCTTGAACGCATCAGAACACTCCTCCTAAAAGATCTGCTGATACCGTATTATTATTCAATTTGATGAGGCGGCTTTCCTCCCCACGACGCCGCTGCTGCCGCGGGTTGCCCATCAGCCGCTGAGGTTTCGGAAAAACAGCACAATTCTATCCCAGATAACGCGCAGCCATCCTCCCCGGTCGACCTGCTGCGATGGATAAAGCTGCCAGTCGCCCAGCTTGAGGACTTCATCGCCTTCATCCTCGGGCTGCCACATTACGGCAGCATGGCCCACCGATTCATCCTCACGCAGCGGTGCCCACAGCGGATCATCCACAGAGTAGGTGTACTGTAAATGGTCATCTGTCCCCTGCGGTATGGTCACCACTGCTGATTCGGGCTCTATCTGCAGGTCAACCTGACGCTGCTTGCCGCCGTACACCGGTACACCCTCAGGCTGCATGGCCGAGATGTCCACCGAATGGGCCGAGAACGTATCGAAAGCCCACTTCAGCAGCGCATGAGCATCATCTTCCCGCCGCTTGGCCCCAACTTCATACGGAACATCCTCGCCTGCTCCGATCCCCATGACAATAGCCGCGTAAAACTCATCATGCTCGCGAGCGACAGCCGCCAGGTGATAGCCCGAATCCGGAGTCCAGCCGGTCTTCAAGCCCAGTACCCGCGGGTCCCTGCTCAGCAGTTTGTTTCGGTTCTTCTGAGGATCCATCTGTCCGTAAGTGAAACTCCGCTGGCTGGTGATTTCCAGAGCCTGCGGGTAGTTAAGGCACAGATGACGGGTGAGTTTTCCCATGTCGTAAACGGTTGTCTGCTGATGCTCAGCCGGCAATCCATGCACTGTCCCAAAAACAGTATCACCCAAATTCAACCTCTCTGCAAGCTGGTTCATACGGGTAACAAAGGCTTCCTCACTGCCGGCGAGGTGCTCGGCCAAAGCTATGCTGGCGTCATTACCTGACGGGACGATCATGCCGGTCATGAGCTTGGAGAATTCCACCTCATCGCCCACCTCCAGAAACATCTTGGAACCCGGGACATTGGCCGCCCAGGCCCGCTCGCTGACGGTGACCAGCTCATCTGCGGCGACATCGCCCTGCTGCAGGGCCTCAAAAGCCAGGATAAGGCTGGCGAGCTTATTGAGTGAAGCAGGACCATACTCCTGACGGGAGTTCTTTTCAAACAAAACGGCTCCTGTGTTGAGGTCCAGCACTAAAGCAGAAGGTGCTGAGACGATCTCTTCGGCCGGGAGATGGTCATCAAACTGGCTCTCGAACAGCAGGTGGCTGGTCTGTTGTTTCGCAGAAGCGGGCATTGACGTCAGAATCACACAGGCAAAAACCACCAGTATGACGGCCACCGAAAGCCGCAGCTTTGCGTACAGCAGTTTATGCATCACTTTCTCCTTTCGCTGCACAAGTCGGGTTGCGTACAGTCCTGCTTGGATATAATTCCCGCAGCAGTTTCAAATATGTGACCCGAGGGCACCCCGCCTGCGGCAGCACTTTGTCTGCAGATGAAAAGGGCTCACGCATCACCCGCGGCTGAGGCTTCAGATGCCGGCAAATAGCAGGTGGCAGCCAGATGAATACGGCTGCCACCTTTGTTGCGCGAATGGTGAGCGTCAGCCTACAGGATCGCGCCGCAGGAAGGCAGTCATGCAGTGTATGCCACCCCAGCCCTTCATCAACTCAGAGACATCAGCTGCAATCACCTGCACTCCGGCCTCTTCCAGCTTCTCGCGCGTCCTGGGGCATCCCTGCGGCATCACAATTTTGCCCGGCTCGAGACATACGAAGTTTGTGGCCGCTCCTGCAACTGCTTCCTCTGGCCAGTTGACCTCGATCAGTTGATAACCGCGGCGCCGCATTACATCCACCACCTCAAAGGGTGAATGCCATGGGAAGAAGACAACCTTATCCTCGTCAGCCAGGTTGAACCTTCCGTCGATGTGCGCCTGACCGTAGGGAACCTGAAAGTAGTGGAACTCTTCCACGCCCATATACCTGAGCACATCCTCCACCTGCGCGGCTCCCTCCCGATTGGTTCGGTTACCAACCCCGATTATGACAGTCTTTCGGTCAACCCACATCAGGTCGGCCCCCTCGAAAGTCCCACCCCCGCTTACTGTCCTTATGATGGGAACTCCCAGCTTGGCCAGCGTCTCCGCAACGTATCGTTCCTCACCGCGGCGGGCCGGTATGGCCGGACGGGCAACAATTGCACCCTCCGGCGTCATTGCCACCAGATCCCGCATGTACATGGCGTTGGGTTTGTCCAAAGACATCTCATTTACATAATGAACATCAGCACCGTGTCTCCGGTAGATATCACACAGCTCATCGTGCTGCCTCTGCGCCACATCTATGTCCATCAGGTCCAACCACCTGGCGTCGGCAGGGTCCTTTAAATTTTTGACCTCAGGTCCAGGACGCCGCATCAATACCGCCCCCAGTTGGCCGACTTCCGAATCGACTCCCCAGTCTCCCCAGTATTTATCTACATCATCGGCAAACCGGGTCTCGTCCGCGAACCATCTTTCTCCCTTGCTCAGAAGCTCACTCACACTATCTCATCTCTTTCCGTCATAACTGCTTGAGTTTGTCCTCTATAACTTCAGCGATTACCTCTATACCCCGGGTAATCTCATCCGGGTCAGGATAGGCGAAGGACAGTCGCATGTTGCGGGTCCCGCGTTCGTCGGGGAAGAACCGGGTGCCGGCCAGCGGCATCGCCCCGCACTCTGCAATCTCGCCCAGCATGTCGTTGGCATTGAGACCACCGGGCACCGTCAGCCACAAAAAGTATCCACCCTCCGGCTCGCTCCAGCTGCATCCGGTGGGCATGCAGTTATGTAGGGCTAAAAGCGCAGCATCGCGGCGTTCGCGGTAGCCATACCGGATCCGCTGCAGACGCTTCTCTACGTCAATATTCGACCAGTAGCTGGCCACAACTGCCCGGGCAAAGGGATTTGTGCCACCGTCGGCTTTTTGAGCCTGTATCTCGCGGATCAGGATTTCCGGGCCGACTGCCCAGCCTATTCTCATTGCGGGGGCCAGTATCTTGGACATAGAGCCAAAATGCAGCACCCGACCGTTTTCATCCAGGCTGCGCAGGGTGGGAACATCTTCTCCCTCGT
>PUMD01000189.1 GCA_003551215.1 Clostridia bacterium | reverse complement strand
TATAGCTATATTATACCTATACAGGTTTTAGCTTTAGGGTATGCCTTCCTGCTCGCTGGAATTATTTTCCAGGTCATGGCATCGTTGCTGACAGATTATCCCAAATCTGGTTGTGGCAACAGGCAGTTTATTCGCTTGTACTAATATACTTCTACATAGGCGGAAAAATCCCTGCAAAAATTTAGAGAAAAAAGAAAAAGTTTTATTTTAAATTTTCTGAAAAGGGAATCTAAAATAATGGATGTGGTATAATAAAATAAGACTGTTATTCTTGCTCTAATTCATTAGAGTGAGAATAACAGGAAGAAAGAGTCTAACAAGTTAGACAATTCGGAGGAGTCTAAGGGCGAACGGATGTTCGGCACGGTTTTGGGTTGTCTCAGATGGAGAGACTCGAACGAGTCTCCACCCCCCAAGGGGTGGGGGCTCTACTAGACTGACACCCTCTCGTACATACTAATTTTTTACCTTCTGGGAATTTTTACCATTTGACTTTTCTCTCACTTTGTGTTATAATATGAGTAAGGAGGTTTTTCTATGAAACTCAATCAGTTACTTTCTAGTTATAAGGACAAAGACCTCTCCGAGAAGCACCGAATGGTCTTACGATTAGACCTAATGGGCAAGAGTAATAGCAGCATAGCTGCCATTACAGGTTATGCTACTAATACTGTGAGCCAAATCAAGACACAAGAAGCCTACAAAGTTGCTAAGAGAAAATTGAAACGCCAATTAGACAAAAGTTTCGTAGAGAACTTTGGCTCCCAGATAGCTACTGACCCTGTCAGGTCTCAATTAGAAGAGTCTAAGGTTAGAGCCCTAGAAATCCTAGTAACCCTTATGGAAAATGCTCAGTCTGAGAATGTTCGTCAGAGCTGTGCAAAGGATATTCTAGACCGAGCAGGCTATAAGCCTAAGGATGTCTTAGAACACAAAGCTAAGATAGACATCTCTGACTCTGAGATGCGTTCCAACATAGAGTCGGCATTGGAAGATTTACGAGGCAAAAATGGATAAAAGATTTGCGGTGCAAATCAACTATGGATAAGAGTGTAGTAGAACTCAGAGAACTTTGTCTGAATAGTTTGTATTTCTTCTCTAAAGCTGTCCTGGGCTGGGACTGGGTAGTACCTCACGTACACGGAAAGCTCGGAGACTTTGTCTCAGACCCAGAGGACACGAGACTCCAGGTAACTCTGCCTAGGGGTTTTCTGAAGACTACTTTCCTTTCTATTAGCTATGCCCTTTGGAGGGCTCTCCCTCCTAGAAATGAGTTCGCAGATGCAGGACTCAAAGACCCTCTCCATGACCCCAACGTAAGAATTCTCATAGTACAAAATACAAAAGATAATGCTCGCAAAAGGCTGAATGTTATTAGGACTCACGTAGAGCAAAACGAACTCCTACAGGAACTATTCCCAGAAATTATTCCTGACTCTTTTAATGGAAATAATAGGTGGTCAGATACCCATGCCGAGATAAAACGTACTGAGAGTCATCCAGAGGCTACATGGGAGACAGCAGGGGTAGGAACTAGTCTGGTGAGTAGGCATTATAGTGAGATAATAGAAGATGATATTATAGCTCCTAAGAAGGATGACCTTGCAGAAGCTATCCCTACGAGGGAAGATGTGGAGAAGGCAATTGGTTTCCACAAGTCTGCAATAAGCCTTCTAGCCAACCCGAAGGATGGAAGAATAATTAATATTGGAACTAGATGGGCTAAATATGATGTTATTCAATACATAATAGATGAACAAACACCTCCATTCAAACGTTTTGAACTATCAGCTATCGAAGATGGGAAGGCTACCTATCCAGAGAGATTTGACCTTGAGACTCTAGCAAATATTCGGAATGAACAGGGAACTTACATTTTTTCCTCTCAGTATCTGAATAAACCTTTTGACTCAGAGAAGATGGTCTTTAGACCTGAATGGATAACAAAATACGAAGTTGAGCCTCCTAGAGATACAATGAAAGTATATGTAGGGGTAGACCCTGCTATAGGGCAAAAGAAAGATAATGATTACTCTATAGTCATGGCAGCTGGTATCACTCCCAGGAGAGAGCTTTTAGTTCTAGACTATGAACGCAGGAGAATGACTCCTACGGAGTTAATTGAAAAGATTTTTGAGTATAATGAATATTATCAGCCAGAACTAGTCATAATAGAAAGTGTCGCATGGCAACAGGCTCTAGCCCATTTCGTAGAACAAGAAGCTATAGACAGACTAACCTATATACCTATAGAAGAATTTAAGCCTTCTAATAAAAAGGAAACCAGGATAAGAGGCTTACAGCCTGTAGCTCAGGCTAGGAAGCTGAAGATTAAGCCCTATCATACTGAGTTGGAGAAAGAATTGAGAGATTTTCCTTACAGTCAGTATGACGATTTATCTGATACTCTGGCTTCGATTAAAATTCATGCTGACTTTCCAGCTGAGATAGGGGGTGGACAGGAGGAGACTAACAGATTTTTAAAGGAAATATTAGCAGAACTCCGAAGAGGAGACACAGTAGGTAATCTGCCTTTTAAGGATAAGACTTTAGTTTAAAGAAGAGAATTTGCAGAGCAAATTCTAAGGGGGAGGTAAACGAGATGGGAAACAGGGTTGTTCTCTATGGAATTTCAGAGGATGATGGTAAAAAGGTTCCTATAGTTATAACAGAGGATAATGAGGTAAAAGTAGACGCAGAAGTTACTACTACTACTACTATAGAGAGTGCTAAGATGGAAGGGTATGATGGAGCAGAGTGGAGAAATCTGAGAGTAAACTCTGATGGAGAAGTAATTATAGATGATTTTGATGCTCTCTTAACTCAGTTGCAGAGTATGCAAGGTGATGAGGAAAATCTTCAAGACATTATAGACGCTATAGAGGCTCTTCAGGATGAGAATGAGACTCTTCAGGACATTATAGATGAACTAGATGAGATAAAACAATTTGTAGAAAGAGATACTACAATAGATGAGACTAATCCCACAGAGACCTCAGCTGCTGGTACAGACACACTAACTGCGACAGGAGCCTTCGAAGATTTCGGGCTAGAGGGAGAAGCAGTAATAATTCTCCGTGGTCCAGGAGCTGGACAGACAAGAAGGATTAAGTCTAACACAGATGATACTTTAACTCTGTATAGAGATTGGGATGTTCAGGTAACGACTAACTCGGTGTTTATTGTGATAGAAAGTCTAAATGCTAAATTTGGGAGGATGGTAGAGGAACCTAATCCTTTCTCTACTTTAGGGAGACTAAAAACAATAGCAGAACAAGATATAGTAGAAGAAGATGAGATAGTAAATGAAAAGGTTTCCTTTGAAGAGGGAGATGAAAATGAGGATACAGAGGAGATAAATGTTCCTGAGCCTGCTGAGCTTAGGCGTGGTGACCAGTATTATATTTATGTGTATAATGGTTCACCGGATTATCCCATAAATGTTTTCCTAGAAGTACCCTGGGAAGACGCAGACAGTAATATAAGGAAAGTTATAATGACTCTCTATGAGGGCCTGGGAACTGAAGAGAGTGAAGAGATAATGTATGAGGCTAAATACTTTAGGAATGGTGGGAAGATTATAGTAGAGAACACAGACACAGTAGGCTCAGGAGAGGATTATGATGTATATGTAAAAGTGGTTAAAGTTTAAAACATTTACTTTATCCCTCCCGAACTAAATAAAGCACGAGAGAAGAGATTTGTCAAGGAGGAACGCAGAGAAAAATCTATGATTTTTCTCGAGTAGTCCTTGACCAATCTCGAACGAGTGCTAAAATTTAGTGAGGAGGGATAAAGGGAAAAGGAGGAGAGTGTATGAGATTTGTAGAACGAGCTATAGATAAAAGCCATTTGAGAGAATACATTATGGATAAGTACGGAGAGAAGGCTCTCACAGAAGATGGAGAGATAAGATATGATTTTCTCAGGAAAGCCTTGAATGAGCTAGACCCGAATGAGACTATGTTAGCTCAGGCTCTTAAAATTGAGATGAGCCTAGAAGGAGGTAGAGAAGATGTCGGTTGAAATACAGGAAGCAGGCTATCAGTCTGTTAGAGACTTTGTAGAGGCTAACTGGATTTGGTTCGAACTAAGAGACGACAATGGAGAAGCTATCTTTAGAGTAGATATAACTGATGATGAGAGATTCCAATGGACTCATATACCTGGAGCTCCTATGCTAGTCTTAGAGGGATTAATCTCTGGAAGTGAGTTGTCTCTACCTGAGACAGTAGAGGGAGCTGCTTTATTTGACTCAGAAACTTCCGAGGATATTTTAGCAGAGGATACTGCTACTGAGTTTGTCTTTGAGGACACAGCAGACTTATTACAGATTTTCTTTAGAATAGAAATACCAGAGGTGATATAAATGGCTGGACAGATGACGAATGAGGGAAAAGAGAAGGCTCTGAATTTCCTTTTTAGAGACCAGGATAGTCCTCTAGGAACTGTGTATGCAGGACTAGCATATATACCAATTTCTAGTAGCTACTCTCTAGGCGATGTATATGAAGAGACTGATACTGCGTATGGGAGGCAAGAGATAACCTTTGGAGAGCCTCAAGAGAATGGAGATGAGGTTTCTATAGAAAATACTAATACTGTTCAGTTTCCTCCCTTTGATGAGGCTAACAACGATATAAGTTGGGCGTTTATTACAGATGTAGCTGATGGTACAGGTGGGTTGCTTCTGGCCACTATAGAGCTTGATGAGACTAAGATAGTGAATGTAGGAGATATGTTAGAAATACAGCCTGGAGAGTTTAAGATAATACTGAAGGGGGCTGAGTAGTATGCCTCTTGATGTTGTTAGGTCTCTAGATATTGAAGATACTATTAGAGGATGGGATATAAGTGAGAACTATCTAGTATTCAATACTGGTAATGAGGTGCTTATCTACGATTATCCTGGATTAACTCTGGTAGGTGAGTTTGACGAAGGTGATATGAATTACAGAGGTGGAGTTGCTATATCTCCTGATGAAACACAAGTTCTCTATACTTATAACTATGACGGATGGATTTTTCCTATAGAATATGACTCAGAGGTAGATAGTTACGATTTTATTGAGTTTGCTGATAGGACTGAGCATATACGTGTGTTTGTTTGTGCATGGTGTCCTTATGATGAAAATTTGGTAGGAATGTTGGGTGGTGCTGGTCATGGTTATATTTATGATTTAGCAGAAGGTGAGACTCGTTGGGAGGCAGATTTGGCTGTGAGTGTTATTAATATGCATCGTTCTCAGATATATTTTTCTCGGGAGGAAGTAGGTACTGTCCTTTTTAGAGGCATTGATACTTCTAATAATCGTGGTTATAAGGGTCTCGCAAGAGTCTCTGACGGACATCTATATGTAAATGTGACAACGTTTTTTCCTTATGAAAGAACTCCTACTATGCACCCGAACGGTTTAATCTGGCTTGACCCCGATAACCAAGAGATTAGGTCTATGATAGATGGTGGTACGATAGAAGATACT
>PUMD01000115.1 GCA_003551215.1 Clostridia bacterium | reverse complement strand
GACCACCAGCCGCCGATGAACAGGCCAGCATCTCCCCGTACTGCACTTCCTCACCCAGGCGTTCGGAGAGGTCATCTACTGCACCGCGGAGTCCCTCCAGGACATCTCCTTCATCTACCGTGGTGTAATGCCAACCCTGACCGACGAACCGAGGGCGGTCTGAATCAACATCATCGAAGGCATTGACCACCGTGGTTGTGCTTCCTATTTCCGCTACCAGGACATCTACGTGCACAGGACATCTCCCTCCTGCTCAGCTTGACTGTGGGCAGCAGGCGGTCTATCTCGGAGAACCAGCCCGCTGCCCGAAATCTCAGCTCCTGAGCATCTTATTCTTCCTCTTCTGAACGATTACTACGGCGGAATTTCACCAGGAAACTGGCAACATCGTGTCCCGTCGTACCGCGACCGAACCCCGCATCGAGGCCGCATTCCCTCGCCAGTTCATCGGTAATCTGCGTGCCGCCGCCTACCAGGATCACATCGCCGCGGACACCTTTTTCCCGGCACAGCTGATCCAGCCGCTGCATGTTGATGCGGTGGATGTCCGCATGCGTGATGATGGTGCTTATAAGTATGGCTTCGGCATCGATCTCGATGGCGGCATCAACTACCTTCTCCACCGGGACCGATGTGCCGAGGTACTCGCACTCAACACCGTACCTTTCAAGTCCGCCGTGTTTGATGTCGATTATCTCCCTCATACCAACGGAGTGTTCGTCCTCGCCCACCGTGGCAGCTACTACCTTCATGGGGTATTCCTCAATATCCGCCCTGATGTCGTCCTCTGGCAGCAGCTCTTCCGTCTCAGGAATCACCAGCTCATCTGGGTCCACAGAAAAGGGGACCTCCCCGCGAACCTCCAGGTAGGTGGCCTCAGCGGGGTGCATAACGTTCTGATGGATTACTTCCGGATTTTCCAGACCCAGGCGTTCGGCGAATTCAAGCGCCGCGTAGTGAGCCGTCCGCTCATCCGCCGGCAGCATCATGTTCAAAGTCACCACGCCATCGCCGTACCACTCGACTTCAGGTTTGATCTCGCCGGATTCAAGCATCTCTTCCTTTTGCTGCATTCTCCGGTCTACGTTGTCTTCCGGGTCAAGCTCATCAATATAGACGATTTTGTCCGGGTCACACAGGGTGCAGCCATCTATCATCTGGCATGGCTGCTCATCGAACTCTGCCGGCAGGTTGTTGTATCCGAAGTGTTCGCAGACGGGAGCCATGTAATCATCATCACGCGGCATAACTTCCCCTGCTGCCACTCCCCCCTGCGGGTCCCGGGCGATGCCGTCTCCGTTGCGCTCCGGATAGTAACCCGAATCCACGAAATAACCCCGGGCGACTGCCTCGAAGTAACCGCCGACCTCCCTGATCTCTTCCAAAAACAGCACTGCCCGCTCTATTATCTCTCGCTTTTTGTCGTAAAGGGGTCCGTCTTCCTTCACCTGCACCATTTCCTGCAGACCGTCCAGGCCCAGCAGAGCCTGTTTGGCAGTGTCCACGGCGGCGACATTCATGTAATGCCAGGGGACATTTCGCCCCTCGTCGGGAGTAATCGTGCTCTGCAGATCGGCGCTGGTCAGGCGAGACAGCACCAGATTCAGCACGTGAGTCACTGTCGCTTCCCGGGTATCGGACTCGATGTAACGCGTGTTCATCTGGGCCCTCATCTTGCACTCACCGAAAAGCTCCCTTACCGCAACCGCATACGGCAGGTCCATGCGCATGGCGGGCGCAGGAGGTGCCGTCGGCGGTACGGTGGATAGAGCGATTCGCTCCCTGGGCATTCCGGCCAGCTCCGAGTAGCGGGTGTTTATGGCGTGCTGCACCAGCAGCTCGGGCATGACTTTCCATGCCTCGCGGGCGGTAGCATTGGCGTTGTGCGCACCATCTATCTGCAGCATCTCGGCCCAGTTCATGATCCTCTTGGCCAAAGCTGCATCCACAAAGGACCGGACCATATTCACGTTGCGATAAAGAACGTTATACTGTGGATCCTGGTGAGCCCCGGCCATGCCCTCCTCAGCGAACAAAACGGCGATCTCCGAGCCGGCTACTCCGCTGACGTACGAGTGAAAATTCAGGGGACGCCCAACCTCGTCCTCGATTATGTCCAGCGCCTTGCGCGTGGCCCTTATCTGTTTGCGGGTAATGGGAATACCGCCCACTCCCTCGGGGGTACCCTCGATCAACCCGTCGAAGTGGCTCTGTCCGGCGGTACGTATTACCATCATGTGGTCGGCGCCGTGCCAGGCAGCCATACGCATGCGCCGAATATCGTCTTCGAACCGTCCGGAGGCAATCTCGGTGGTTATTACGCAATCGGGTTGCGGATCAATTCCGTCGAAGCTCCGTTCGGCCGCCGGCAGGGGTACACTGTTGTCCAGGGGCAGCGATATCTGTTCGAAATCGAATCCCCCCACCTGCGCTTCATCACCCTCCGCTGGCTGTCTCCAGTTCCATCCGCGGCGTCGGGGCCGGTAATTCTCCAGGTCCTCAAGGATCTCGTTCAAATCCAGCTTCTCTTGAGGTGAAGGTTTCATTGACTCCCACCTCCGTCATCAAACAGCTGTTCCAGCTGATCTGTATACTCTCCGTCCAGCATGGCCAGTCCGGCTTCCCGCACCGACAGCTCATTGGCCTGCGCCACCTTCAAAAGCACGTGACCTGCACCCTTACCCAGAAGTCCTGCATCCTGGATTCTCTCCACCAGCTCCTTGGCCTCCACGCTGGAGAATCCCATCCGCAGGAGTACGGAACGCTCTATGGAAGGAGAGGTGTGACTCCGGGCCATTTCGATAAGTGGCCTCACAATATCGTCGGTCAGCTGCCAGAACCTTTCCTGCAGCTCTTCGTCGGTCAATTCTTTCAGGTGCTCGCGCCGCTGTTCGAAGTCGTCAGGACGCTTTCCCACCCTGGGGTGCTGCTGTTTGGACATGTTTTCACCTCTCAAGAAATTACTGGTACATCCAGCTCTTCGAGAACCTTCAGTACAAAGTCGCGGTCCTGGCTGGTTTCCTCGCACAAAAACGAAACTTCCCGCTGTCCAACTTCTTCCATTCCGCTCTGCTGCACCGCATTGCGAATGAGAGAGCGGCGCATACGGTCGAGCGAAAACTCCCTTGCCTTGATCTGTCCGGGAGTCTCCGGGATGACGATGCACTCGCCCGGTTCGTTTTCATCCGGGTCTCCCCTGCGGACTTCGACTCCGTTTTCGCGGGCGAAGGTAAGCTGAGCGGTTGGGTGTTTGCCGGCTCCCGTGTATTCGGTCTCCTGAACCACCAGAACCTGATCTTCATCCAACTCCTGTGCCAGCGAAACAGCTGCAGCCAGCGAAGTGTTGCCCGCCGGACCCCGCTCCAGCCCTTCAAGGGCTGCCAGAACTTCGGTAATGTAGAAGACTTCGCCCTGCTCAACAAGCACGTAGCGGTCGAGATAACGCAGGGCTCGGGCAGCGTTGCGCGGCACATCAGCCCGGTCTGGCCAGGTGGCAAAGGGAACTCCAAAACCGGTATGTCCGGTGGTGAAGGATTTGCGGTTGAAATCCTCATCACTGGCCATGTGCAGACCGCTGAGGTCTACGCTGGCTCCCACCACGCGCGTCCCGGCGCAACCTGCCTTCCGCAGTCCGCGGGCTGTACCGGTCACATTGCCGCCGCCGGCGTGAGTGACGACCACCATATCGGGGGCCCGCCCGCACCGCTTGCGAACCTGTTCGGCCAGTTCATATCCCAGAGTCTCGATGCCTGCAATGCCGTAGGGTGTATAAAGCGAAGCGTTGAAAAACCCTGTGTCCTCCAGCAGTTTGAGGTTTACGTAAAAGAGTTCAGGACCCACGGTAAGCTGCACTACTTCGGCGCCGTAGGCCTCGCACTTGCGGCCCTTTTCCATAATCTCGGGCTGGCCCACCATGCGGCTGTCGAATAGCTCCTGCACTATAATGCATTTCAAACCCCGCATGCACGCCTGAGAGGCCACCGCCGCGCCGTAATTTCCGCTGGTTGCAGCGATGACTCCCTCGTAACCCTGCTTCTCAGCCTGATAGACGCTCAGCGCCGCCCTTCTGGCCTTGAAGCTTCCCGAGGGATTGGCCGCCTCATCCTTGATAAAAATGCGCGCTCCCTTTCCTGCAGGTGCCAGCTGTCGGACCAGCCGGGTGAC
Source organism: Clostridia bacterium (assembly GCA_003551215.1). GTDB lineage: Bacteria > Bacillota > Sulfobacillia > SLMV01 > SLMV01 > PUMD01. Next base: position 17,181 of record PUMD01000115.1, on the reverse strand, counting down.
ATTGCGCAGCTCAAGCAGTGGAGTATCTCCCACTCCGGTCTCACGTTGAATGCTGCGCACTTCGTCCAGAGAATAACCGGTTTCCTGCATCATACCCTCGTAATCAAAGGCAAGAGGTCCATCGGCGAAACGAGAGTAATCCAGCCCCAGGGCATCAGCAAGTATTTCGTTTCTGCGCTGCATTACTGCTTCATAAGAGTCATCTTTCACCGTCCGGCTGGTCATCTGCCCTCACTCCCTTCCGGGGCGCCTGGCTGTTCGAGCAGCCGGCGCACTTCGTTCCCCACGGTCAGAAGCTCGGGCACCGGTCGCCCGTAATCATGATCGTAGATCGGTAGGATCTCAACCAGTCGACCACTTTCCCGTCGGCCAATAACCGTCTCAACGGTCATCTGCTCACCTAACTTTGCTTCATGTTGAGCAAACCCCTTTACCCGCATTACCAGGGGTTTTTCCTGCGTGTCTTCCGGTACCTGCGGTGCTCTCTCGCCGGCCGGCAGCACAATTCTCTCGATCTGCACCCAATCGCCTACTTTGGCTCCATCAGACATTATGTGCCCCCTTCCGTTTGCTTCTGCAGTTCACAGGACCTGCTCAAACTTCTGCACCGTCCGGCGCACATCCCCCATCAGGGTACGCGGCACCGGCAGGTCGTTCATGGTCTTCAGACCGGCAGACCCGGCCACAACCTGTGGTATCATGTTGGTGGCCAGGGCCACTGTTCCGATACCTCCGGGGATCTCGGGCTGTATGGCAAGGGATATATCCGGGATTCCCGCAATCTCAATATAATCACCGGTCTCCACACCGGCAGCCCCCGGGTCAACCTGCTGCGGGTGCTCGAGGGTGATCACCTCACGACCCCCAACGAAACCGCGGGCGGTATGATTGCAGCCGGCAACCTTACCCGCCTCAACGGTTATACTCTCTCCGGTTCTCGGCTGCTCAGAAACGATGGCCTGGCGCGTCTGCTTTACCTCATCAAGCTCCCAGCCCACCGCCTCAGCAATGAGATGCATCGATTCAACAAAACCGACGTGACCGACGATCTCGCCTTCTTGTATTCCTCTTTTGAACTCGTCGATGTCGGTTCCGACTCCCTGCGTCTGCATAACCGTTTGACCAAAAGGAGATAAATCGTTGACTCGTCTGGCGTGTATACGTTCCACGGAGGAACAGGCGCCGGTGAGGGCGACGATCAGCGTATCGAGGATGAATCCCGGATTGATACCAGTCCCCAGTATGGTAACCCCTTTCCGGTATGCAGCCTGATGCATTCTTTCGGCAGCCTCCGGCGAAGAGGCAGCAGGGTAGGACATTTCTTCAGCAATGCTGATTACGTTGCATCCGTGTCCTACTGCCTTTAGTATCTGAGGCTCATTTTCGGCAACGAAAGATGTGGTGGCAATGAGGCATATATCGGCATCTACCTCAGAAAGCACCGCTTCCGCATCATCTCTGACAACTACCCCCAGCTTTTCGCCCAATCCCAGTCCTTCACCCAGGTCTTTTGCCAGCATGCTGACCTGATCGATGGCTCCTGCTATTCGTATTCCCTCTCGTTGGGCCAACACCTCGGCCATGCCGGAACCCATGGCGCCCAATCCCCACAATACCACCGAAATGTCCTGCACGACACCACTTCCCTTCTCTATGTTGAGTTATCGCAACCGGGGTCGATTCCTCCCCAAACTGCCGGTATCCTGCATTTCAAATAGCTTTGACATACTGAACAGTCTCTAAACCATGTCTGCAAGGCACACCCTGTTAGAATCCTCCTTGAGTGTATCAAACCACCACCGGGAAAGACAGGGTTTATGCAGAGTTCGTATAAAAAGTCCGTGCAGGGCGCAGATAAGTCCCATGCTCAGGCAACCAGCCCCGCGATTGCACAGGAGTTTCCGCCGAAGTATTATGCTTCTGCCGTAGGGGCTTTAAATTTATCCGATCCAGCCCCGTATACTGCAGTCGGTGCCAGCGCAGTTTCAAGCCCTGAAAGCGGGATCTGCCCTATCAGCCGGCCCCGCGGCTTGCCCCGGCAGGAGTTGTCTTTGGCGATGGAGAACGTAAGCTCTAATCGCTGACTACGGGAAGGGGTGGGCACAGCATGAGCAACCAATTACCTGATTCTTTTTACACGTGGGCCTACCGCGGAAGGGCAGATATGGTTCGACGTCTGCGGGGAGGCGAGGAGGTGTCACCCGAGCAGGCCTTTCTCAACTTCACCCGCCACTGCCCAACGCTTATAACCCAGGGCCCGGCTGGGCTCAACGGCGCGATAAAGGGGGTGGGTTTCGTTCCCAGGCGCGAGTTTCTGGATGAAGTGATCGACGCGTACAGCAGCCATATCCAAAGCGGATGGCACCGGGACTACCAGCAGGAGGGTCTGAGCCTGCTTTACAGACACATCTGGTCCGAAAGTGCAGCCCAACGCATCGACTTCTCACGTGTGGTGACGCTGGAGATGGCGCGCGGCCACACCTGGCTTAACCTGCAGGAAAATCCTGGAGTGACCCTGGTTTACTTCCAGCCGCCTCGCGTATCTTTTGAGGTGCGCGGACAGGCAGAGATACACACACAGGGGCCGTATCACACCTTTACCAACGCCCAGCACGATGTATACCACCGACCTGACTCAGACCGCTGGAAGCAGCGCCCGGCTTACGTGATCAGTGTGGAGGAGATCTTCGACAACTCGGCCACTTCGGAGGGTTTCGGCAGCCGTCTGCTGTGACAGCAGCCAGACGTTGTACTTGGTGCTCTGCTGTGACACAGTAATATTGCAAAAGATTCAACGCCATAAAGAGAATGCGGGGTAACCATGCATGAGGAGAAGCTGATATTGGTAGTAGATGATGAACCCGGATTTACCGAAGGACTGGTGGCCAACCTCAGACAAGAAGGCTTTCGAACAGCCGTAGCCCACGACGGGCAGAAAGCGCTGCAGCTGTTTGCCTCCCGGCAGGTGGATATGGTTCTGCTTGATATCATGCTGCCGGGCATGAACGGCCGCGAGGTGTGCCAAAAGATCCGGGCGCAGTCTACGGTGCCGATCATAATGCTGACCGCCCGCGATGATGATATAGACAAGATACTCGGACTCGAAGTTGGAGCCGATGATTACCTTACCAAACCCTTTAACTTCCGTGAACTGCTGGCCCGTATGAATGCCGTCATGCGGCGGGTAGACGGCACGACAGCAGCGCCTGAAGGGCAGCAGACTACCATGCAGGTGCACCAGGGAGTGCACATCGACACAAACCGGCGCGCCCTCATCACCGCCGCAGAAGACCTGCCGCTTACCGTCAAGGAGTTTTCGCTCATGGAGCTGTTTGCCCGGAACCCGGCGCGGGTATTCAGCCGCGAGGAACTGCTTGACCGGGTTTGGGGATACGATTACTACGGCAGCCCGCGGACTGTAGACGTACACATCCGCCGCCTGCGTAAAAAGCTCGAGCAGCTGCAAGATGTAGAGGATGCAAGTGAGATAATCAAGACCAGCTGGGGTGCGGGTTATTTTATGCAGAAGCCGTCAGAAGGAGCGGAAGCATGAACGGGATGAAGTTGTCTCTCAGCACCAAGATGGCCGCGGTGTACCTGGTGGTGCTGGCCTGTGCCATCGGGCTGCTGGGAGGTCTGATTTACCGCTGGACCAGCGACGATCTGATTACCGAGCGCAGGATCCGCCTGCTCACCGAAGCAAGGATAGCCGCAGACGCCTCTTCCCCCCACCTAGATGATCATTACCGGTTATCGGCCGTTTTGGAGGACTACGGACGCCGCTTCGGCAGCCGGCTTTTGGTGACGGAACCCGAGGGACGGGTGCTGGGAGACAGCCTGCAGCACTCCCGGCCGGATGAAGCGATGACCGGACAGAAACTGAAGATCGACGAAGTACAGGCTGCCGCCGAGCTGGCGAGTGAACAGACCGCAATATACCGCCTTGGCGATGATCAGTTCGCCCTGTATGCCGCAGTCCCGCTGATGCGCGCCGGAGAGGTGACGGGAGTACTGCTGGCCTCGGCTTCTGTGGCCGATATAGTACAGGCGCTGTCCCAGCTGACGGGGCGCCTTCTGCTGGCCGGCGCGGGCATATCTGCAGTATTTCTGGTGGTGACCTGGCTGGTGGCACGGGGCCTCATCTCGCCGCTGGCCAAGCTGCAGCGTACAGCAGCCCGTCTGGGCAGCGGTGCACTGGACGCGCGGGTCGAGGGAATCGATACGGGGGACGAAGTGCACAGGCTGGCTGAGACGTTCAATCAGATGGCTGAGGAGATCGAGGCCCATGACCGCTCCCAACGGCAGTTCATATCTGATGCATCACACGAGCTGCGGACCCCAATCAGCAGCGCCATGCTGCTGGTGGAAGCGCTGCAGGGCGATGAATCGGCTCCCGGCCCCCTGCTGAACAGGCTTTCCGAACAGCTGGACCGGATGAGCAGGCTGATCGATCAGCTTTTGGAACTGGCCCGTCTGGATGAAGCCCGCACATCGGCTCCGGCTGAATCCTCGTTTCCACCGGAGCCTACAGATCTGGGCTCTGTCCTGAGGAGGATCAGACGCAGGCTGCAGCCCGTTGCCGATGAAAAAGATGTCCAGATGGCGGTCAGCACCGATGCCAAACTGCTGGTGGGCGGACCGGAGGAAAGCCTCGAGCGCGTGGTGCAAAATCTGGCGGAGAATGCGGTGAAGTACACCCCTGCAGGGGGATCGGTTCAGCTTGACGCCGTCGAGTGCGGAGATAAGGTTCTGCTGCAGATAAGCGACACCGGGCCCGGCATTCCGCCCGAGCAGCTGCAGAACATCTTTGACCGCTTCTGGCGGGGCGACCCATCCCGGTCGCGTCCCGGCGGAGGTTTCGGCCTCGGCCTTTCAATAGTGCGCCGAAGGGTGGAGGAACTGGGCGGGCAGATCGATGTAGAGTCACATACTGGAGAGGGCAGCTGTTTTACCGTGACCCTTCCCCGGTACCAACAGTAAGTGTAACAGTTCCTTCATACTTTTCAAAAATCAACGTAGCTTTTGGGGATTAGCATTAAAGTCGCAGCAAGAACGACACCAAAAAATGAAGGGAGCACCACAATCATGCGCAACCTATTCTCATCCAAAATGATAATCACCACGGTGGTCCTGCTGGGGCTGTTTTTGGCGGCTGGCTGCTCGGCGCTGACCGAAGCACGGCAGGCGGAGGATCCGCAGGAAAAAGTAGTGCCGGAGGCTCCGTCGGAACAGGTGCAGGTAATACTGCACTTCGCCGACTGGCAGGCACAGCACGTCATCCCCGAGAGGCGCCAGGTCGAAGTGACCGATGACTCTGAGCTGCCCAAAGCAGTGGTAGAGCATCTTCTGCAGGGGCCAAAAGATCCGCACCTTCTCCGCACTTTTCCCGATGACGTACAGCTTCTGTCAGTGGAAGTGGAAGGCAGCCTCGCCTACATCAACTTCTCTTCCGAAGTAGAGGCCATCGCCGGCAGGGCAGGACAGACCATGGCCATGCAGTCTCTGGTTTCGTCTCTTGTCGAATTGGAGGCAATAGACCGGGTGCAGCCGCTGGTTGAGGGCAAAAAATCGCTGACTTTCGAGGGGCATGGAACAATAGACGAACCGCTTCAGCCAAGCGACATAGCCACCTTCCCCATCTTCGTAGATGAGGACCGGGCTGAGTGGCTTCAGCAGCGGGCTGACGAGGGTATCGAGACCTTCCGGACCGACCCGCTGCAGGCCGCCCGTTTCGACGGACGCATGGTCGGGCTGACCGCAGAGGATGAGCTGGAATTGATAGATGAGGCCCAAGGGCGTGCAGAAGTACTCGTCCGACGAAACGGCAGGGAGTATGTCATGGAAATGATACAGCCCGCGCGCGAGGGCGAGGGTGGAATATGGTTGATAAGCAGCATCGAGGAAAAATAGCGCTGCTGACTGCCAGTTGACCAGGTATTGCAGCAGGGTGCGGGGCCCGCCGGCCGGCGGGCCCCGCTGAAATGAGGCGCTTCAGCCCGTCGCGCCTTTTTCGTAGACTACTTCTCCATCTATTATCACCCGTGATGCAAAGCTGCGGCCGTCAAGCGGGTCTCCTGTCCAGATGACAACATCGGCATCCTTCCCCTGCCGTATTGAGCCCACCCGGTCATCCACGCCTATGTGTTCGGCTGCCGCCAGGGTAACGGCGCGCAGGGCCGCATCGTCGCCGATTCCTTCAGCCGAAGCCATACCTGCTATCATATTCAGGTACATGACTCGAACCACCGGGTGATCGGTGGTCAGACAGAAGGCAGCCTTTGCTTTGTGCAGGGCGACCGGGGTATCAAACCCGACGTCTTCCAGCTCCACCTTCGATTCCCTGGACAGGCAGGGCCCCACCGCGGAAGATACACCTCGTTTGGCCAAAAACTCAGGCAGTTTAAACCCCTGGGTGCAGTGCTCTATGGAGTAATCGATGCCGAACTCTTCGGCGATGCGGACGGCGGTAGCGATATCATCAGCCCTGTGGGCGTGAATCCGCAGGGGTACTTCACCGCGAATCACTCCTGCCAAGGCCTCCAGTCTCGCATCATATTTGCCCCCGTCACTATCCTCCGAACAGCTGTCCGTTTCTCCGTTTTCTGCGTCCCCTGAGTCGTCATGGTAATCGCGGGCCTTGCGCAGCCACTCGCGAAGCAGCGCAGCCGAGCCCATCCGGGTCATGGGTGCGGACTTTTTGCGCTGGCCGTAGGCGCGTTTGGGGTTCTCCCCCAGGGCGGCCTTCATGCCGGTCCAACGGCGCAGGACCACGTCGTCCACCACTGAGGTCGGCTTGCTCTTGATGGTGACGGCCTCACCCCCGATGATGTTGGCGCTGCCGGGCATGACCTGCACTGTGGTCACGCCGCCCCGCAGAAAATCGCGAAAGCCCCTTTCCTCCGGATTGATCCCGTCCAGCGCACTGACCTGGGAGGTCACCGGGTCTGTTGCCTCGTTTGTATCGCTGCCCTCCCAGCCAATTCCCTGATTACTCACACCGACGTGCCCGTGGGCCTCAACCAGTCCGGGAGTAACCGGGGCTCCATTCGCATCTATGACTTCCGCCTCGGATGGAACCGTCACGTCGTCCCCGAAGGCGGTGATCTTGCCATCCTCCATCAGGATCTGGGCATCTTCAAACACCTCGCCCTCACCGGTGTAAAGGCGGGCATTGATTATCGCAAGCATCCAGTCTCACTCCCTTTCGAAGACGATCTGTCCGTCGATCAGCGTGCAGTCAGCGAAGGTTCTCGCATCCAGAGGGTCTCCCGACCAGATAACCACGTCGGCGTCCTTGCCCGGCTGCAGGGAGCCTACCCGGTCGTCAACACCGACGTGCTCGGCAGCCCACAGGGTGACGCTGCTGAGCGCAGACCGGGCCGGAACATCCCAGGCGCAAAGCAGGCCGGCAGCTGCCCGGAGGTAGCGGGCGTGCACCACGGGGTGGTCGTTGGTCAGGCAGAAATGCACCCCGGCTTCCCACAGCCTGACTGCAGTGTCGAAGTCATTGCCCCTCATCTCCACCTTTGCCTCTGCCACCATCGACGGCCCCACCGAGCAGTAGATATCCTTTTCTGCAAGCATGTCAGCTATTTTTTCTCCCTGCGTGGTATGCTCCAGGGTGAAATCGATGCCGAACTCCTCGGCAATCCGCACGGCAGTGGCCAGATCATCGGCCCGGTGAGCGTGAATCCGGAGAGGCATCTCGCCGCGGATAATCGGACCAAGCGCCTGCAGCTTCATGTCGAACTTGGGCTCATCGGAGGGTTCCTCGGCGCTGTCGATCTTCTCGGCATACTCGCAGGCTTTCTTCAGCCAGCGGCGCATGACGGCAGCGTTGCCCATCCGGGTGGATGGTCCCTTTTTGTCACCGTAGACTCGTTTGGGGGTTTCTCCCAGCGCGGCCTTCATCCCGGTGGGATGGGCCAGCACCATGTCCTCTATCACTGCCGCTTTTCGCGACTTGACGGCAAACTGCTCTCCACCGATTATGTTCGCACTGCCCGGCATTATCTGGGCTGCTGTCACCCCGGCGGCCCGGAAGGCAGAAAAGGCCTTATCCTCGGGGTTGGCACCATCTATCGCCCGCACCTCCGGGGTCACCGGACTGGTGGCTTCGTTGCCGTCGCTGCCCTCCCAGCCGATCCCCTCCTCTGATACTCCGGCATGGCAGTGCGCCTCGATGATGCCTGGAGTTACATCCCGGCCCCGTGCGTCAATCACCTCGGCAGTCTCCGTAACCCGGACATCGTCTCCTATCTCCACTATCTTTCCTTCTTCATCAATCAGCAGGACTCCATCGGGGATAACCGGTGCTGAGACCGGATGTAATCTGGCATTTACAATCGCTCGCATGAATCTCCCCCTCTTTCCGGTAGGATTCACCGCTCAGTACTCTGGGCGGGTGTAGACTTTCTCACCATTGACGTAAGTGGCCAGCACAGGCGAACGATAGCTGAAGGGCTCACCGGCGAGCACCACGAAATCAGCATCCTTGCCGGACGTCAGCGAACCGACCCGGTCTGCCACGCCCAGTGACTCGGCCGGGTTAAGGGTTATGGCCCGCAGCGTCGCCTCCAGCGGCAGGCCGTACTTGTGAGCCACCCCCGCATAGGCCATCAAATGCCGGGCGTGCAAAAACGGGTGGTCGGTCATCAGAGATATTTTGGCGCCGGCCTCATGCAGGATGGCGGGGTTGGCGGGGTTCCGGTTGAAGGTCTCCACTTTGCCGCGGCTGGAAAGCCCCGGACCCAGGTGCACAGAAGCACCGCGCGTGCCGAGAAATTCGGCAATCAGGTGCCCATCGGTGCAGTGTTCGATGGTGTACCCGACATCCAGCTCCTCGCACAGCCGCACCGCAGTGGCGATGTCATCATGCCGGTGGGCGTGCACCCGGAAAGGTATCTCCGAACGCAGAACCCGGCAGGCATTTTCCAGGCCGAAATCGGTATCGGGACCCCCATTTTCCCCGGCTTTTTCTGCTTTCTGCATGTACTCGGCCGCCTTGGCGAAGTACTCCCGTATCAGCGCGGCCGTGCCCATACGCGTCCTGGGCTCAGACCCCTTGGGGTTTTCCCCCAGGGCTCCCTTGAGGCCGCTGGGAAAGCGCATTACCATGTCGTCGGCCGTCTTTCCGTAACTCTTGCACACCAGCCCCACTCCGCATATGACGTTGCCGGAACCCGGAAGGATCTGAGCTGAAGTTATTCCCCCCTGACGACAGCTGGCAAAGCTCTGCTGATGGGGATTGACTGCGTCCAGCGCGCTGACCTCGGCGGTAATGGGACCGGGCCTTTCATTTCCATCGTAGGATGCCCTGCCCTCGCCATCACCCCAGATGCCCGCGTGACTGTGCGCATCCACGAAGCCGGGCAGCACCACCTTTCCGGTGAGATCAACCAGCTCCGCATCGGTGGGAATGTCAATGTCCTGCCCTATATCCGCTATCTGGCCATCGGCAATGAGCATTGCCCCTTCTTCGATGGGAGGGGCATCAACCGGGTAGAATTTCGCATTGACGTAAGCGCGCACGGTTACACCTCTCTTTCGTGTACGATTTCTCCGTCGATTATGGTGTAATCAGCGAAAGCAGAGTAGTCCAGCGGATCATCCGACCAGACCACCACATCAGCGTCCTTGCCCGGCTGCAGGGAGCCCAGGCGGTCAGCCATGCCTATGTGTTCGGCTGCTGAAAGGGTAATCGAACGCAGGGCGGTGTCGTAATCCATACCCCACGACACGGCCAGTCCGGCAGTTATGGGCAAAAACTGTCCGGCAATCACCGGGTGATCAGTTATCAGGCAGAAGGGAACGCCGCTTTCGGCCAGCTTCACCGGAGTGCGAAAATCCCGCTCGCGATTTTCCACCTTCGAGCCATACTTGAGGGTGGGGCCTATGCCGCAGCGAGAACCGTGTTCGGCCAAAAAGTCAGCCACGTGGTCACCTTCGGTGACATGCTCGAGGGTGTATTCAAGGTCGAATTCGTTGCAGATGCGAACTGCCGTTACTATGTCGTCTGCCCGGTGGCAGTGAACTTTCAGCGGCATCTCACCCCTCAGCACCGGTATCAAGGCCTCGTGTTTAGCGTTGAATTTGGGCCCGGACTTGTCTTCCTCCTCGGCTTTGTCCTTTTTGCGCATATAACGGCGCGCCTTCTCCAGAGCTTCGCGCATCATGGCTGCACTGCCCATGCGGGTAGAGGGCGCTCGGTTCTGGCGCCGTCCGTAGGCACCCTTGGGGTTTTCGCCCAGGGCCGCCTTCATGCCCGCCTCGGCATCGATTACCATCTCGTCAGCAACATCACCCCTACACTTCACCACGGCAGACACTCCTCCGATGAGGTTGCCGCTTCCGGGAGGAACCAGTGCACAGGTAATACCCGCCTCCCGGAACTCACGGAAAGCATCATCGCGCGGATTTATTGCGTCAATAGCCCGCACATTAGGCGTCACCGGGTGGGTCGATTCGTTTCCATCCCTGCCTTCCCGTCCAACCCCTTGCTCGTTGATACCGACGTGGGCATGCGCCTCTATAATCCCGGGGGTAACCGGGCGCCCGCCTGCATCGATTATCCTGGCCTCATCAGCAACGGCAACATCGTCGCCGACGGCGGTTATCTTGCCGTCGGCCATCAATACGATTCCATCCTTTATACGGCCGTCACTGACAGTCCACAGGTCGGCGTTTGTTATTGCCAGCATTTTGTATCCCTCCATCTCGTCCGCTTCTGCTCCGACTTGACCTGATTCCTGATAGCGCATAATCGCTAATGTAGCACCCCGAGAAACGTATTTCCACACGCCAACCCAAACATCCTGCGTTTTCTGTCGGATCCGTGCTACCTCTCCGCAGCGATTATCAGCAGGAGACTGATATGGCCCTTCCGAGCAGGGTTTTGAGCGCTCATCGAAAAATTAACAATGTATGGCTGGTTCAGTCAGCACTAGCTACTGGGAGGGAGCGATTGACATGTGTTGCAGCGACAGAATCGACATTCCCCCGCCGCCTGCCACTCCGGTCAGGGAGGTCGCCGACGAACTCCACGGTCGCGAGGTAACTGATCCATACAGGTGGCTTGAGGAGGATGATTCGGAGGATACCAGGCAGTGGACCAGGCTGCATAACCGCCGCACCAGAGAAGTCTTCGATCAGCTGCCCGCCTACTGTGAATACCAAAAACGCCTCGGAGCTTTGCTGGATACTGAAAAGGTTGGGTCGCCGCAGATCCACGGAGAACACCTGTTTTACCTTCACCACCGCCCGGGAGAGGATCAGCCGGTGCTTTGCGTCGCCGACCCTGACGGCAGCAGCAGCCGGGTTGTGGTCGACCCCAACTCAGCCGATGAGCAGGGGCTGGTAGCCCTGGACTGGTGGTACCCCTCACCCGACGGCAGCCTGGTTGCCTACGGTCTTTCACAGCACGGCAATGAGTGGAGCACCCTGTACGTGGTAAAAGTCAAAAGCGGAAAACACCTGCCCGATGAGATACAACGCACCCGTGGAGCCAGCATAGCGTGGCAGAAGGGCGCCGATGGTTTTTACTACACGCGTTACCCGCAGCCCGGAGATGTTCCGGAGGGTGAGGAAAACTACCATCGTCAGGTCTATCATCACCGACTGGGCGATGACCCTGCCGGAGACCCGCTGATTTTCGGAGAAGGCCGGGACAAAACGGAGATGTACCAGCTGAGGATGTCCGATGATGGCCGGCACCTCCTTATCACCGTCAATCACGGATGGAGCCGCAGCGATATTTTCGTGCGCAGGGAAGAAGATGGTGAAATCTTCCCGGTGGTAAAAGGACATGACGCCCTCTTCACCGGTCATATCACCGGCGAAACCCTGTATCTGCTGACCAACTGGCAGGCGCCCAATTACCGCATTCTTGCGGTAAACCTGTCCTATCCTGCCCTGCAGCCGCGTGAAGTATTACCAGAAAATGAGCAGCTGGTTCTTCAGCAGATGGTGCCGGCCGGCAGCAGGCTGGCGGTCACTGCCCTGCGGGACGCCACGTACCGCCTTTTTGTTTTTGACCCCGATGACGGCGCAAAAGGAAAAGCAGACCTGCCTGAACGGGGAAGCATCTATTTCCTTGATGCGGATGAGTCAGGAGACAGGATCTACTTTTCCTTTCAGTCCTTTCTGCGGGCTCCGGTGATCTATCGCCTGGACGCCGACGATACGCAGCCGCAGCAGATAATGTGCAGTGAACAGCCGGTAGACCCCGACGATTTCCAGATCAGGCAGGTGTTTTACCGGTCGAAGGACGGCACGCAGGTGCCGATGTTCATAGTGCACCGGGCAGATATAGAACCCGGAGAGCCACGCCCGACCGTGCTGACTGGATACGGCGGATTCAACATAAGCCGCACTCCTGCCTTCTCTCCCGCCCAGATTCCCTGGATGCAGGACGGGGGCATATACGCCCTGGCCAACCTGCGGGGCGGCAGTGAGTACGGCGAACGGTGGCACCGCGAAGGAATGATGCATTGCAAGCAAAACGTATTCGATGACTTCTGCGCTGCTGCAGAGTACCTGATGCAAAAGGGTTATACTACCTCAGAGCAGCTGGGCATAACCGGCCGGAGCAACGGGGGGCTGCTGGTGGGTGCAGCAATGACCCAAAGACCAGAGCTCTTCGGGGCAGTGGCTTGCGGAGTGCCTCTTTTGGATATGTTGAGGTTTCACCGCTTCCTCATAGCCGCCCTGTGGACTCACGAGTACGGCTCACCCGATGATCCTGACGCCTTTGAGTGGCTTTACAAGTACTCCCCTTATCACAACGTCGAAAAAGGAGAGGAATATCCACCGGTCTTTCTGTTCACTGCAGAATCGGACACCCGCGTGCACCCCATGCACGCGCGCAAGATGACCGCCCTGTTGCAGGAGGCAACCGCTTCAGAAGATCCGGTGCTGCTCAGAGTGGAGACGAAAGCCGGACACGGTGCAGGAAAACCACTCAGCAAGATGATCACCGACCAGGCGCAGGTCTGGACGTTTTTTGACTGGCAGCTGCGTTGACGGTGGGGCGGGTCGCCCCTTTTCTGTTGCCCCCGGGCGGCCCGTTGACATACACTTCATGGTAACGACACCATAAGATGCGGCCAGCGAAAGGAGGAGCTGATATGCCCCAGGGTGGAAGGCGTCCCCCCTTTCTGCTGATAATAAGCGGGCCTTCCGGCGGAGGAAAGGGCACCATAATATCATCCGTTGTGCAGAACATAGCTGGCTTTACCAAAGTGGTCAATTACACCACCCGTGACCGCCGGCCCGGCGAAGCAGAGGGCATTGATTACCATTTTGTCGATGAAGATGAATTTATGCGCAAGTTCGACTGCGGCGAGATCTTTGAGTATGAACGCGTCTACGACGACTACTACTACGGTTCTCCTTCCGACGTATTTGAGGGACTGACCCAGGACCGTATCATTGAACTGGACTACAAGGGCCACACCAAATACCGCAAGCGGTACCCCGATCAGGTGGTATCCATCTTCTTGCTGCCACCGAGCCTCGAAGAACTGCGGCGGCGGATAATACGCCGGTCACCAGAAGAAAACCTCTCAGCACGGCTGGAAAATGCCCGCGAGCAGCTACGTCATGCCAAAGAATACGACTATATGATCCTCAACGACGACCTGGCCAACTGCCGTGAGCAGGTCTTCACTACAATCGAGGCCGAACGGATCCGACGCAGGGGCTGGACCCTGCTTCGGGACCTCGGGGTTGATTAATAGGGAAGCACCATTTTACTGCCGGCAGAGGGGCACACCTGGCTCCTCTGTCCGCTGCCTGGCAAAGATGATGCCCTGTACATGCACTCCGTCGGGCAGGAAATCGGAAGCAGACATAGAATTCATCATCGAAAGCCAATCTGTGCAGCCGTATACCGGCCGCAGGCGAAAGGAGATAGAATGTCTTCCCACTTTCCTGGTGACGGGGAATCAACGGGCACGGATGCGGGCGGGCGTAATTCACATGGTCTGTCCGAAGACCTGCTGAAAGGATGGCTGCTTTTGTTTCTATCCAGGGGTCCCCTGCACGGGTATGCCCTGGCTCAGAAGCTGGAAGAAGTCTCGCATTCAGTTCCCCATCAGACAACAATCTACCGGCATCTCGCCTCACTGGAGGAGCGCGACCTCCTGGACTCCGAATGGCAAATGAGAGAATCTTCCCCTCCAGTCCGGGTCTACCGCCTGACTGACTCCGGCCGGGAACAACTTCGCCGGATATACACGCGCATTTCGCGACTTCACCGGGTGTGCCGCGATTTTCTCACCGAAGCTGCCCGTCACATTTAGCCGACCCTTCATGACTCCTCCGGACATTTGCGGAGCATTTGACAGTGATACTTTGCGCAGCATACAATTAGATAAGCGAACTAATATTTGCGGATTCTCTTCCGTATGCAAAAGTAAATTTCTGCGCAATGGTCCGGGCTGTCAGCACGCAGGGTAGAAGGGAGTACCATGAACAGTACAGACCAAAACTCCGAGATAGTCCAGCTGGAAGGGCAGCTTATGAACCTCAGCAGGTCGATGCATATTCTCACCAAGCGGATCCTCCGCCAGATGGGCCTCAGTCTCTCCCGATTCTTCATTCTGCTGCACCTGTCGAAAGAAGAAATGAGCATGGGTGAACTGAGGAATGCGATCCACCTCAGCCGGAGCACTCTTACTTCACTGGTGGATGGCCTTACCGAAGAGAACATGGTTGAGCGAAGGCGAGGCAAACAAGATCGAAGGATGGTACAGGTCGAGATCACCGACAGAGGCAGAGAAGCGGTGCGGGAGGTGCTGAGACGAAGGCGCGAGCTGGTAGCACAGGCCACCGAGGATATGCCAACCGAAGAAGTGGAGTGCTTCATGCGGCACATCCGCAAGATCAACACTCATCTTAAGAAGGCGTACCGTCACAGTAAGAAACATCGAAAACACCAAGAAAAAGATACCAGGTAAAAAACCAGACTGCATGAGTGTGAACGCTTCAACCCGATATCCGCCGGCTGGTGCACCTGCCTATACCTCCAAATAGTCTGATCGCGTCCTGTTTTCTGTGCATGAAGTCTGCCCTCACCGGCCATCCCATCCGTCCTCAAAGCAAAAGACAGCGACCTCTGTTCGCTATCGGGTTTCGTCCTGCCATCCGTATCTGCACGAATGCCAGTCATCTTAAAACACCACAATAGGAACAAAGATGCAGAATTACTGAAAAGAAGGAGTGCTACCATGTCTGAGCCACGCTTTTCCCCCGGAGAACACCGTGCAGATGAGATAGACTGGCAGACCTGGGGCGAAGATGCCTTCGCCCTCGCCCGTGAGCGCGACTGCCCCGTTCTTCTATCCATTTCGGGCGTCTGGTGCCACTGGTGTCACGTCATGGATGAAAACGCGTATTCTGACCCGAGAATCATCCAGTACATCAATGAAAATCTCGTGCCCATACGGGTAGATACCGACCGGCGCCCGGAGATCAACGCCCGCTACAATATGGGCGGCTGGCCGACGACTGCTTTTCTCACTCCCGCAGGCACACTCATCACCGGCGCCACCTACCTGCCACCTGACCCCCTGCTGGGCCTGATGCGCGAAGTCGTACGTTTCTACGATGCCAATGCTGAACAGATGAACAAGAAAACCGAAAAGCAGGTGCAGAGGCAGAAACAGCAGGCTACGACCGCCCCCCAGCAGCACCCACCTTTTTTCGATGCTGAGCCAATCATGGAGGCGATATCAGAGCAGATAGACGCCAGCTACGACCGTCAGTTCGGAGGTTTTGGCTCACCTCCAGCCTACGAGCCCAAATTCCCCTGGCTGGGTGCTTTGGAGTTTCTGGTTGGCTCCGCCGAACGTGATGACCCCTCTGCGCTTCACCGGGAGATGCTGCACAGCACCCTCGACGGTATGCTGCAGGGAGAAATATTCGACTCCCGCCGCGGAGGCTTTTTCCGTTATGCCACCAGGAGGGACTGGTCCACCCCTCACTTTGAAAAAATGGGAATGGACAACGCGGTACTGATCGAGGTTTACCTGCGCGCAGCTCAGGCGCTGGGTAAGAACCGCTGGCATGAGGCCGCCAGCAAAACCCTCGGCTGGTCAGAGGAGCATCTGCTGTCGGATAAGGGCTTCTTCTACGGCAGTCAGGACGCCGATGAATCCTATTATCAGAAAGGATCCAGTAATGTTCCGCAGGTGGACAAAACACTGTACAGCGATGTCAATGCACGGATGGCAGCTGCGCACCTCACCGCTTTTTCGGTAACCCGTAATGAAGAATATCTGCGCCGGGGGCTTAAAGCTCTCCAGGAGGCCCACCAACTGTGCGCCCACGAGGATCTGGGTCTGTTTCACTATCACGACGGCAGCGCACCTGGCAATCCGGGAGTGCTTGGTGACCTGGTCGAGTTCGGCCTGGCATCTCTTGATGCCTACAGTATCACTGCCGAGGAAAAGTACCTGCGTTGGGCTGACGCCATGCTCAGGGTGATGCAGGACAGACTAGCAGCCCCTGCAGGAGGCTTTTTTGATTCATCGCCACAAAAAAACCAGCAGGTAGGCCGCCTGCGTCACCGCCGTCTGGCCCTGGACGAAAACTGCCGGGCAGCGCTGTTTTTGCACAAGATAGCAGTCCTGAGCGAAAAACCCAGGCTGCACGCAGAAGCAGAAAAGTGCCTGATGTCAACCGCCAACCACGCGGCCGCTTCCGGGCTGGCCGGAGCGCTGTGGCTGGCCATTCACCGGGAGCTGTATCAGCCCGCCCCTCATGTCCGGCTGGTCCTTCCGGTTACAGAAAACGAAACTGACGCCGAAAAGGGACGCCAGCTGCTCGATGCGGCCCGGGAGGCACCCCAGAGACACGCAGTGGTACAGGTGACCAGAAACCGCCGGGTGCACGCACCGCAGGCCCTTGTATGCCGGGGTGCAGAATGCCTGCCCCCGATCGACGAACACCGACGTCTGAAGGAAGTGCTGCAGGAACCGCTCGCATCCCACCGGGTGCCACGCCCCGGCAGTCATCCCCTGCATTGAAATTTCTGCAAATCAGCCCCAGCCTCGACGACCGTCGATGCTGGGGCTGATAGACTCAGATTTATTCATTTTTACTTGCTTATCAGTTGGCTGACGCAACATCCATCAATCGGCGGGCAAGCGGCCGGCTGCCCGACACCTGTATGCTAGTTAT
>PUMD01000049.1 GCA_003551215.1 Clostridia bacterium | reverse complement strand
TTCGCGCTTGTCACGTCCTCCGAAAGGAAAAATTCGGTCAGTGTCTCCCACGCGGTGGCATCGCCACCGCCGCCGCTCGGGGGCAGCCATTCGGGCGGGTCCTCGGTGCCCTGATAGGTTAGCACGTTGCCGGGCGTGCCGGGTGGTATCGGGTGCCACCGGTCTTCGCTGCGCCATAGCAGGGTGCCGGGCTGCTGGGTGATTGCGTCGAGCGCTTCGGATACCTGGGCGATAAACGACATGCTGTAGATGACTCCCTGTTCCGTGACTATCCGCGAGAAGAACCGGCCCGCCATGAGGGACATGATTACATCGCGGGGCATCCATCCGCTGCCGGGCGTGATGGTGCGGGCGAAATGCATCTGCCGCTCGTCGGCGTGCTTGGCAACGCGCGCGCGCCAATAAAACAAATCCTGTGCGACCTGCTGGGCGGCGCTCTTGGCCTTGCCTCGCGGCTTGGGCCATGAGCGAATTCGGACCTGTCCGCGATAGGTGTCGATAATGATATTCCCCCGCAACGCTGCCGCTGCGGGGGTCAGTTTGGTATCGTCAGCCTTGGCCACGTTACGCGGTGGGCGTGGCGTTGGCGTTGACGCTCGCGCCGAACGCGGTCTTCCCGTCTGGGCGCTCCCATTCGAGCCACGCGCTGACGACGTATTCCTGATCGTTCTCGAGGCCGTCGATCTCGAATTCCCACGGGTCGGCATCGGCGCTGCCGCTGCGGATCGGCCCCTTGAGGGGTTCCGAAGGGTTCCCGTTGGGGATCGCGACGGCGACGGCGCGCTTGATCGTCCAGCCGGTGTCCGGGTCCGGGGCTTCCGGCTCGACGGTGATCGAGCCGTCACCGGGGGTTGCGGTGACCCCGAGAAGGGCCGCGCCTCCGAGGGCGGAAGGCGAGCCGACGAAGTCGCTCATGTCGGCCTCGCCACGCATGGCCCTGATATTCTGCCCGATGATGGCGTTGCGGGGCAGAAACGAGCGATTGCGCGCGAATTCGTTCCACGGGGCGCGCAGGATCTCGGGCGCGCCCTTCCAGACAGCCGAGAGCGTCGAGAACGTGGTGCGGGTCGATTGCTGCTTCTGCGTGCGCGGGTTCGAGGGCACGCTATAGCTTTTCGCATATGCGATGCCCCTCCACCGGGAAACGGTCAGCGCCTTCCCGATCTGCCCGCGTGCTCCCATGCTCATCAGAGCGCCAGTGAGTTTCGCCATTGGTCAGTTCCTTACAACCGTGCGGATTGCACGAGCCGAACATGCCACATCGTGCGTGCGTCGTGCAATAGCCAGTCTTTCCGGCCCTGCTCCGTGGCAACTCCGAGGATTGCTCCGAGGTGGCGGTGCAAGTAACTGATCTGCCCGTTCGGCTCGATGATGGCGTGAAAGTATCGGAAGCGGGACACCGCCCGGTCGATCTCGATGCGGGTTGTATGTTTGGGGATGACAAACGGTTCAGGCATCGTCTGATCTCGCGCGCAGATACAGCGCGATGCCGATGCAGGTCAGCGTTGCGACCGGCAAAATGTATTCCGGCCACGGGGTGCGGGCGAGTTCGTCGATCATATCCGGCGGCATTTCGGGTGCGTCCTTTCCTGTAAGCGTCTCGATCAACGTCGATGCCGCTGTAATGAAGGCGGCGATCTCGGCGGTGGTGGCGCGCCTCTGGTTACGGCGCTTTGTGTCGGGCGGCGGGGGGTCATGCTTGTTTGTTTCGTTTGTTTCTTCGTCGTAGGGCATGGTGGGCCTCGTTTATCGAAAGAGCTTGCGGCCCTTGCGGATGATAGCGGCGACGACGCGAACAATTCTCTTCACATCGCTCGTTGCGGGCAACTGCGAGGGGCGGGCTTCGTCGATTGCGTCCAGCCAGTCGGTGACATTGAAGCCGGGGCAAGGTGTCCCTGCCACGTCATTGTGGCCTTTGATGGTGGCGTTCGGATGGCGGATTTGCAGATCATCGAGCAGGTCGATCAACGCTTCCTCCTGACGGTCGGTCATGGTGTTTCCGGGGATGAGGTCATCGCCGGACCGGATCAAACCGCCCACATAGACGATGCCTAGGGTTCCCTCGTTGCGGCCTTTCACGTGCGCGCCCTGCTTGTCTTCCGGCCTGCCGGGTTCAACCCGGCCATCTAGCCGGATGAGGTAGTGATAGCCGGTTGTGAGCCATTCCTTTTCTTTGTGCCAGTCGGCAACATCGCGCATCGAGAAGTCGATCCCTTCCTCGGTGGCGGTGTAGTGGACGAAGATTTCGCGGATCGCGTCCTGATAGGGTGCGGCTTGTGCTTCGCTGGCAAAGTCGGTTGCGGTCATGTCTGAGTTCTCCTTTCGGTTGCGCGCGGCTGACGCTGGCACAGATTGGGTTGCGTGTGAAGCCGCCCCAACGCGGGGGCGGCTCCGGTATTTGTGTCTGATTGTCAGAAGTCCTGTATGCCGTCGCTCTGCCAGTGGCCTTTGAGTTCGGTGAGTTTGACACTGACGCGGCGGACATTGTCTGCGTGCTGCCACTCGATGAAATCCCGTTCGGCGATGAGTTTTGCACCGTCCAGATTCCTGAAGGTCCTGCCGTAAAGCTCGATGTGGCCATCTGTCGTGACAACGCGAATTTCCATGAGGTAGGCCATGGGTGATTGTCCTTTCGGTTGGTGTTCGCCGCGATCCTGCGGCACGGCCAGATTGACGCGCGGCGACCGCGTGTCACCGAAGCCCGCTTGTCGGGCTGAGGGGAACCCGGCAGCGCCGGGTTGACACGGAGAGGGAGCCGGGCGGCAAACTGGGCGGGTCGTAGGTAAGCGGGTACTGAGCTGTCGCCGGGTGTTGAGCTGCGCCGATGTGCGGCGCTTGCTTAACCCATTACGCCGATGTGCCGTTCAACCTACCTATGTCGATTTCTTCTGTAGGGGATCAAGTGAACCGGTGCCCGGCCCCTCTGTCAGCTCTGAAATGGTGGGGTGAGAGGCTATTCTTGGGGGGGTGAAGGGGGGTCATGCCCCCCTATCTCTCTTTTCCTCCCTCCTCCGTACATCAACCCTGCTCGGGTTTCTGTACTCCGCAGGGGCTTTTTGCTCGGCGACCAGCGTGGGAATTGCCTTGGACTTCCCGCGGAAGGCCAAGGCAACGAGGCGTGAAACGCCGAAGCCCGCGCGGTTCCCGCGCTGGTCGCCGAGCAAAAAGACCCGGCCAACATGCTCTCCCCCCCTCTCATGGCGGGGCCGACCCCGGCGGCGGGGGTTCGCGCGCGCCGCCAAGCGGGGGGCGCATCACATACGAGAACCCGGCGTGCTCGATCCGCCATCCGTCCATCGCCCATAGCTGCACAAGCATCTCGGCGCGCATGTGCCGTATCAGCCATTCGTGCACTTGGCTCCCGGGTTCGGGGTCGTCCCCGTCCTGCGGGATATCGTAGCACTTGGCACGCCACCATCGTTTGCAGCCCTGCCATTTCTCGGGGGCCTTCGCGACGTATTTCGCGACATAAGCTGCGGCGCGCCGGGCGCTGCGGATGCGGCGCACGTCCACAATCGGCGCGTCGATCTCGCGGCGCATCTGGTCCGATAGCCATTGCTGCCCGATCCAGCGGACGCGGCACATGATATGCAGGTGTGGCTCTCCGGCTTTCGTGCGCTCGAAAACGCAGAGATATGGAAGCTGCGCATATCCGTATTGCTTCTTGATGCGGCGGACCACCTTACGCCATGCGCCTTTCAGCGCTTCGGCGCGCTCGTGCGGCCCCTCGTAGCTGTTGGGGTTAACGGTCAGCGTGAGAAAGGTGGTGGGCGCGCCGCGTCGGGCTTTGCGCTTGAGCTCCTTCGTGTTCATCGGCGCGCAGATTTCACAGGTCCATCGCTTGCAGCGCATGGGTGCCGCGGTCAGCCGGTGCGGTTCAATCTTGACTAGGGTGTTCTCAGTGCATAGCAAGGGTGCTGTTCTCCGTGCCGATGGTCCCATTGGACCCACAGGGCGAGATCATGGGGGGAAAGGGGCGGCTCGTGTGGCTGCCCCTTTTCTATGGGGCGGGGCCGTGCGTGCGTGGCTGTCATCCCACCTGAACATTCTCACCGCGCGCAATCATGTCCACGTCTCCGTTCCCCTCGATGTTCGCCGAGGTGCGGCGTATGGGCTGCGCGGTCCAGCCGGGCGGCACGTCCGCGACTGACAGCAGGCTGCCGGTTTCGTGCGGGCCGAGCGTGATGCTCGTGTAACTGCCGGGATATATGTTGGCGCTGCTGCTGATCGCCCAAGCGGCTTCGACGGTGGTGGTCGTGTCCTGAAAGTTCCGCACCGGCCAAGCGAAAACGCATTTCATGCGTCCGCCTGAATAGTTGAAGCTGTTGCCGGGTTCGGCACCGCTCATCCCGTTTTCGAGATACTCAACGGCACTCGTAAAACCATACCATCCTGCGGGCGCGATTGCGCCAAGGTTGGTGAGGCCGCGCTTCCCGCGTGCGCGGAGCTGCTCTTGGCAAAACCGCGTCTCGTAAATGCCAGTGGTCCAGCGATAGGCGAACAGGCTGCCCGCTTCGACGAGAAGCCATGCGTTGAGTGCGCGTTGCATCCCTCCATCGATGCGCCACAGGGTCTGGACGCCGTTGGAGACTTTGCGCCCCCGCAACTGTTGCGCGCCGGGCAGGCGCTTGCCGATCTCGTTGCCTACATCGGCGAAAGGCGGCAAGCCGCGCAGGCGGCGCGGTACGAAACCGCCATGCCGCCGCCGCACGACGCCGCGCGGGCGGAAATAGCCGCGCGCGACTTGGGTGGCGTTCGTTCCCAGCAGCAGGCCGAACGCCTCCAGAGCTGCGGGCCAAGCGGTTTGCGCGTATATCCACCACGGGCCGCGGCATGGGTCGTCCCATAGGTCGATCACGGTGTTCACGCGGTCGATTATGCCGGGTGCGGGCTGGCGATTGAAAAGCAGGCTCGCGCCGCTAGGGGTGTCGTTGGGCATGGGGTGGCTTCCTTTAGGCGTCGCGCTCAAGCTTGATGCGGTGGCCCGCTTCCATCGGCCCCACGAAATACGGATAGATGCGGAACTCGGTGAGCGGGTCGGTCGGCAGGTTGATTAACAGCATGGGCTGCATGGCTGTGCGGCCATGATTGGCGATCAACACGCTATGCCCGTGCCATATATTCAGGTCGTTGTCGCGGTGCAGTGTCAACACGTAGCGATATGCGCGGGATGCGAGGTTGCCGCTGCCGCTCACATGCAGAAGGGCAACACCATCCCACGGGCTGCGCACGATGGTGCCGTATCCTTCATCATGCCGATGGCTGGCGGCGGGTAGCTGGTTGAACAGGGTCGCGGGGGTGATCGAGTTGCCGGGAAAACTGCGCTCGACGGTCAGGCGTAGAGCCTGCGCACCGTTGGGAAAGAACATTTCTTGCGGGTTCGCGCTTGTCACGTCCTCCGAAAGGAAAAATTCGGTCAGTGTCTCCCACGCGGTGGCATCGCCACCGCCGCCGCTCGGGGGCAGCCATTCGGGCGGGTCCTCGGTGCCCTGATAGGTTA
>PUMD01000151.1 GCA_003551215.1 Clostridia bacterium | reverse complement strand
ATTGTCCTCCCATATATCCAGCAGCTACAGTTATCGCCGCCAGCACAGCAAAAACTGCGATAAGCGGCAGCACGGATCGGTTCCCTCTGCCCCGGGAACGACGGTTCATCTCTGCTCCCCCCCAAGTTCACGCCTGAGGTCATTGGCGCAGAAGCTCTTTCGCCAACAGACGTGATTCCGAATCTCGCACGGTGATCAACAGCTCCTCTTTTTGAGGCAGCTGATCGCTGGACAAACGAACCACCTTGGCAGGCCTGGTAAAGGCCATAGTCACCATATCCTCTGACCGTGGATCAATCATGTTCACAAGCACTGACACTTCCGCTGGCTCACTTTCGCTGCTGACCGAGACGTCCAGAATCTGCAGATCGTAACCACCAGTTGGGCAGAATCCACGCAGCAGCAGTAGTTCAATGCTGTCTCTATCATGGCAAACTTCCACCGTCAGACGCTTTCGGTCAGTCTCGCCATCGGACCTAACCAGGTTGTGAACTTCGATTCCAGCCTCCCGCGGGGAGAGGACTTCGTAATTCAGTTTTCTACGCACGCTTATCGCTCCTAATCCCACCCGGACAGACGATGGGAAGAAACCACCCACCCGGGCAGGACATCTCAATGCTCATTTCTCCTAACCACAGCGCACTTCCTGCAGCAACCCCATCAGCCGCTTATTTGCTTGATCCGGCTGCGGAGGTTCTCTACCTGGTCCTTTGCATCCTGCAGCCTTTCCTTTTCCTGTTCGACAACTTCATCCGGGGCCTTAGTTACAAACTGCTCATTGTTCAGCTTATTGCGAGATCTTTGTAACATGCGTAGCGAATCCTCAAGTTTCTTCTCCAATCTCTGTCGTTCCTGCTGTAGATCGACCACTCCTTCAAGAGGAAGCGCCACACGCATGTTACCAACCACATCTACCAGGGCCTTTTCCGGGGGAGAACTGCTGGCATCCATCAAATGCAGTTCTTTTACTCCGGCTAACTCCGAGAAATGACGCCGGGCCTCCCTCAACTTTTCGCGGTCTGCGGCGTCAGCAATAATCGACAATTGAACCTGTTCAGCAGGTGATACATTCACTTCCGCCCGCAGGTTCCTGGCGCACCGTATGACCGCCATCCACAGAGTCACCCTGTCACTGGCCTCCTGGCTGCGGGGCAGCTGGTCGGACTGCGGCCATCTTGCCGTTATGAGGGCGGAATCTTCACCTGGCAGTGCATCCCAAAGCTCCTCTGTCACAAAGGGCATAAAGGGATGCAGCAGTTTCAACACAGTCCGCAGACCGACAAGCAGTACCGTCCTGGCTGCTTCAGCATCCTGCTTTTTGTCCCCCGAAAGACGCGGCTTGCTCATCTCGATGTACCAGTCACAAAGCTCGCTCCAGGAAAACTCGTATATTTCCTTGAGTGCCTCTCCCAGCTGATACTTATGCATGTATTCGTCGACTGCATCAATCGTCTCCGCCAGACGGGTCAGCAACCATTTATCCTCCGGCCGCAAAGTCAGGTCGGCGACCGCAGCAGGCTGGTAATCGTCAGGCAGGTGCATAATGGCAAAACGACATGCGTTCCACAGCTTGTTGGCAAAATTGCGGCCCGCTTCGGCTCTTTCCCAGAAAAACCGCATATCATTCCCAGGTGTATTACCAAACAGCATGCAGAAGCGAAGCGCGTCAGCTCCGTACTCCTCAACTACTTCCAGAGGATGAACACCGTTACCCAAAGACTTGCTCATTTTCCGGCCCTGGGGGTCCAGAACCAGCCCGTGAATCAGCACATCGGAAAACGGAATATCATCGGTGAACTCCAGTGCGGAGAAGATCATCCTGGCGACCCAGAACGGAATTATGTCCCATCCAGTCACCAGCACATCTGTGGGGTAAAAGTACTCCATCTCCGGCGTTTCTTCCGGCCAGCCCTGAGTACTGAAAGGCCACAGAGCCGAACTAAACCAGGTATCCAACACATCAGTCTCCTGCCGCAGCGAATCGCTGCAGCACTCCGGACACATCTGCGGCTTTTGCCTTGCCACTATAACTTCGTCGCATTCCTGGCAGTACCAGGCGGGAATCCTGTGCCCCCACCACAGCTGCCGGGAGATACACCAATCGCGAATGTTGTCCATCCAGTTGAGGTAAACGCGGTTGAATCTCTCAGGGATGAAGCGAATCCTGCCGTCAAGCACCGCCTGCACAGCTGGCTCTGCCAGCTCATCCATCCGCACAAACCACTGCCGAGAAATCAAAGGCTGGATGCCTGTCTCGCAGCGATAACAGTGTCCCACCGCATGCTGATGGTCCTCTATCTTCTTAAGATACCCCTTCTGCTGAAGATGCCCCACTACCAGCTCGCGACACTCGCTGTAGGGCAGGCCAGAGTATTCATCCGGCGCGTTTTCGGTCATGTTTCCATCTGAACCGATCACCTGCACCTGCGGCAGGTCAGCCCGCAGCCCCATCTCAAAGTCATCCGGATCATGCGCCGGTGTGACTTTGACAGCTCCGGTCCCAAATTCAGGGTCCACCTGATGGTCGGCAATTATGGGCACCTCACGGTTCACCAACGGGACGACCGCGGTCTTGCCCACCAGATGGGCAAATCTCTCGTCGTCCGGGTAGATGGCCAACGCAGTATCACCCAGCATAGTCTCCGGACGCGTGGTGGCAACCGTGACTGTCTCCCCATCAGAGTCTAGCACCGGATACTCAATATGGTACAGCCTGCCTGACTCGTCCTTATGCTCGACTTCAATATCGCTGAGTGCCGTGCTGCAACCCGGACACCAGTTTATCAGATAATCACCACGATATATCATGCCCTTTTCGTACAGCTGAACAAAAACTTCCTGCACCGCCCTTGACAGGCCTTCATCCAGGGTGAACCGCTTTCGGCTCCAGTCCGCGGACGCCCCCATTCTCTGCAGGGTGGAAATGATGCTCTCCTCGAGCTCATCCTTCCAGCTCCACACTTCATCAACGAAATCCTGCCTGGACATATCCCTGCGGCTTATTCCTTCTTCCTGCAGCAGCCTCTTTTCCACCACGTGCTGTGTGGCTATCCCTGCGTGGTCTGTACCGGGCTGCCACAGAGCTTCATATCCCTGCATCCTTGCCCGCCTTATCAGTACATCCTGCAGAGTGTTATCAAGAGCATGACCCAGATGCAGATCGCCCGTCACATTCGGAGGAGGCATCACAATGGTGTACGGCTCCTTGCTTTCGTCTACTTTCGCTGCGAAGAATCCTCCCTGCATCCAATAGTCGTAGACCTTCTGTTCTACCTTCTGAGGTTCATATCTGTGCGGCAGCTTACTGTCGCGAGTATTTGCGTCATCGCTCTGCATCGCAAACCTCCTGTCTGAATCAGTGTTGACCCGATGATGAGAACAATGGTGGGCCAACAAGCACCAAACCCCTCTCCATCTAAGGACGAAGAGGGGCCCGTTCGCGGTACCACCTTAGTTTTCCGCCGTGGCGGAACACTCATTCGGATAACGGCACGCCGTCTCAACCTACTGTTAGTTCAGAAGAGCCGCTCGGGGACGACTTTCGGCCTTTTCGCTTCAGGGAACCTCTCAGCCGGTGAGTTCCCCTCTCTCAGAACGATTCAGCCTACTCCTTCCCTTCATTGCGTTTGGAAAGTCTCAGTTGTTAACAAAAAGTGTAGCTGTAATCGCATCTTCAGTCAAGCACACCAAGCCACTTGGGGATCGGGAGATCTCATACTCCTATTTTGGCTCAAGTCCCCACATTAACTTCAAACACCCCTTACTCTGCTCTGCCCAGACTTTACGCCAACTGACCTGGCTATTGTCCTGTGCAAGTGCTGTCATTCACCGGTTTCAGAGCCACGTTCAGCTCAATATCTCCGTATTGAGTCTCCAGGGGCATTACCAGGCGGTGGAAGTCTAAAGTGGAGATGTAAACTCCTCTGCCGGTAACCAGCGTTGGAGGAGCAATGCGACACAGATATCCCTTCTGCTCTAGTTCAGCAGTAGCCAGTCCAGTGATCACGTTGCCCATTTCTGCTATTCCGCTTTCTGCCAGCTCGTCGAATATGGGCACCGGTTCGCCCAGCATCTCGCTGACCAGTGCCCGGGCAGTCTGTTCAGAGAAACCGTAAAACACACCCCCTTTGACGTCGCCGGTAACGCCGAGTGCCACGGTGACATCTTTTGAAGTAGTGCCCGACTTCTGGAGACTGACCTTCCCCCGGGTAATCTGGGCGTCTGCTTCCGCCTCAAGCACACTGCACGCAGCCGAAATAAAAGGATTGATAAACTTCACGCTCATGCTCACAGCAAACCCTCCTAGATTACTTGTTAGAATTGCGAGCCCGACAGCCTATTTGTCTTTCCGGTAAAAAAATGGTGCTGGATTCTCCAGACCCATGCTGTCAGCTCGGAATATAATTTCAGTTCCTCCGACAAAGAGATACCCCCCCGGCCTCAGGGCACGGCAGAGGAGATGATACAGCCTTCGCTTGGCCTCTTCGGTGAAATATATCGCCACGTTTCTGCACACTATCAAGTCGAACTCTTCCTGGTAGGAGCTGTCGAAGAGGTTCTCTGATCTGCAGGCAACTGCAGCGCGCAGTTTTTCTGACAGCTGGTACAGATTCTCCAGGCTTCCGTCGGTTTTTCGCCTCTGCGGTGTTGGCAACCTTTCTTTTTCCACGTTGCGAGCCAGCGAGAAAAATCGCTGCCGAAGATGCCGGGGAACGTGCCTGATTTCTCCCTCCCAATACAAAGCCTCACTGGCCCTCTTTAAGGATTCATCATCAATATCAGTCCCAAGCAGCCTGGAATGCTGCAGGGCCCCTCTATCCCGCAGCAGCATGGCTACGCTGTACGGCTCGCAGCCGATAGAACAGCCGGCACTCCAAACATGTATACCGCTTCGGCTTCGCAGCAGCTCCTCCAGAACCGAATTGTTCAGAAACTCAAATCTGGCGGGATCCCGAAAGAACTCAGACACGTTGATCGACATACGCCCTTTGAAGTCCTGTAAAAGGATTTCATCGTCTTCAAGTCTGCGAAGCAGATCTCCATAGCTGCTTACACCGTATCTGCGCAGGGCGGAATCCAGAAGCCTTCTCACCTGCTTGGGTTTGTAGAGGCTGAGATCTATGTCACACAGCTGATCAATTTTTCGTTGAAGCACCCGCAGTGCCAGCCCTTCACCATTGCTGCCGCTGGTCTGCTTGTCCGGTTCACCTGCCATCTATAAACCACCCCACCTGTTGTTCCGCTTTTTCTGACCCGTTTTTCGCGAGGTTCCTGACGCTGCCTGTTCGTTGAGGCGGCTGACGACTCCTCGCAGGTGACCGGCCATGGTCTTAAGCGGCAGCACTACGTCAAATGCACCCGCCTTTATGACCGCCTTTGGCATGCCAAACACCGTGGAGCTGTCCTCATCCTGTACGAGGACCACTCCGCCCGCCTCACTGACCAGCCGAGCCCCCTGGGCACCATCCTTTCCCATCCCGGTCAGGATAACAGCTACCAGGCGGTCTCTCATGAGTTCAGAGGCCGACTCGAGCGTAACGTCGACCGATGGACGCACACCGTGTCGGGGCTCCTGAAACCCGAGTCTGACGCGACAGTCCCGGTCGAAAAACAAGTGCTGGCCGCCGGGAGCCACAACCGCCTCCCCCGGTGTCAGTTTCATTCCCGCGTGGGCCTGCTGCACCTTGAGGGGACCTACGGAATCAAGACGCCTGGCAAGCGACTCGGTAAACCCGGACATCATGTGTTGAATTATGACAATCGGAAAAGGAAAACCGCCCGGCAACCCTTCGAGAATCCGGGATAGGGCCGCGGGCCCTCCGGTAGAAGCGCCGATCACCACCATGCCATTGACCTGCGGGTCCTTTTCAGTGTTTCGCCCCATCCACATTTCTCCTCTCCTCGCCTCTCAGCCTACATATTTCTGCACCGTTTCCAGAATCTTGTTTGGCTCGAAAGGCTTGACAACGAAATCCTCAGCGCCGGCCTTTATCGCAGAAATTATTATGCGTTCCTGTCCAAGAGCACTGCTCATGACCACCCGGGCTTCATCGTGGCGCTGCTTCAGCTCCCGCAGGGTCTCAAGTCCGTCCATGACCGGCATGGTGATATCCAGAAAAACCAGGTCCGGCTGCTCTTCTTCATACACCCGCAGTGCCTCCTTGCCGTTTTCCGCTTCCACTACATCATAACCCTCGGAGGTGAGCAGCTTGCGGTAGCGAAGCCGCATGAATCTTGCATCATCTACCACCAGCACTTTGCTCATCTGCAACCCTCCCATCATCCTGCAGCAGTTCTTTGGCCAGTCCAGAAGCGTCCAGTATCAGGGCCACATCTCCATCTGGAAGGATAGTGGCGGACGATACTCCACGAATGTCATCCAGAGGAGAAAGAAGCGGCTTTATCACGCACTCCTCCTCACCAATCAAATCATCGACAACAAATCCTATTTTTCTCTGGTCGACCTCCAGGATCACCACGTAGTTTGGTCCTCCCCGGTCCACTTCTCTAACTGACGGAAAGATATCAGCCAGCTCAAACAGGCGGATCAGCTCACTGCGAAGCTGCAGCACTCTGCTTTCTCCGGCCTTCTGGACCTGTCCGGGTTCCCTAACAAGAGTCTCGCGAACGGAACCGAGTGGAAGAACATAAGTTTGACCCCGGATCTCAACCAACAGAGACTTGACGCTGGTCACTGTAAGCGGCAGCGAAAGCCGGAAACAGGCCCCCTGCCCGCGGTCGTTGTCAACCGATATATCTCCTCCCACCGATTCAACCTCCCGGCGGACCACATCAAGCCCCACCCCCCGGCCGGATATTTCCGTGACTTCGTCTGTAGTGCTGAACCCCGAGGAGAACATGAGCCCTATGATGTCCTGCTCGTTGAGCTGTTTGGCCTGCTCGGCATCGATTACATCTTTCTGAACGGCCCTTCTGACTACAGCATCGGTGTCAATTCCGCGGCCATCATCAGAGACTTCAATGCAAATGTGATTGTTTCTGCGAGATGCCGACAGGACCACACTGCCGCGGCGCTTTTTCCCCCGCGAGAGACGTTCTTCGGGCGGTTCGATGCCGTGATCCACTGCATTGCGTAGCAGATGGGTCAGTGGATCGCTGATGACCTCAAGAAGGCTTCTGTCAATCTCGGTCTGACCACCACGTATCTCGAAATCAAACTCCTTGTCTTGACTCTGCTGCAGGTCGCGCATCATCCGGGGATACCTGCGGAAAAGCCGGTCCAGCGGGACCAGCCTCATCTGCATTATGTTTTGCTGAACTTCACCGGTGACCCGACTGAGCTGCTCAACAGTCTGCTGCAGCTGTTCTACCTGATCGGCGAAGCTGTTTCTGGCCAGGTCATCGGCCAGGTTACTAAGACGGTTCCGGTTGATAACCATTTCTCCAGCCAGGTTCATTAGGCGGTCCAGTATGGTCACATCCACCCGGATATGTCGCGAACCAGCGGAATCCTTGCCATCTTTGTCGGACGAGCCATCATCGTCCTGCCCGGTGTGCAGAGCCTCTGCGCTTTCGGCCAAAAGCCTCTGAGCCGATTGCACCTGAATGCTCACCCTGGCGACGCCGGAGTTAGTCCGAATCTCCCTTTTTATCTCATCCTCCGCAGAGCTGTTCGCCCGAAGGTAACACAGAATCTTTCCGCCAACATCCCGTCCCTCCTCAACCTCTTTCTGAGTGGGGTCAGAGGCGAGTATTTCCCCCAGGCTCTCACAGCACATGAGCACCTGCAGGGCTCGGACAGCCGGCATATCTATATCGTCTGTCAGGTCAACTTCGACCTGAAGAATCTCATCTTCAGCCCCCACTGCTTCGGTAAGCTGATGCAGGACTGCCTCGCCTGAGCCGCCCCCTTGTTCTTCACCTGCGGCGTCGGCGGTCTGCAGCGTCCGGGCAATCTCATCGACCAGCTGAGCAGCATCCGCGACCTGCTCTCCCTCGGCCATCGCTCGCATGGCATCCACCGACCGCAGAAGAACGTCCATCACCGAGGCAGTCGTCTGCAACCGGGCATCTCTCACTGCTATGACAGCATCCTCAGCAGCGTGAGCCAGCCGGGCCATGTCTTCCCAGCCAATGGAGGCGGCGTTGCCCTTGAGAGTGTGCATGGCGCGAAGCAACCTCTCGATCGCCTGCCTGTCCACCCCGTCACTTTCCAGCTGCAGGAGCATGTCTTCTGCAGCATTCAGCTGTTCCTCTGCCTCGGCGGCAAATACAGCTATTTCTTCTGCGGTGAGTCCGTCCATTCGGTCAGCCACTTTCGACCTCCTCTCCTTTTACCAGCAGTTCCCCCGGTTCAACTAACGAGACAACTTCCTCATCCAGCCTCAACAGGTTCAGCGCACCATCTTCACCGTCCACGGTCTCGGTTCTCTCAGCGAAGAACTCATCGCTTACCGAAAGCACCTGGCTGACCTCATCAACCAGCACAGCCAGTGGAGGGTGATCGTCGAACTCAACCACCAAAGCCATATGTATGACATCCTGTTGATAGCAGCTGTCTTGTGCTTTTACCGGAAGTCTGTCTTCTGTTCGCATCCTGACTGCCGTCAGTACATCTCCCCGTACGTTGATAACGCCAGCAACGGCAGGGGGCGCTCCCGGTACAGAAGTAACCGATTCGACGGTCACGATGCTCTGGATCGAATCAGCTGCTATGGCATATCTGTCCCCTTCAGCCCGGAATATCACCAACGAGACATCCCGGCTACGGCGAAGCTCCTCCTGCTGCACAAAAATCACCACCTCTCCGGCCATAGTCCAGAGGGCCTTCTTTGTTTGTATCGTACAGACGCGCAGATATTTGCAGTAATGCAGATAAGGTGACCGGGGTTCAGCGTGCCGTCTGGGAGGAAAGCGGGCCGCTGTATTCCATCAGTATGATGGGAGCATCCTGGAGGCTGTGCTCGTGGAGTACTGCCGTCTTGCGAAAACCAACCTTCTCGTAGCATCTGATTGCCGGATGATTGTCTGCAGACACCCTCAGATACAAAGAGCTGTATCCCCTCTGCTCAAGTGAGCGACAAAGAAGAGTCAACGCCTCTGTACCGTATCCCTGACCTCGGTCCCCCGGTCGATCAATGTGAATTTTTATCTCAGCGCTCCGCCGCTGCGGAGTCACATCATCAACTATAATACGGCCTATTACCCGCTGCTGCCTTAGGACAACGATGAGGTGCACTTGGCTGCGTTCGGCGCTGAAGAGTAACGACCCCTCGTCGCGTTGTTCAAACCCGGCGGTAGCCAGCTGCTCCTTAACCTCATCCTCCTGCTGGACCTCGGCGCGAACAAGTTTTAACCTCTCATTCTGCACAAATTTACCCTCCTATTGCTATCCTCCTGTGACCACGTAAATTCCTTTTCTGAGCTGCCCTGGCTTATCCTCTTAGTAATCTTGACCATCATATCAACCTTAAACCATGTGTTTTTCCTCGTATATGCGTAAATAACTGTTACAATTGAATGCCACGGCTATATGGCAGATATTATAAGCAAAAAACACTTTATTTGCGCATATGAAGTTACTATACTTATCGGCACTGGATGTTGTCTGTGAAATAGGACCAAAGAAAGGAGCAGTTCACCGATGAATCCAGCAACTAAGACGAGTAAACGCCCAATTTACAAGGCTAAGCTGCTGTGTATAGCTGTTGCAGCCGCCTGCCTTCTTCTCGCAGCGGGACCAGTAAGCGCTGCACATTCATCCAGCATAGATTACACAGTGCGCCCTGGTGACACCCTCTGGCTGCTTTCTCAAAGATTCAGGACATCTTCCGATGCCATACGACAGGAAAACGGTATTTCCCACTACACCATATATGCCGGCGAGAAGCTTCACATCAGCTTCCCCGGTAGAGTACATGTGATAAGCAGAGGAGAAACTCTCTCCGAAATCGCACAATGGTATGGTACAACAGTTCAGAATATAAAGTGGGTCAACAGCCACTACTCGGACATCATTCACCCCGGACAGGCCCTGGCTATAACTGCTTCCGATTCCGGGGCTCATTCAGCCACTCCCGCGGCCGAGGCTGCAGGTAGTCACCAGGCAGAGACTGCAGCAGCCGGACTGAGTGTATCTGATGCTGACCTTCTGGCAAGGTTGGTGAGAGCCGAAGCGCAGGGAGAACCTTACGAGGGACAGGTTGCCGTAGCTGCTGTTGTGTTCAATAGAGTGAACAGCTCCCTTTTCCCCAACACCATCAGCGAGGTGGTCTACGAACCGCTTCAATTTGAACCGGTGTCAAACAGAACCATCTATACACCGGCTGATGAAACAGCTCGCCGGGCAGTCCGTGATGCCGTATCAGGCTGGGATCCCAGCCACGGTGCGCTTTATTTTTTCAACCCTGCCAAGACCAACAACAGCTTTCTGTGGAGCCGACCCCACATAATCACAATAGGCAACCACAGATTCACTCACTGAGGAAGCTGTTGCCCACGGTGCTGCCTGCTCTCCCGCGCACGATCGCGGGAGAGCAGGCAGTCTCAAGCATACAGCATCAGCGCATCATTACCCGGATTCCTCCCGATTGCCGGTCTCTTTCTCCTCATCCTCATCTTTGCCGCGTACGCGCTCGAGATATTTGTCCAGCTTTTTCTGGACATCATCGGGGATTTCGCGTTCGAAAGGGAACATGGCAGCACTGTCGGTCTGATCAAGAAAACTGAGGGCGAAATCTCCAAGTTCTGCCAAGCGGTAGGGGCTCAGGTATTCGGCGCGATCATGACGATTATGTATCGGGGCACCAAATCGGATCAAATTCAGAGAGGGTATTCCGTGTTCTGCAAAGGGAATTGAGTCACTGGAGTAAACATCCTGCCGTGTGGACATGGCTACCCCGCTGCTTTTGGCCATTATCTCCACCAGATGCTCTACCTGTTGTGGCCCGGTGATAGTTGCAACATTCTTGCCTAAAATAGCTCCAGCCACATCCACGTTTAGAACAAACTTCACCTCATCAAGCTCCTCTTTTCGCTTCTTTACATGCGCGAAGCTGCCGCGCAAACCCAGCTCCTCACTGCCGCACCAGATGAATCGCAACGTCCTGCACGGTGGATTCTCCGCATAATGACGGGCCAGTTCCATAATTATTGCAGATCCTGCCGCGTTGTCGTTCGCCCCCGAGCTGTAAGGTACGCTGTCGTAGTGGGCTGTTATCACCATCACTTCATCTGGATGTTTGTCCCCCTGTATCTCACAGATTACGTTCTGTGACTTCACTTCCTCTTCCTCCTGCTGCACAATCAGCCGGACCCGGCTGGCACTATTTTGAATAAGGTCAGCTGCTTCATCAGCATAGGTAGCGACTCCTGGAATCTTACCGTGCTTGAAGTATTCTGGTCTTATGGCCCATCGCGGTATATCTTCACGACGGTAAATGTTGCCACCCCATGTGATGAATCCTGCCACACCAGCCTCTGCCAGGCGCCGGTACTTTTTGAGGTTCACTCGTTTGTTGATCAGAACAATCTTGTCCTCTGCCTCAAGGAGCGACACCTCATCAGCGTCCTCAACATAGAGGAATTCACCTTCTATGCCCTCATCCGAAGTACTGCCGGTCAGACCGTAGACTTCCACCTCACAATCTCCTATATAAGGTTCAAGCACCTCGAGACGGGCCTGTTTTGGCTGATACTGCCATATGTCAAACTTCTCGATCTCCGGCTGCAGTCCGATACTGTGCAGCTTATCAACAAGTATGTCGGCAGCCTGCTTCTCCTCCTCAGAACCCCCTAACCTCTCAAAAGAAATCGCCTCCAGCAACCGGAAGGCGCGGTCTCCATCAGTTCTCAGCATGCTCTCTCTCCTCTCTCATCACTCCTGGGGCTGCTTATTGAGTCATCCATTTGAACATTCGTGGGCATGACGCTGCAGTCCTGCACCAACACCCGTGCGGGCAGAGTGAAAGTCAAAAAAGCCTCCGGCGCTGTTACCGAAGGCAGTGTTGGGAGTCTCCTGATGAATCAGATGTCTCAGGCGGTCACTTCTTCCTCCTGATCCTGATTGCTGTCGCCGGCGGTCAATACCAGCGGTTCGGCCCCTTTCTCCACCGTATCCTCAGTGATCACCAGCTTGCGCACGTCTTCACGCGACGGAATATCAAACATCACATCCAGCATGAGATCCTCGATTACCGCGCGTAGGCCACGAGCCCCGGTATTCTGCTCCATGGCTTTGTCGGCAATGGCCACCAGCGCCTCATCCTTAAACTCGAGATCTATGTGATCCATCTCAAAAAACTTGGCGTACTGTTTGACCAAGGCATCCTTCGGCTGCACCAGGATTTCGACGAGTGCATCCTTGTCCAGCTGACCCAGCGTTGCCACAACAGGAAGGCGCCCGACGAATTCAGGGATCAGACCATATTTCAGCAGGTCTTCGGGGAGCACTCTTGCCAGCACCTCACCTATAGACTCGTCAGCGGAGCCCTTGACCTCAGCACCGAAGCCCATGACGTTTTGCCCCACGCGCTGCCGTATGATCTGCTCAAGGCCGCCGAAGGAACCGCCAACAACAAACAGGATGTCAGTTGTATCAATCTGAAGAAACTCCTGATGAGGGTGCTTGCGTCCTCCCTGCGGAGGCACGCTGGCAACCGTACCCTCAAGAATCTTCAGCAGGGCCTGCTGTACTCCTTCACCCGATACATCTCTGGTTATGGACGGATTCTCCGACTTTCGCGCTATCTTGTCGATCTCGTCAATATAAATTATCCCCTTTTCCGCCCGCTCTATATCGTAATCTGCCGCCTGGATCAGCTTCAAAAGGATATTCTCTACATCCTCGCCAACATAGCCGGCTTCTGTGAGGGAGGTAGCGTCCGTAATGGCGAAGGGAACATTCAAAACCTTGGCCAGGGTTTGCGCCAGCAGCGTCTTACCGCATCCTGTCGGACCAAGGAGCAAAATATTGCTCTTTTGCAGCTCCACGTCATCGAATTTCTTGCTCATTCGAACACGCTTGTAGTGGTTATACACCGCCACCGAAAGAACTTTCTTGGCGCGTTCCTGAGCGATGACATACTGATCCAGAAAATCCTTGATCTCGCGGGGCGGGGGGATGTCATTGACCTCAAAAGCAACGTCCTCCCTCAGCTCCTCCTCGATGATGTCATTGCACAGGGCAATGCATTCATCGCAGATATAGACCCCCGGACCTGCGACCAATCTCCTGACCTGATCCTGATATTTTCCACAAAATGAGCATTTGAGTTGTCCCTTGTCCTCGCTAAATTTGAACATCCTCCCTCTCCTTTCTATCCCGATGCTGCCCAGCGGGATAGAGGGTGTTATTGCTCTGTGGCTTACTTCTTCTTATGGGTGTCAAGAACCTCATCGATGATCCCATAGTCTTTTGCCTGATCCGCCGACATGAAGAAGTCTCTATCAGAGTCGCGTGCAATTGTCTCAACATCCTTGTTGGTGTGTCTGGCCATCAGTTCATTATAACGTTCTCTCATTCGCAGGATCTCATCGGCATATATCCTGACATCCTCGGCACTGCCGCCTGCCTGACCCTGCGGTTGATGTATCATTATCCTGGAATTGGGCAGCGCATACCGCTTTCCTTCACTACCGCCTGCCAAAAGCAGCGATGCCATACTGGCTGCGATCCCCACGCAGTAAGTGACCACATCCGGCCTGATGTGCTGCATGGTATCGTATATACCCAGCCCGGAATCCACCGCCCCTCCTGGAGAGTTGATATACATCGATACATCACGGTCAGGATCATCCGCCTCCAAAAACAGAAGCTGTGCTATGACCAGATTGGCCACATTATCATCAATCGGTGTACCGATAAAGACTATCCTGTCCTTAAGAAGGCGAGAATATATATCGTAGGCCCTCTCGCCACGAGCCGTCTGCTCAACAACCATTGGCACCAGATTCATACGTGCCACCATCCTTCCCACAACACGTACCTTTTCGATCAACAACCCGCTGCTTCCTTCCGACAGATCCTGTAAACGCTCAGCTTATTGTTACCCAGCGTTGTCGTCTTTAACAGACTCCTCCTCGTCCGGCTCATCATCCTGCTCATCAGAAACAGGCATGGACTCCTCCTGGGTTACCTCAGCCGTAGACTGCTGCATTTTCTCCTCAAGCTCTTCTTCGAGCTGTTCGATCCGCTGCTTAACATCATCGTATTCATCATCTGTCCACGAGGCCAGCAGCCTGCTGGTCTTTTCCCTTCTGACCTGATCCTGCATGTCTTCTTCAGTATCTGGGGCAGATTTCTCCCAGTATTGAGTCAGGACTTCGGGATCAACGCCCATCACTTCTGCTCTGCTGCGCATCTCGTCACGCATCTCGTCTTCGCTGGGCTGGACATCTTCCGCATCGGCGATGGCTTCCAGGACCAGCACCCGTTTGATGCTCTTCCGAGCACTTTCCCTCACGTCATCTTCAAATTCGCCTATGCTGCTGTAGCCCCGCTGGCGGATGAAGTCCTCCATTGATATATCGTACATATCAAGGTTCTCCCGCATCCTCTCCATCTGTCCCTCAAAGATCCTCTGCACAAGAACCCCGGGAACATTCACTGAGGCGTTTTCCACCGCAAGAGAGACCACCCTCTTTTCAAATAGTTCAAGGGCCTCGTTGTGACGGTCAACCGTCAGTCTGACCTGCAGCAGCTCGCGGAGTTCTTCTATCGAATCCACATCCAACGAGATCTCCCGCAAAAAATCCTCATCCAGGTCGGGTAGCACTTTCTTTCTTACCTCATGTACCTGCACACTAAACTTCACTTCCGCTCCATCCAGGGGAGGTTGTGCATCCTCGGGAAACTGAACATCGATTTCAAGTTCGTCTCCCGCGCAGGCACCAATCAACCCTTCTTCAAAATCGGGCAAAAACTCGCCGCTGCCTATCTCGACCATCTCCTCTTCTGCTGTGAGATCGTCTCTCTTTTCACCTTCAAGGTATCCCTCGAAGCTCACGACAGCGACCATACCGGGAGCAAGTTCGGCCCCCTCCTCGGCCTCTTCAACCGTGGCCAGGTTCTCCCGCATGTTTCGTACGGTCTCCTCTACGTCCTCATCGGTGATCTCGGGAATTTCCAGCTGGACACCCAGTTCCTTATACTCCCCCAGCTCGACTTCCGGGACGACCTCTACTTCTGCGGTAAAGGTGATTTTGCCCCCCTCACCCTCATCGTCCAGGTCACTGATCTGGGGAGTGTCGATGGGATCCAGGTTCATCTCCTCTATAGCCTCATCGCATGATTCAGCAATGAGGTCTTCGAGCGCCTCCTGGCGCAGCACTTCAGAGCCAAAGCGCTGCTCAAAGATGCTTCTCGGTACCTTTCCCTTCCTGAAACCAGGCACAACAACTTCATGCTTCATCTTGTGAAAGGCCCTGTCCATATACTCGTCGACTCGTTCAGCAGCGACCTCGACATGAAGCCGTCTCTTATTTTCCTCCTCCTCTACACACTCCATTCGAACTTCAATCACTGATGGTCCCCTTTCCTGTGTTGTATCTACACCTCAATAAGCGTTTTTTGACTTCCGAGCAATTCACTGGCCATATCATAACGAATCGTCAACCGCATGTCCAATATTGCGAAGATTTACCATGAAGAACAACGGATGGGCAGCGGACCGCTCAATCCACTACCCACATTGGGTGTGCGAGGGAAGGGATTCGAACCCTTACGCCCCAGCGGGCACGGGATCCTAAGTCCCGCGCGTCTGCCAGTTCCGCCACCCCCGCTTTAATCGGGCAAAAACACCTGCCGGGCACAGCAATGCAGGTGCTTAATTATTGTAACACGGGCGCCGGCGGGTGTGAATGGGAGACAGACTGACTCACTCGCCGTCAACTGTCTTAGATCAGACAAAGAGGATGGGACGGGGAACTCATCGAATAGGTCAGTACCTGTACCGTCAGAAATGCAAGTAATGGCAACAACACTGCGACGGAGAGGAGAACACAATGATGCAAAAACGAAACCAACCTGGTCTTTCTGACCGCAGCAATGAACCTCCAAAGTTCGCCGGGATACATACTTTTCTCAACCTTCACCACAGCCAACGACCCGAGGACCTGAAGGAATCAGACTTTGCTGTAGTCGGCGTGCCGTTCGACACTGGGGTCACTTACCGGGTTGGAGCACGTTTTGCCCCGTCGGCTATCCGCAGCATCTCGGGCTCTATCAGGCCGTTCAATCCCGTCCTTCAGGTTGCTCCCACGGAAGTACTGAACGGCTTGGATTACGGAGATGCTCCCATAGTGCCCGGCAACACCGAACGCAGTATGGAAAGGATCAGAGAGACAATCGGAAAAATCGTCAAATACGAAGCCCTTCCGGTATGTCTGGGGGGGGATCACTCAATCAGTCTGCCCATCCTGAGAGCTCTGGCGCCAAAATACGGACCACTAGCTTTGGTTCATTTCGATTCCCACCCCGATACATGGCCGGAAGTTTATGGAGAAAAATACAACCACGCCACTCCTTTCATGAGAGCTTATGAAGAAGGCTTGATTGCCCCGGAGAAATCAATCCAGCTGGGGATACGCGGAACCTTCCGCGGACCAGGTGACCTGGAGGCCAATGAGAGAATCGGTTTCACCGTCATAACTGCCGAGCAGCTGCTGGATATGTCTTCATCCGAAGTCGGCAGGAGAGTTAAGGAGACTGTAGGAGAACACCCGGTCTATCTGTCCTTTGACATTGATTTTCTCGACCCGGCCTACGCTCCCGGAACCGGCACCCCTGAGATAGGGGGCCCGACTTCAGCTCAGGCACTGGCTTATATACGGCGCCTCAGCCTCGAGCAGCTCAAGGGCGTGGATGTTGTTGAAGTGCTACCCAGCCTCGACCCCTCGGAGATAACTGCGCTGGCAGCTGCAACAGTCATATTTGAGATTCTTTCCGTAGTTGCTGCAGGTAGCAAATGACTGCTACAAAGCGGACCGGCGCGATTCCTCCGAATCTTTTGAACGCAGGCCTACCAGGGACCTGTCTGCGCCATATCCCTGCGTCCCTTGCTATTGCACTATGCCGCCCTGAGAAACCTGTAACTCGTTGAACGTATCGACCGCATCATCAGATGATCTGCAGCAGTCCTAGAACTAATAGGAATCCGCCTGCGATAATGTCGCCCCATACGTGTATGAATCGGAAATTCAGCTGCCCTCCCATCCGGGTGCCTACAAGCAGAAAAGTCAGGCTCACAATGCCTGCCCACAAAGAAGTAGATACCAGTGAAAACCCGGCAAGTCCCCCCGAGAAACCGAGCGTAAGGGAGTTGATACCGAGTGCACTGCCCAGCATTACGCCTGCAGCCACCCCCATTTCTTCCCTGACGGAGGTAGTGATGGTATCATCATCAACCTCGACACCCTGGTGCAGAAACCAGACAGCTAATGCAAAGAATACGGCTGCACTGATGTACTCAGCCCATGTATCCGGCAGAACGGCTGAAACCGAATCACCCAGCAGAAGTCCGGTTGCCATGCTTGCTGCAGAGATGGTTGCCATCATAGCTACCGTGTACACAGGGACACGTCGTCGCAGACCAACAAAGAAACTGATGCTGAGATCATCAAGGTTCGATGAAAGAATCAACAGTGCCACTTGCCAGTTTATCGCAATCACTCCATTACTGCAGGCTGGATAATCACGCAATCGCTGACTGCTTGTCCATTCATACGCCAAGGTTCGGTAGCGATTTCATGAATATTATAACCCCTTCCATCGTCGAACACATCTGTACTGCACAATCAAAAAACTGGGGACCGACCTTGGAGTCGATCCCCACGCCAGCATTCGGTTGTGAATGTTGAACTTTGCTCTGTTTTATGATTCTGCGTCGCGATGGGCGGTATCGTTGATATCATCTACCATTGCTGTATCGGTCGAACAACTGGCAATTTCGGTTTCCAGCGACGAGGACAGGGAATACTAGTTACTCCTTATTTGCGCTCTCGTGCATAACTTCGTCGGGAGTTTTTTCGTCGACCTCTTCAGCCTGCTGCAGGCTGAAATAGCCGAAAACTACTACCGCTACTCCTATTATCACCAGCGCCAAGTATTCCATTTTGCATCCCCCCTGGGCGAACCAGATATCTTTCTGATGGAACCCAACTACATTGTAGCAAACCACCGATTCCATATAATCGGGTCACCACCCTATCATTCCGGCAGATTTAGGGCAAACGATCTAGGTTCTCAACCCTAAATCCCTGAGGGATGCAGGCTCTACTCGCAGGAGGGCCACAAGTCGAGGTTGAAATCAGGATCATACTCTCGCTGCAGCGGCTGTTCACCTTCGAACTCGAAGATGCAGAATTCTGCTACAGCAACCTCCGTTCCCTCCTGCAGATGCCCACCAAAGCTCTTTCCCTGATCATTCGCTACACTGATGTGCAGATGAAGGGCGGTCTGTCCTTCCTTTTCGGATATGTTGCCGTGACAGGTCACGATCTCTAGAGGATCGTCAAGCTTGATTGAATGATAAATATTTTTCTCTTGATCGTAAAATCCGACCTTGGCCTGCCGGACAGCCCCAAGAACCTTGATGTAACCACTGCGCACATAAAGCTGTTTCGTCTTGCGGAGCAATCCAGCCAGAAGATCTTCTCCTGGCTGCAAGCGACCCATGTGACAGCGAGCAAGAGTGTAGCTCTTCACCAGATCTCCCCCCAGATGTTCATCACATTGATAATCTGCCCGCCAGACACTCACCGTCTGGGGGCAATTTGGTGAAACGCCAGAATGTTCAGCTGCATAATTCCGCGAAACCCACGACTATCGACCGCTCGCTCTGCGGGGGCCTTGCCACGGGTCTCGCGGACAGGCATAGTGTATCCTGGACACGCCAGAATATTCACCCCGCAGCGGGCAACTAGAAACCGGTTATGTGCTAGACCGACTTAACTTCCTCAACCTCGGGGATTTCGTTCTTCAAAAGACGCTCTATACCGTGCTTGAGTGTTACTGAAGCCAGAGGACACCCGACGCAAGCCCCCGTCAGCCGGACAGATACGATTCCATTTTCCACGTCCACCAGCTCGACGTCGCCACCATCGGCTTGTAAAGCAGGTCTTATTTTATCGAGCACCTCTTCGATTTCCTGTTCCATTTGGGCACCTCCATTCGAGCACCAAGTTGATTATAGAGGACATCTGCATGAAGGTCTACATCCTTCTGTAGCACAACATAGGATAGCTCTGTAAGCTTCAGAACAGGGTCACATATTTGATAGGATTGGGTGAAGGGGAGGGTTCAAATGTCAAACGACCTAACACTTAGCGTCATCAAGGCAGATGTGGGTAGTCATGTGGGCCACACCTCCGTGCACCCCAGGTTGATAGCCTGTGCACAGTCGCACCTGGCAGAGTCTGACTTATTGGACGATTTCCATGTTACCGCCGTCGGCGATGATATGGAACTCATAATGACGCACAAACACGGAGTTGACAATGAGGAAGTGCACGAGCTTGCATGGGACGCCTTTTTTGCAGCTACTGAGATAGCAAAGGACCTTAAGCTGTATGGGGCAGGCCAAGACCTTCTCGCAGATGCTTTCAGCGGCAATGTCAAGGGACTAGGGCCCGGCATAGCGGAGATGCAGATTGTCGAACGTCCCAGCGAGCCGGTAATCATCTTTATGGCCGATAAGACGGAACCGGGAGCCTGGAATCTACCTCTGTTCAAGATATTCGCCGATCCCTTCAATACAGCTGGTCTGGTCCTGGACCCCAGCATGCATGACGGATTTATATTCGAGGTCTACGATCTGATCGAAGGCAAAAAGATCGACTTCTCAGTGCCGGAAGAAATGTACGACCTGCTGGCTTTCATCGGCGCCCCTTCACGTTTTGTCATAAGGAGTATATATCGAAAAGAGGGGGATGGTTCTCGCGGGGACATCGCCGCATCTGCCAGCACCCAACGCCTTAACATAACTGCAGGTGAATATGTGGGAAAGGATGATCCAGTCTGCATCGTAAGGTGCCAAAGCGGCCTGCCGGCAGTGGGTGAAGTGCTGGAGCCTTTTGCCAATCCTCACCTGGTCAGCGGATGGATGCGAGGCTCGCATAACGGTCCCATCATGCCCACCAGCCTGGAAAGTGCTGTACCCACTCGTTTCGACGGTCCTCCCAGGGTATGCAGCCTGGGGTTCCAGCTGCGGAACGGCGAACTGTTGGGTCCCAAGGACATGTTCGACGATGTGGCATTTGATGAAGCAAGGAAAAAGGCAAACAAAATCGCCAACTACATGCGAGAAATGGGCCCATTTGAGCCTCACCGCCTGCCCCTGGATGAAATGGAATACACGACCCTGCCGCAGGTTATGGAGCGGCTCCAGGACCGCTTTAAACCCATAGATGACTGATCTTCAACGGGGCCTTTCCGGCCTGCCCGGAAAGGCCCCGCGATCTATTCCTGCCTTATCATGACCTTGTTCTCGACCTCAGTTTGCTCCCCTTGGGTATGGCTGTATGGCCTTTTAATCTCTCCTGCAGTCGCGTATAGGGCAGCAACGTACAGAGATCTGCTGCCACAAGATCCAGAACTAACATGACCCAGTAGTGTGCAGCAATCTGCTCGCCCATCCTCTTTAATCTGAATTGACCTCAGCTGTTCTGGTGCTACACTTAACCGATCTTCCCCCTCCCAGCGAAAGGGAACCAACCCCGAGGAGCCCGTCATAGCGCACAATTTTGCTATTTCATCAGCTTTTTCTTGAGACTAGTCCAGTATCCGGAAAGCGATCTCCACCATCCCACCTCGCTGATTTCGTCCTTGATTTTCTGCCCTTCCTCGCCCAGCGACCACTGCCAGTCCTGTCTTTTGTGGTCCCCGACCTTCACCTGGTGCTGGCAGACGCGCAGTTTGTCCCACCTGCGCAGGGTTGGCTCCACTTCTGCACTGAAGCCTGCTTCCCTCATTTCCAGTTCCATCTTCTTGACCAGGTAGTAGGCCAGAAAGCATATGAGAATGTGAGCCCGCACACGTTCTCTTTTGTAGTGGTAGACCGGACGGATCTGCAAAAAGCTTTTGATGTGGCGGAAGGCCCGTTCCACCCTGTCCAGCGAACGGTAGTGTTCATCCACTTTCTCTTCTGGGTATTTCTCCTCATCCAGCGAAGTCTGCAGCACGTACCTGCCGTCGAGGAATTCTGCCTGCTTTATGGCCTCCTCATCGGGACAGAAGTCCAGCTGCAGCCGGGTCTTTTGTTCCGGGTCATCAACCTGCTCCAGTGGGGTGATGTCTATCTGCCAAAGCTTGTGCACGCCCTCCTTTTTCAGCATCTCGTTGACCTTCTCCCGCAAACGGGCCCAGCTGTAGTACCGGCCCTTCTGCGCCGTCTCCGACCACCTCTGCAGCTGCTCGCGGGCCCGCTGCATACCCGCCTCCCTGCGGCTCTGCGCCCGTCTTTTTTTCAACTCGGCCACGCAGCCTATGTACCTGACTCCATCCTCCTCCCACTGCACCACACCCCTGCGGTCAAAGATACTCAGCTGCTTGGGCGTCAGCGACTCCAGCTGCTTT
>PUMD01000196.1 GCA_003551215.1 Clostridia bacterium | reverse complement strand
TGGCACCTTCCACGTATCCTTCGAGCTGACCAGGAGCAGCGGTTGCCACGGTGACCGTGCTACGGCCTCTGTTGGCCTCCCACGTCGGCAGCGGATCGAAGCCCACCCACAGGTGAGTCTCGCTGAGCTTATGCTCGGGATCCAGGTCGCCGAATATCGCGTAGGTAACGATGACGCAGTCATAGTCTACGTCTTCGATGGTCCTCGTCTCCACCGTCACGGTTACGGTTCCGACCAACTGACCGTTGTCGGTGAGGTTACGACCGGCACCGGCCCAGAGTTCCATGACGAACTCACCGTCATTTTCCTCAAGCAAGTCG
Organism: Clostridia bacterium; assembly: GCA_003551215.1. Taxonomy (GTDB): domain Bacteria; phylum Bacillota; class Sulfobacillia; order SLMV01; family SLMV01; genus PUMD01. The sequence continues at coordinate 21,316 of PUMD01000196.1, read as the reverse complement.
AAGTCGATGAAGTTCGTCCAACCCCACGCGTTGGAGGGGTTACCCGTCACCTTGTTGTTGTGCTTGGCTACGTCAGTCTCGGCGCCACCATCGTCTTCACCGACTCCACCATAAGCCCAGACAGTATCGTCGTACCTGTCGACCCAGTTCACAACGAGTCGCGCAGTCGCCGACTGCTCGGTCTCTACGATGGTCGCCTCATTGTCGTAGACGTACGGGCCAGGTTCATCGTAGGCTTGCCAGGCGAAGGGCCAATCGTAGGAGAACTCTCCGAATCCGTCGTCCTCGGAATCCGCGGCATCAAGGGTGCCAAGCTCCACTTCCCCGAAGAGGTCACTGTCGTCCTCGACGGTTACGACGGCAAGGTGCTCTTCGTCTGGTTCGTCTGCCCACTCTATCTCTTCTTCTGCAGTGTAGACGTCTCGCTCAGTTGTGACGGTTACTTCGTTATCGCCCTCTATCTTCGTATCGACGTCTTCATCGTAATGGCCAATCAGCTTGTCACCGGGCTCGAGCGTGTAGGGGAATACCGGGTCTGGTATCTCTTCCCAGTCTCCGGCTACGAGATGCGTCCAAATCACGTCAATCTCCTCACCGGCAAGTTTGTCGACCACGTCTGTGATGACTGCAGCAACCGCTCCGGGGTTCTCGATGGTGATGGTACCGGAAACGTTGAAGTCGTGGTCATCGAAGCCTTCGTAACTCACCAGAACGTGCCAAGTGGCGGTCTCATCACCATCGCCACCAGCGTACAGCCAGATCTTCGGCGTAAGCTCTTCTTCAAACGTGATCTCGTGGCCATTCTCAGTCGTAACCCACTTCTCGATGTCCCACTCGTGAGTGCGCTCGAAGTAGGTGACGACAGTCTTGGTGACCGTCAGTTCCTCCGGTGGCGCCGGGACGATGAAGCCACCATAGCCGTAAGGGCGGTCACCGACTGCAATGTCGACAACATCTGTTGGGTTGGAGGGATCAAATCCACGCAGGAAACCGTTCGGGTGACCATCGTTACGAATAATTACCCACATCTTGCCAGAAGCATCCCTGCCAACGCCGATGGGGTTGTTCCCAAAGCCCGTCCAACTGCTGGCGCTTGCATCTGTTCGATATACCGCTACGCGATTATTGCCGGTCGAGGCAATCCAAATGTTACCGTCTTCGTCAAAAGCCATTCCGCGGGGGCCCTGAAGACCGCCATGCGCAACTCCGACGAATACGTCGTTCCCCCCAGTCGTATCCAGCTTGTAGAACCAACCGTTTACCCTGTGATCGGTGGCATAGACGATGACCGGATCTTCCGGATCCTCCGGGTCGCCGTTATCAACCAGGATCCCATATCCATAACTGACGCCATGGTGCTTCTTTATTGTTGAAGCTGGATCCGTTGCTCTGGTGTCAAAGGAATACACCCCATGGTCAGCTGCATAGGTACCGGTGAATCTGCCTGCCGCACTACTACCGTAAACGGCAAACCATAGTATCCCATTCTTGTCGATCTGGGCGTAGTAGGGTGCCAGGTCATACTCTGGCGTCACGTCTCCCGCGACGCCACCAACAGGATCACCGACTGGATCGAAGGAGGTTCCAGTGTACTCATACTTCTGGAAGTAACCGTATTTCTGGTTTTCCATATGGAAACCGATCCATGCATTGCCGTTAGCGTCGAAATTGATGGTCCGGGGAACATCTCCCGGGGCTCCAACGGCAAAGACCGTCACGGCTTCATCCTGACCGAAATCCAGGGGGACATCGTGATCATCGTTGGTGTTGGTTAGTCCAGTCGTGTCACCCTGGATTCTGGCAACGGAACCCTGTAGACCTGTGCCGTTGACCCCTGTGTTGACAGCCCACGCATTGCCGTCAGGATCTATCGCAAGTCGAGAGGTGCGCCAGTCGAAGGGGTTGATCGGGAAAGGAACTCCCGAGTTATCCTCACCAAACTGATCCACTTCTTGTCCTTGCCGTGGTGCCGTGTAGTAGCGGGCAACTGCTTCACCCGACATCAAGTCCACTTTCGAGACACTGGCATCACCATGGTTGGGAACAAAAGCATAGTTGGCCTCGACGTCATTTTGGGCCAAGACCACACCCGGCAGGAAGCCGAGCAGCATGAACATCGACACTGCGATTGCCAACAACATCCTGCGTCGTTTCACTTTGCTACCCCTTTCTCAAACACTCTGCTTGGAAAGCAGGGCCGACACTGCGGATAGGCGACCATCCCGTCTCGCACCAATCACCGGTCTTCCAGACACCCTTCGGTCAGGGACCTGCCCGTGATCCTCTTTCCACTGACTGAAGGTCCTTTGCTTTCTTCTTCCCACCCGTGAGAATACGCGGATGGTTAACTCTCGCTCAGCTGTCGTTTGGTACTCGGAGAGTGCAACCTACCGATTTCACACCGCCTGCGCCGATGATAATCTTCGCCAGGCCTCAATCGGTCCCGCGTTGCGCGACAGCCTCGTCTCCTTCGGTCCACGAACGCACAGTGTACCCGACGGGAGGCGCTCCAGAGATGTCGCAGGCTTGTTGAATCAGCACGACCATCTCCAGAAGGCTGCGAAAAGACCTGGTCTTTTCTCCTTCCAGCCAGGTGATGTCTCCCTGCAGGCTGAAATTCCTGCAAAAAAGGACCTCCACAACGAAGGTACTGGTGCGAGCATCACCGACCTGCAGACCCGAGGTGGACACCGGAACACCCTCCATTCCCCCACTACCTTCATTCAGCCTGGCGGCCCTGAAAGCCGCAACGGGAAGATGAGCTCTGGACCGCATCCAGCTGGTCGGTAGCGTCAGGACAATTGTGCCACATACTGATGTCAGCCAGCTCACAGAAAAGCTGTCATCTGACGTAGATATCTCACATCTCACATAGAGAGAAAGAGTCAATGCAGGATTTGATGAGTTAGACAGGGTGCCTGCCCACTACGGCAGGTCAAAAAGGGGCTCAACCAAGGAGGAATGGTTGCTCAGATCTGCTCAAACTGCATCAGACAGGATAGACCCTGCCCGCCTAATTGATGTTCGAATTCTTTGCTTATTCTCGCCCCGCACTGCCTGCAAAGCCCGGCGTCGCAATGGGGAAGCAAAACCAAAAACCTCGATCCGTTCCATTGAGTGACGGCATCACCCTGCCGGAGGTTGCCGATCAGTATCTTCTGAAGGGTGGACATCGCTCGGGCAAGAACAGCCTGCTGCGGTATCTGACCCTCACGAGCAACGATGCTGAAGAGTCCCAGGGCTGACGGCCTATCGCTTCTTCCGCTCTGCCGGGACTCCACCTCTATCAGCGAGCGGAAAACGTCGCGGCTGCACAGGTAAGCTCCCGGCTGATCGACCGCTGCAAGCAGCTGACCGCGCAGCTCTGACAGCGAACCCTCTGATGACTCATTTTGCATCGCCGGCGTATGGTTTTTGATCATCAACTGAAGGCCCTGCAGCAGCTGGCCAGGCCTCCTGCCGTATTCTCTGTAAAGGAGTCTTGATATCTGCTGGTAGTGGCTCAGGGCCTCCTCCGGTCGCCCTTCCTTGGCCAGGGCTTCCATGTAGCTGTAGTGCAGCTGCTCTACATCCAGAAAGTTCTCGATGGCAAGCGCCTTTTCGCAAACAGCCACTACATCCCCATATCTGGCCGGCTGCCTCAGGAGACCGAGAAGATGCTGCAGGCTGTCTATATAAAGGCGGCGGTAGTGGCGGCTCTCCGCCACAACCCAAAGCTCGTAGGAACGACCGGGAAGATAATGCCCATCGTACAGATCCAGCGCCTCCCAATAGGATTCGATCGCCCCCGAGGGATCAGTATCTTTTAACACAGTTGCCCGCTGAAGCAGGCTGAGGAATTCCCTGACGTCATACCAGACCGTATCGCTCAGCTGCAGACTGTACCCTACCTGAGAGTATTCGATCTGCACCTGCGGTTCAGACAACCGGCCGAACAGCTGCCGCAGTCGGTAGATGAGGTTGTAGAGGGCGGCCTGCGGATTGTTAGTGTAATCCTCATCCCACAGGTACTCAGCGATGGTCTCGGCGGGTACCTCCCGGTCTGCGTTTCTCAGAAGGTACAGAAATAAACGCCACAGCTTGCGCGATCTGCGCGTCTCATCTGACAGGACTCTCGTGCCGTACCGCACGACAAATCGCCCGAAGGTGTGAATTTCCAGTCGCTGACTTCTGGCGTGACCGGACAGACTCTCCCCGACCATAAACATAACCTCCTGCCGTTCGACCAAGATCTCAGCAAGCTAGATTCGCCGCCCGGTGTAGGTGCAAACGCGCACGCCCACAAATCCTGCCCCCTGAACTCACCTGCTCTCGCAGTCGGGAACATCTACCAGGCGGAGGTGCATCGACTGCCGGATATGCCTGTGGCACCCCGGCCCCTCGTACAGGTTATTGTCATCGTCTGCTGCCTGTACCCCATCTGGCTGACTCACGGCCGCGGCCTCATAAACTCGCAATGTATCGAGTCCCAGCGCTTCAGCAACCCTGGTCCAACTCGGCGCCTTGCAGAAAGGGACAGTCTGCCGGGGCTTCTCCGCGCGGCGATGTTGTCCATGAGGCGCTCGCAGTCCTCACCGGAGCCTTTCGCAACCAAATCTGCTCATACGCACCGACTGCCTTATCACCCCGAGCATTAGGCGGTCAGCCTCTGCTGCGCTCCGGCTGTATGAGGGTGAGCCCGGCGAAGGCAGAGATGGCCAGCATGGCTGCCACCGCAGCGACAACCACTGTCATTATCACCGGCTCAGTCGTCAGTCGTTCGAAAACGATACCGAAAAGCGCCCACAGGATGACTGCTGCAAAAGCAAGATCCCGGCGCAGCCGCAGGGAAAGAAAAGTCAGAATGCCAGCTGCTCCGATCACCAGTATCGTCCAGCACGATTCAGTCAGGCCCCATCCATCCCAGCCGTGATCAATCAACCAGATGGAGGCGTTGGCAATGGTGGCAGCGGTAATCCATCCAAGATAGATGCGGAAAGGAATGCGCACCCAGAAATTCTCCTGCCGCGTTGCTGCTGCCTGTCCGATCCCCAGGTTGTGATACAGCCGGATCAGGGTCACAAGCAAAAGGATCATGATCACCATCGAGGCCGTTGTCTGCAGGTAGTGCCATGCGAATATCCAGGCTGAATTGAGCAGACAGGAGATAAAAAACAACCAGCCGATGCGGCCCACAAAGGGCATATCCACCTCCTTTTTGCCAAACAGTCCCCTGGCCTGATAAATACAGAAGGCAAGCAGCCCAAGATAAATCACGCCCCATATCGCAAAGGTGAATCCGGCTGGGGTAAACAGGCTGGGATAAAGGTCGGAGATCTCCCCGGTAGTAATGTTGTTTATGGGTACAGCATTGGCGGCGAAATTGACAGAAACCATGATCAAAAACCCGACCAGGTTAGCAATCTGCAGGGTTTTGTTTCGTTCTATGTTGCTCCACCTCCTCGTAATCTCGCTGCTGGGCTGCAGCAGGGCCGGGTTACTCAGCGGCTCAGGGCTGCCGGCCGGGCCTCCGGGCAGCTTACCAGGTCATCATGCCCGACCCCACAAGCACTCCGAAGTAACCCATCAGGCCGAGGTACACCCCGGTGCACAAAAGCACAGATGCATTCGCAACCGTACCCAGCCTGCTCCGCTGCGACCAGATCAGACAAAGGGCTGCCGGGATCAGCACCACCTTGATGACGAAAAACCAGCCGGTTGTCACAACCGGCGCCATAAAGGGGTTGCCCTCCAGAAAACCAGACCGCAGCGCACAAAGGGTAAAAAGGTAGTCCAGGACATTGAAAAGCCCAAGGGCGATAAGCAAAACCTTCAGCCGACTGTGGCTCACCTTAAGCACTCCCTTCTGCAGCCGGGTCGGAATCCCGCCAACTACCGGGCTACCCCTACACCCCTCACCTGGCCCATCGAACCAGCTGAACTGCACCCCTACGCACAGGAGGCTCACCGGTGAAAAGCTGATAGGGATGTTCATGAACCCGGGACAACTGACCGCATCATGCCGCAAGATGCACCGAAAAGCACGAGTCGATAAGGCTGCGGCTACCCCCGTGCTGTGTGCGGGGCAGCCGCAGCGGATGGGTCATCCACTGTTTCATCACCAGGAGCGGAACGGCTCGCCGCGTCCGGTTCCCGGGAAATCAGGCAGATGGGGGAGCTCCGGATCAGAAACCTCAGGCCAGAAGAACACCCGGAAATTGTACCTTCCCTCTACCTCCTCACCCGAGGAGTAAAAATCGAAGGACTCCGAGACGGTGAACCAGATCCCCTCCTCCATTTCCGTGACGAACCTCCGCACCTGCTGGTAAGTGCCGGTCAGCGTAACACCCACCTGGGCGAAGTTCAGCTGGGCCAGCACGCCCCCTGCATCGCTGAGCTGTTCTACTGCACCGTAGTCGATGGCAGAGATGCTCACCCCGTTGGCCTGCTCAGTGTCCTGCAGGTAAACGAGAAATTCCGGTTGATAAGTCGCCTCAATTATCTGCGTGTCCATCTCTCGCATTGCTTCTCTCAGCTCGGAGATTTCCTCCTGCATCTCATCTTGGCGAGCGTGCACCCGCCGGGCGTGCTCGAGTTCTGCCTCAGCAAGTTCTGCCTGCTGCCGGGCATCATCCACGCGCTCGGTAAGCGGAACCCAACCGTAAATATAGTAGGGTATCAGGGCCAGTATCAGGACAGAAAATACTATCCACCATCTGTATTTAGGGTCCACTATTGGTCACCACCCAAATCCCACGGTATAGTCATCCGGAAGCCCACCCGGTCGGGTGTACCTTCCGGCTGAATGCGCACCGGGAAGGTGACCGCCGGCTCGGGGAGATATTCTATGTCGTCACGCAGCACCGATGAAAAGTGACTTACCCTGTGCAGGCTATCGGCAACTCCGGTTATTATGACTCCTTCCTGGTGTTGAACGTAAAGCGAATCCAGCGTCACTGCCGAGGGAACGGACGCGGCCACATCCTCCATAACAGTGTGCACATCAACCGGCAGAGCTGTTCCCATGACCAGCTCCTGCCTCTGGTCGTACTCCGACCTCACTGAAAGCAGCTCCTGTTCGATCTGCAGCGACTCCTCATACTGGACTATCTCATCCAAAGCCGTCTGTTCGGCCGCCTCATGGCCGCGCAGCAAAATGAGCTGATGCGCGGTGAGCCCCACCACAGCAGCCATTATCACTATCAGAGCCACCACGCGAAGCGCCTTGAGAGCTGCCCGCCTGCGCCTCTTGAGGTAATCATCAGGAAGCAGGTTGAATCTCAAATACGCAGGCGCCTTGAGTTCTTCGGTCTTCTTTCTTCTTCCGAACCTCATTCCGTCACCCCCCACAGAGCCAGACCTGCGGCAGTGAGATACTCCACGCCGGAGATGGTCTCCTCATTGGTGCGGATGTCTCCCACGCACTTGACCACCGGCTCGTCATCTTTCCAGGGGAGAGAATCCCCGCCCTGCTCGGCGAGAAACTCGGCGATCACCTCTGCCAGACCGGGCATCGCCGCAGTGGCACCGTAGAGGTACAGGCAGGCGATATCGCTTTCGCGGAAATCACCGGCGAAAAACTGAAGACTCTGCAGTATCTGTCTGCCCAGCTGCTGAAGCGCCAGCTCCAGGTCGTCGAAGAGGGGTGAGCGCCAGGATGTACTGCGGGACAGCCCCATCTGCTTTTTGATCTGTTCAGCCGCCTCCGCTTCCACCCCGCGGGCTTCAGAAAGCGCCATGGTCATGGCCCTACCCCCCACCGGGATCGACCGGCTGAGCACCGGGGTGTGTTCCTCGAAGATGGATATCCGGCTTTCGGCGTATCCCAGGTCCACCAGAACCGACACCGTCCCGGGCTCGGGGTTTCTCACCGGTTCGTCCTCGTCCATGCCCTCTATTATGAAAGCAGGGTGAGTCAGGGCCCGGTGCGCGGCCACCGATGAGACATCAAAGGCGGCGGGCTTCAGGCCCGCTCCGCCCAGGGCACTGAGGATCTGGTCAACTCCCCGCCGCGAGGTCCCTGCAAGCACCACCTGTATGCGGTCTCCGTTCACATCGGTGTCCGTCAGGGAGAAATCGGACAGAAGATCGCGAGAATCGATGGGTAGATGCCGGGCAGCCTCCATTTCTATCACCTGGGTCAGATCGTCCAGAGGCATGCGGGGGAAGGTGACCAGCCTGGTTACCGTTCGCACCTGGTTGGTACCCACCGCCACCTGCTTGCTTGCTATGCGCGACGACCGCCACAGCTCGCGCAGGACCTGCTGCAGGGTCTCCGTCGGCACATTGTTGCTTTCATTGCCATTACCTTCTCCCACCAGGTCGGCACTTCCGCTGGCGGCGATGCGCACTCCGTCGCGGGTGGGGCGCACGAATACCGCCCGCACGTTTCTGTGCCCTATGTCCAGTCCCACTAACGCTTTTTGCGCCATTGTAGTCTCCTCATTTCCCGTGTTCTACGCCCGCCGCCCACTTCAGGAAAAACAGGCATCTGGTTACCTTATCCCGCTGAAGATATCAAACATCGGCATGTACATGGACAAAAGCAGAAACCCCACCACTGCACCCATGCTCACCACCAGCGCCGGCTCCAGCATCTGGGTGAGGCGTTCGGTGATGGCCTCCACGTCGTTGCGGTAGAAAGTGGCCACCTTGCTCAGCATGCTGTCCAGCGTACCCGATTCCTCGCCCACCGCCACCATCCTCAGCAGTATGGGGGTGAAAACCGGGTGCCGCGCGAAGGACTCCGATAGACTCAGTCCTCCCTGCAGGTAGACTTCAGTTTCGCGCATCGCCTCGGCAAAGTACCGGTTGTTTACCGCCCCCTGCAGTATCTGAAGCGACTCTATCAGCGGTATGCCGCTGCGCAGCAGTGTCCCCAGCGTCGCGGTCATCTGGTTGAGTGCGATCTTCCACTGCAGCTCGCCTAACACCGGAGTCTTGAGATACATCCTGTCCCACCACAGGCGGACGTCATCTCTCTGCAGCAGCCTGCCCCAGGCGAAATAACCACCTATGCCCAGCAGCAAAAGCAGATACCACCAGCGCCCGGCAAAATCAGCCACTCCCATCACCAGCCGGGTGGGCAGGGGCAGCTCCATATCGAAGGTGAAGAAAAGCTCCACGAAGTAGGGAAACACGTACACCACCATGAAAATCACCACCGCAGATGCCACCGCTATGACCGCCTTGGGGTACACCAGGGCCGACCGCACCTTCTGCGCCAGCCACACCTCCCGCTCGTAGTGCTCGGCCAGCTCCAGCAGGGTGGTCTCCAGTGACCCGCTGGACTCCCCTGCGGAAATCATGCGGTAAAACAGATCGGGGAAGACCTCGGCTATCCGGAAGGCATCGGCCATGGAATTTCCGTCCTCCAGCGACCGGATCACGCTCTCCATGGCAGAGGTCATGGCGGGGTCTCCGCTCTGATGGGCGATGGTCTCCAGCGCCTCTATGGCCCCGACGCCGGCATCCACCATGGCCGCCAGCTGCCGGCATAAAAGGGCCAGATCAACCGGCTTTATCTTCCGCTGCCGGCGCGCAAGAAGCGACCGGGCGCCTGACACCTCCTCAAGCTGCATCACCGATGCATCGGTCTGCCAGAGCTGATCCAGCGCCCGCTGGCGGGTTTCTGACTGTATGGTACCCTTCGTCACCGCACCCTGTTGATCTCTGGCCACGTAACGGAATCTGGGCATCAGTAACCCGGCCCCCTTCCGTAACCCTGCTCGCCGTTGCCCTTCCTGGCGTCTATCTCTATTTCTTCCAGCACCTCATCCAGCGATTTTTTCTCTATGAGCTGCCGCCGGAACAGATCGGATACGTGATCCTTCAAGGTGAGCATGCCGAACCGGGTACCCGTCTGCATAAAGGACGGCAGCTGGTGGCTCTTGCCCTCCCGGATCAGGTTTCTTGCCGCCGGCGTACCCACCAGCACCTCCACCGCAGCCACCCGTCCCCCCTTGGGCCTGGGCAAAAGCCGCTGCGCTACTACCCCCACCAGCGTCTCGGCCATCTGCTGCCGCACCTGGTTTTGCTGTTCGCCGGGGAAGGAGCTGACCAGACGGGCCACCACTTCCGGCGCCCGGCGGGTGTGCAGGGTGGTCATCACCAGATGCCCCGTCTCCGCGGCCCGCAGGGCAATGTCCATGGTCTCGCGATCCCGCATTTCACCGACCAGTATTACATCGGGGTCCTGCCGCAGAGCCGAACGCAGACCGGCAGCAAAAGACAGTGTGTCGTTGCCCACCTCGCGCTGGTCCACCACGCTCCGGTTGTGGCTGTGCAGGTATTCTATGGGATCCTCCAGAGTGATTATGTGACAGGTTCTCTCCTCGTTAATCTGCTTTACCATGCCCGCCAGGGTGGTGGACTTGCCGCTTCCGGTGGGCCCGGTTACTATGATCAGGCCCTGCGGCCTGCGGGCCAGATCCGATATGATTTTGGGCAGCCCGAGCTCGGCCAGCGAAGGCACGTCCCTCGGGATGACGCGGGCGGCAATGGAAATGGAACCCCGCTGACGGTACACGTTTATGCGGTACCGGCCCCTGCGGGGCAGGGTGTAGGAAAAATCCACCTGCCCGTCGGCGACCAGTTCGCTCCACCTCCCGCCCAGCAGATCCCGCCCCATCCTCTCGGGGTCGCCCGGTTCGAGCTTCGCACCCGGCATCCGCTGCAGCTGTCCATCTATCCGCAGCACCGGCGGAACGTTGACCGACAGGTGAAGGTCGGAAGCATCGGCCCCCTCCGCATGGGCCAGCAGTTCGTCGACGTTTTGCACTTTGGCCACCGCTAACACCCTTTCTCGATTAATCGGAAATGTCGTAGGCAACCCGGCGGACCTCCGCCACCGAGGTAGTACCCGCCAGCACCTTCCTGACCCCGTCGTACACCAGGGTACTCATGCCTTCATCCACCGCCTGTTGTTGAATTTCACTTGTCGATTTTCGTTGGGCTATCATCTTGATGATCTCTTTTGATACTTCCATTACCTCATATATTCCCACCCGCCCCCGGTACCCGGTTCCGTTGCAGTAGGGGCAGCCGACCGGTCGGCGAAGCGTAAGCGGTCCATCCGGAAGGGGAAGGGTCCACCGCTCGCGGTCATCCTCCGCCAGCCGGTACTCCTCGCTGCAGCTTTTGCACAGAGTCCGCACCAGCCGCTGACCCACCACCCCAAGCAGGGTGGAGCCGATGAGGTAGGGTTCGACCTCCATATCCAGCAGTCTGCCCACTGTCCCGGCGGCATTGTTTGTGTGCACTGTGCTCAAAACCAGGTGGCCGGTGAGGGCGGACCGCACCGCCATTTCTGCAGTTTCGGTATCCCGGATCTCTCCAATCATAATTACATCCGGGTCCTGCCTGACGATGGAACGCAGCCCGCTGGCGAAGGAGAAGCCGGCCTTGGGCCGGATCTGCGACTGGTTGGCTCCCGGTATGCGGTACTCCACCGGGTCTTCCAGCGTCATTATGTTCACTTCCGGGTCATTTATTTCGTGCAGACCGGCAGTCAAAGTAGTCGATTTCCCGCTTCCCGTCGGTCCGGAGACCAGAATCATGCCCCAGGGCCTCTGCAGCATGGGTCGGAAACTGTCTATGTCCTCGGGCTGCATACCCAGCACATCTATGCTGGTTATTGCCCGGCGCTGATCCAGGATGCGAACCACTATCTTCTCACCGTGCAGTGTGGGGAAAGACGAAATGCGCAGGTCCACTGCGCCGTTGCCCATGTCCACCCGGATGCGGCCGTCCTGCGGGATACGCCTCTCTGATATGTCCATCTGCGCGAGGATCTTGAAACGCGATACAACACCCGGCAGCTGGTCCTTCTCAAAAGTCATGGTGTCGTGCAGCAGGCCGTCGATGCGGTAGCGGACGCGAACCCGGTCCACCTCCGGCTGCACGTGCAGGTCGCTGGCCCGCTCCTCGATGGCCTGATGAAGCAGGCTGTTTACCAGCTGGACCACCTGCGAGTCCTCCTCGTGGTCATCCAGGGTGACTACCAGCGAATCCAGCAGCACCTCACCCTCCGGCGACTCCTCTGCGGCATCACCATCGCCGCCGTCGCGGTATATCTGGTTCATGAAAAACTCCAGGGTCATGGGAGAGGCGACCCCCGGAACAACTATCTCCCCGGTGTGCACCGTGAGGTCATCCATGGCCACCATGTCGTCCGGATGGACCATGGCTACCAGCACTGCCCCATCCTCCCGGGATACCGGCACTGCCCGCAGCCGCTCTGCCACTTCACGGTCCACCAGCCCGGCCAAGTCTGAATTGAGCCTGTCGAAGTCGGGACCAAGGTAGGGCAGTTCCATCTGCCGGGCGAGAGTCTTTGCCATATCCTCAGAAGTCACGTACCCCAGCCGGGTGAGGATCGTTCCGAGCCTGTCCCCGGGACTCTCCTCACGCTGTATGCGCAGGGCGTTTTCCAGCTGTTCGTCGTTCACCAGCCCCGAATCTACCAGCAGAGTACCAATGTAGTTTTTGCGGCGAGCCATACCCACACCTCTTCCTACCGACATACTGCACCGAAGTCCGCGGTTGTCTGCGGCCCCGGCCAAAATCTATGTTTTCACCCCGTGCGCTTCACTGAAGAAGCCATAATCTATTCCGGGCACTGCCTACGTATGAGGTACCTTCTCGTGCCAGGAACGGAACACGTAATCCGCCCTGGGTGCCCCAGACTCCTCCAGCGCCTCCAGCATGAGCACCATCATCTCCAGCAAGCTGCGGAAGTAGACGCTTTTTTCCGCTTCAACCCAGGATAGCCTCCCCTGAAAGCTGGAGTTTTGGCAGAACATGATCTGCACCAAAAAAGTAGTACTCATCTCTCTCCCGGGGGGAATCGTGCCAAATGTATCCTGTCGCATAAAAGCCTCCTTGCCTTCTTCATAAGTCCTTGCTACCTGCCCGCTCTGTAGCCGACAGAAGCGAGGAGCATTTCCACTGGCCCAACCCCGACGAGGTGCATCTCACCAACTCGTTGATACTATTTAACACATACGCTGTCAGAGGGCGTTCAGAGAACGCTCAGAAGCCAGTCAGATGTTGGTCAGATATGGGGAAGATAACGAGTGAGGGTAATCGCCGGGCGGGAGGCGGGTTTCCCCACCCCCTCACCTACGGCTGTGCGGTCTTTCGTCCTGCGGTTTCTGTGAGCCGCCCAGACCCTCGCTTCCCGGCGAAAAAGCCAGCAGGGTCTGAGGTGAAATCACCGTGCATGATCCACACGCAATCGCGCAGATTATGCGGTCGCGGACGACACAGGGCAGGATTTGATCTTGCCCTGCAGTCTAGCTAACCCGGGGCAGCTGGTCTCCGTAGACCTGTGAACCGTCGATGAACACCGCCTCAACTGCACTTTTTATCTGCAGCGGATGTCCGGTGTAGATTCCGAAGTCCGCATCTTTGCCCTCCTGCAGCGAACCGATCCGCTCATGCAGCCCCATGATGCGGGCGGCATCGATAGTTAGCATCGGCATGATTTCCTCGGGCGAACCACCGCCAAAACGCCAAAGCAGCGAGCCCTGCATCCGCAGGTCCCGTATCGGTATCACCGGGTGGTCGGTCTGCAGGCTCACCGTCACCCCCGCCCTGCTCATCTTCAGTGCTGCATCAGGGCGGGTGTGCGGCCAGCGGGAAAAGCGCCTGTCCCCCACAAACGGACCGTAGACTACAGGTATATTCTCACCCGCCAGCTCGTCGGAAAGCAGGTGGGCCTCGTCGCCGTGCTCTATGGTCATATCGATGTCGAATTCCCGCTTTATCCGCAGCATGGCGCGGAAATCAACCGGAGTCATCGAATGGATGCGTATGGGTATATCTCCGGAGAGCACCCGGGACAGGTTGGACAGTCCCATCCGCTCGGCGGCGGGGACCTCGCAACGCTTTTGCTCATCTTTCTGCAGATAATCCCGCGCTTTGAGCAGCCACTGACGCAGTATTGCTGCCACACCCATGCGCGTCTTGGGGTAATTGCCGCCCTTGCCGTGCCTGCCGCCTGCCGTCCAGGCCGCCTTCATCCCGGCCGGCTCGCGTATAACCCGGCTTTCGACGTCCCCGCCGGCTGCCTTCACCGCGATGTCAACGCCTCCAAGAACGTTTGAGCTTCCCGGGTGGATAACCATGGCTGTCACTCCGCCCTCCAGGGCCGCATCAAACCCGGGGTCATCAAAATCGATGCCGTCGCGCGCCTGCACCTCGGGAGTGGCGGGATCTGTGTCCTCATTCACATCAGAATACTCCCAATCAACTTTCTCGGGGACGATACCCACGTGGCAGTGGCAGTCAATCAGGCCCGGAGCTATGGTAAGCCCCTGGCAGTCGTAGATCACATCGGCCCGCTTTACCGCTGCATTTCCGCCTACTGCTTCGATCCTTCCTCCCCGGATTATGAGCCCGCCCTCATCAACCGCCGGCCCCGAAACGGGTAGAATCCTGGCTCCTGTGAAGGCAACGGTCTTCTCTTCGGCATCCTTCCTTTTGCACCTTCTGCTGTCTCTCACGTCCTCTCCCTCCCTTCGATCCAGTCATAGCTGATCCCCTCTTGTCGGTATCCGAACTCCCACTCGCCTTCGCACATGACACCGCAGATGGTGTTGTCCGCCTCCAGCGGGTCGCCCGAATGCACCACCAGATCTGCGTCCCTGCCGGCCTCAAGGCTGCCGGTGCGGTCATCAATTCCGAGAATCTCTGCGGGGTAGCGGGTAATCGACAGCAGCGCCTCCGAAAATGACAGTCCTTCCCTGCAGGCCACACCGGCCATAAGCGGCAGGTGCTGGCTGGGATAGGTGGGATGGTCAGTCATCAGGGCAAATTTCACTCCCGCCTCCGCCAGCCTCGCGGGCAGCTGCAGCGATAGATTGGCCAGCTCTGTCCCGCGGCGGGAAAAGGTGATGGGGCCCACCACGCAGGGAACCTCGCCTTCGGCCAGCCCGGCAGCGACCCGGTCCGCCTCGGTGGCGTGCTCCAGCACCACCGAAAGGCCAAACTCTTCGGCCAGATTGAGCGCCAGCCGGATGTCCTTGACCCTGTGGACATGCACGTGTGCGCTGAGCGAGCCCTGAAGCAATCCGGCGAGGGCGGCGTGTTGAAATTCTGCGGCACGTCCATCACCGTCTTGCTCACTTTGGTTCCCTTCGCCCTCACTGTTTTGCTTCTCTGCCAGCCAGTCAGCGGCCTCAAGCAGGTGCTGTCGTATGATGGCCAGCATCTTCATCCTGGTGTGAGGGCCGGAGTCACCCTCGTCAAATACCCGCTTGGGATGCTCGCCCAGAGCCATTTTCACTCCGGCGGGCTCCCGCAGCACCCTCGGTCGCCCATCTTCAAAAGCCGTCTTTATGATAGCGCTCTGCCCCGGGATCACGTTGATCGTCTCCACCTGCTGCCCAAAGGACATCGGCGAGCCGGGATGAAGCATCACGGTGGTAACACCCCCGAAAAGGGCATCCGAGATGCTCGGGTCCATCGGGTCAAAACTGTCAAGAACCTGCAGTGTGGGGGTGGCCGGCGCGCTGGTATCCGAGCTGTCGTTGTCCCCATATCGCGCAGCACCCAGGTGAGAATGAGCGTCAATGAAGCCGGGAGTCACAGTCTTTCCGGAAACATCGATCACCTCAGCCCCGGGGGCCTCTATCTGCGGTGCGACTTGTGCCACCCTTGTTCCCTTGATCAGGACATCGGCCTGCAATGTCCCGTCCGGGCCGCAGGTGTGCACCATGCCGCCCCGCAAGAGCAGATCGTCATTACCTGTCATCAAAACACCTCCCATTGTGTTCACCGTTTCGCAGCAGGTCATCGCCACACACCCGCACCTGCATGCATGCGATCGATCCGGCCGCAGAAGAGAGGCTCCCCTGTCAGTCTTCGCTCTGGGTCGTTCGGTCAATACAGCCGGCCTCTGCATGAGCCCGGATCGCGGGCATGGGCTTATGGCCTCCGCATTCAAAGCATTTCCATCCGCCCGCAGGCCTTTCCTTCCTGCAGGGCAAAGGTCCTCTGGCGGCCAACATCATTGCTATACGCGACCCCCGCAGGCTCGGGTACACAGGGAGCACCCCGATCCACACCATCCTATCCAATCGCCGACTGCCCATGCACAGAGCTTTCGCAAGCGAAAGTTACTTCGGGCACCGTCCAGGGTTCATCTGCTGAACATACGAAACGGTTATACGAAAAACCGTAACAGATGCACCCAGCTTATCGATGACCAAAAGCAATCAGGAAAGCCCACGCTTCAACTATCACGTCTGTGCAACGATGTATATAGTAGGTGATATTGATGCCAAAACGTGTTCCGCGGCCAGGGCAGCTTCTGAAATGGATAAAGTGGTGGCTGGACTCCTCGGTTCAGCACCTGAACATGAAGCTGTGGCAGGTGATTGCAGTTGCTGCAGTCTATCTTGTTCCCGTGCTGGTGCAGCTTCTGCCCGATGGCCTTTTGTCCTCTGCCGTACAGCAGGGTTCATGGGGAGTTTTGTGTTTTGCCAGCCTCATGTGCGTGCTCTTTTTCGGCGGATACGGGCTGCTTGCCGCTTCTTTGGTAAACCTCAGTGGATTCATCGTGCTGTTGAGGGGGGTTCTCCAAGGGACAGACGCCGTCACAGTCACCCTGATGTGCGCGGCTGTTTTCGCTCAGCTTGCGTCCGTAATGGTGTTCGCTACAAGTCAGAGGCTGCAGAAACAGATTCAAAAAGAGCAAAAGCTCAATCAGAAGCTGGAGCAAAGCAGCCTCACCGACGAGCTCACCGGCGTCTATAACTACCGGTATTTTCGCCGGCGGCTCCGGGCAGAAATCGACCGGGCCAACCGCAGTGAAGGCTCCTGTACCCTCCTGGTTGCCGATATCGATCAGTTCAAGCTTTACAACGACATAAACGGTCACCTCGCTGGAGACCGGGCGCTGGTTCAGCTGGCAGAGATAATGAAAAATAAAACCCGCTCGTCCGATACAGTCGCCCGGGTGGGAGGAGAAGAGTTCGCCATTATCCTTCCCGATACTTCGGCAGGCGAAGGCCAGCAGATAGCCCGGAGGCTCACCGAAGCTGTTGCAGAACACCAGTTCCCCGATCAAGCCGAAGACCATTGCAACGGTTCCCTCACCGTCTCCATCGGGCTGTCAGTGTATCCCGACTGGGCTGAGGACATAAACAGCCTGCTTGCCCAGGCCGATGATGCCATGTATCACGCCAAGCATAAGGCGGGCAACCGCGCGGAGATATACAGCAACGTGCTGCAGAACCTGGGCGAAGAAATAAATGGCGAGGAAGCCGTCATCGGCGCATTCCGCACTCTCCTGGGGATAATTTCCGCCCGGGACAACTACACCTACGGCCACTCACAGAGGGTATCAGAATATTCGGTAGCAATAGCCCGGCGCCTCGGTCTATCCGACGAGGCCATAAAGATCCTCAGGTGGTCGGCGCTGCTGCATGATCTGGGAAAGATTGATGTGCCCGAATGGGTTTTGAACAAACGCGGACCACTGGACAGCGAGGAATGGGACTACATAAAGCGCCACCCGGAGAAATCCGCTGCTATTCTCCGGCCAGTCAGCGAGCAGCTTGAGCCCGTGGTGGAAGTGGTCAGAAGCCACCACGAACGTGTCGATGGTGAGGGTTACCCGCAGGGGCTGCAGGACGGCGACATTCCGCTGGAGGCCCGCATTCTTACAGTGGCTGACGCCATTGACGCCATGCGATCTGTCCGCCCGTACCGGGATGCGATGGACGACGAAGAGATTGCAGAGGAGCTTTTGCAAAACTCAGGCAGGCAGTTTGACGAAAGGATAGCCGCGCTGGCGGCTGAGATGCTGAATTCCCGCTCCCTTTGACCCAGACGCTGCCCAAAGGGATGCTCACTGTCTTATGTAAAACAGACACTCATCGGCTCCATCGGCAATGGTCTGCATCCGTCTGACCTGTACCTGCCGGTCAAATACCTCCGAAAAAAGATGCTCAAACCACCCCTCCGAACAGCTGCAGTAAACCGAGGGAACTTCTCTGGCTTCTCTGACTGCCGGACAGTAACAGCTGGTGTAAACAGCAGATATATCGCCTTCGTCGAGGCGCAGTCTGCCTCCCCCGATGCCATCTTCGTTGAGCATGCTGAGAAAATCCTCAGTCCCATCTGCCCTGGCGTAAAGCTGCTTGGCCTTCGCCAGGATCCCCTCTGAAATACACTGCCGCCCACAGCTTCTCATAATCTCAGCGGCAGTTTCTGTTCCGCATTGCCGGATTAACGCATCCAGCAGGGAGCCAACTGATGTGGTGCATCCGGGGATGACCGCTTCATCCGCAGAAGAACCGCACGCTTTTATCACCTCGTTGAAAGCCCTGTCGCCAGCAATTTTCCTGATGCTTGCCCCTATCCGGGATATGTGATCTGCCACGTCGAACAGCTCCTTTGCATCTCAGAATGTATGCAGCCAGACAGCACGGGCCTATCCACCGCCCCACGGGGGCTCTCCGGATAATCTCCCCACAGGTGATGACCAGCCCAAAAGCAAAAATTGGTCAAAAACTAATATGCTAAGGTGCAGCGTCCTGTACATTCCCTACTCACAAGCCTTTATCCCCACAGGCACCGGACAAGGCTGTAAAATAGCACACGTCAGTTGTACTCTGAACTCGACAGCCGGTTGGTTCAAAGGCCGCTGTTTGGTCCTGCATGGAATGTCGTCAGTCGATCTGATCATACAGGCTGGCAATGTCCGGCACCACATCGATGCTGACTTCGTATCGCGGGCCCACCCGGCGAAGAGAATTGCATCCCGGTTTCATCTCGTCGAAGACCAGGTGGCGTCCGGCGAAGGTAAGCCGCAAGAAGGCATCACCGCTGCTGTACAGATCCACATAATAACACCAGCCGGCCACGGGCTCCTGCTGTGCCGCCTCAGTGTGCTTCAGACTTTGGGCAATGTGGAAAAACTCC
The DNA here is from genome assembly GCA_003551215.1 of Clostridia bacterium. Taxonomy (GTDB): domain Bacteria; phylum Bacillota; class Sulfobacillia; order SLMV01; family SLMV01; genus PUMD01. The sequence continues at coordinate 2,404 of PUMD01000196.1, read as the reverse complement.
TCGATCACGTGTTCATCTTCGGTAACCGCGCGGCCTCCGGTGCTGCCGTCGCAAATGACCATCTGCACCAGCCCTTCTGGCTCCAACTCATCGAGCCGCTCCCAGCCCGAGGCTGCCTCGGACCCGGCCCCTGCATAAAACACCAGGGCCACAGAAAGACCCACTGCAACTGCCGCAAATACCAGCACTCTTCTCAAGTGCATCGTCATTCCTCCTGTAAGGAGCGATGTGCCGCATCCGCCCCGATATTGAGCTGCATATTACCGACGCACCCTTTGCCCTTTGTGTTCCATGAACACAACAGGCACCAAAGCGGCAGTCCAGCAGGCACTCCATCCAGGGCCAGGCGGCCCGCAGGCAGGGAGACCGTGCACAGCTGAGGCTGCGGTCTCTGCTTCGGTAGACCCTTCCGCTTTCAGGACTGTCTGGACCCTGCGGTGAGCCTAACAGCCGTGCCGTAAGCCAGCAGCTCGGCTGCCCCAGTGACGACGCTGGTGGTCACAAACCGCACGTTGATGATTGCATCAGCCCCGAGTTGTTCTGCCTGCAGCGTCATGCGGTGGATGGCCATTTCACGCGCCTCACCCATCATATCAGTATATTCGACCAGCTCTCCACCGGGAATCAGGCGCATCAGGGCGGATAGATCCCGTCCCAGCGATACGGCAAATATGGTATGGCCGCGGACCAGACCGAGTACTTCCTCTATCTCGTGGTTGGGCACATCTGTGGCATTCTGCATCAGCACAGAAGGCCGTTTCTGGTCGAGTTCGACAGTCTCCGCCTCCTCCACTGCGCCGCGGTGCTCGAGCCCCACTGCTGCCAGGACCACAAGGATCCCGCCCATGATGAGATATACGGCGGTCTTCAACCACCAGGGCAGCACGGGATCGTGATACACATACCACGGTATTCCGGCAAAAACCGCGGTGAACAGTCCAACTATGAAAGCAGCTGCACCAATCAACTGGATGACTCTCATCGTACTCTCCCCCTTAGGATGATGATCTTCAACAGCATCGCCACGAACATTGACCCGCAGCTGATTTTGCCCTCCCGTGTGATGCCACCGTTTGCGCCAAGGATGAATGCAGCATCATACCGACCTGCAGGGCGGTACGTCTACAGCACGGGCGCAAGCCCCACCAGCACAAACAGGTATCCCATAAGTCCCGTATATATGCCAGCACAAACCCACAGTGCTGCGGAGGCCACCTTGCCCACCCGGTCTCGGACGATCCAGACAAAGTAAAGCGCCGCCGGAACCAGCACAATCTTGATGAGCACAAACCACGGAGTTTCCACCACTGAAGCCATCAGCGGATTACCCTCCACAAAGCCGTACTGCAGCAGATGCAGCGTCAGCAGGCAGTCTGCTGCGTTGAAAAGACCTATGGCCGAGAGTATATTCCGCAGGCGGCTGGACGCCATCACCTTCCCCCTTCCCAGAAGGCAAACCTACCTTCTGCCCGCAGGTCCAATGAAGTGCGATCAGGCTGCACAAGCCCCCTGTGAGGTCTGTTTAGTATACCCGAATGCTGCAAAGCAGAATGACTCCGCCAACTGAAGGACCAATTGCCGAAAGGTTGTGTTCGTCAACCGCCGGTCGAAAGCCTTGATCTGTCCGTTTGCGTGAGCTCAACTGTCCGCGTCAGGCACCAGCGCATACAAGCCCCCGCCCCGATAACTGCTCCGGCCTGCAGCAGGCCCTTTGAGGCGGAAATAACCTCCAAAAAGCAGAAACCGACCGGTTGCTGGTCGGTTGTGCCAGTGGCTCCGGCCGGCTCAGGCACCCAGGTAAAAGCCGGCTTTCACCGCCCCCGTAATTCCTATGGACATTCCGGGCTCATCCCCACGGTGAAACAGAAAGGGTCAACCCGCTGATGGTTTTCTGTATTCACCATCGCACCGCAGATTTCCTGCATGCAGGAGTGCATAATATGCCTTTGTCTGGTAATGTGGCGCGGGGGAAAAGACGTCAGTCCGGCGGTCCTCTTGGGAGACACCCGTGCACGCAGAGCTGATTGCTTTTGCAATGTGGATACGGCATTAACTGCGCGGCAACCAACCCGAGACGCCGAAGCTGCGGGTACACCCACAGGGGCGTCTATCCGCAAGAGGATAGTGATTGCTCATAGGCAGGACTGCAAGACCGGATCGCCGAAGAAGACTGGTACAGGCGCTATCAGCTGCTGAGTATCCGGCAGACTGAGAGCAGAGGCCGGGCTATCTGCTGCAGCGAGGTGCTCATGTGAAAGCAAAAGGAGTGATACTGTGGATTTCTGGGATACGGTAAAGAAAAGAAGAAGCGTCAGGCAGTACAAGAACAAAGCTGTCAGCAGAAAACAGGTCCGCAAGATGATAGAGGCAGCCCGATTGGCCCCTTCGGCGGGAAACTCCCAGC
>PUMD01000122.1 GCA_003551215.1 Clostridia bacterium | reverse complement strand
GGTGTGGGATGAAATGCTTTCGACCATAGTAAACGGGCTGGTGAGATAGATGAGAATAAGCGAAAGCGGCATGGTGCGCACCGTGCTGCGGGACATAATGGGAAACAGAGATAGGCTCTCGGGGCTGCATCAGCAGCTCAGCTCCGGTTCAACCATCAACCGGCCATCCGATGACCCGGGCGGTACAGCCACGGTGCTGCAGGTGGAAAGCAACCTGTCTGAGATCGAGCAGTTTGATGCCAACTGTTCGCTGGCCGAGGAGTGGTTGGGTGCCACCGAATCGGTCCTGGCGGAGGCAACCGATTCGGTAAACCGCCTGCGCGAGCTGGCCGTGGGTGGGGCCGGCGACAGCCTGCCTGCCGAATCCATGGAGGCGCTCGGGCGCGAGGCAGAGGAGATAACCGATCACCTGCTTTCGCTGGCCAACACCCGCCACGCGGGCAAGTATATATTCGCCGGCCATCAGACTTCGCTGCAGGAGGGTGAAAGACCCTTTGCCCTTGATTATGACGAGGAGCAAAACGTGCAGGTGCAGTACAGCGGCGATTCCGGGCAGATGATGCGCCAGGTTGGGCCGGATGTGAGTTTGCAGGTGAACATCCCCGGTGAAGAGGTCTTCTCCGATCTGCTGCAGACGGCCGCTCACATCAGAGATGATCTGCTGGCTGATGATTCGGAGGCGGTGGCCGGCCGCCTGCAGGAGCTGGATGAAAAGCAGGATGATCTGCTTTCGGTCCGGGCTCAGGTCGGAGGGCGCATGAACCGCCTGGATATGAGCCGCGAGCGGCTGGAGGATATAAAGATATTTCTGCGGCGGGTGGTTTCAGACACCGCAGATACCGATATGGCCGAGGCCATAATGCAGCTTTCTGCCACCGAGCGTTCCTACCAGGTGGCCCTGGCCACGGCAGCCCGCATCTTACCCACAACTCTTTTGGACTACCTTCGTTAGTTATACGCGAGCAAAATCTGCACCCCCTCCCTCAGCCGGTGCCCGCCAGGGTGCCGGTTGCAGTGAAGGGCAGCTTCGTTACTGGATTTCCCCGGTGAGGTTCAGTGCAGCAGGGCTGTCGAGTCCTTGGAGTTCCCTTTCATAGACCAGTGAGCAGTGGATCAGCGTCAAAGGCTGCTTTCCCCTGGGTGTCCGATCGAAATCCACATATCCCGTTTGTGGAGTGCTTTGCAGCTGGTGAGCTATCGGAGAATTGTCATCTGCTGGCCATCTCTGGCTGAAGTTGTGGGCTAAGCTGTATTCTTCGCCGCATCCCGTCTCCCCAAGGCCCCTCCTTTTGCAGTGCATGCGGTCTGTGCGGGGGTACGATGTCTAATCATTAAAGAGGGCTAAACATCTTCGCCGAACGTTCGATAGTAATTGTGAAGGCGGAGTTGGGGAAGCAGTCACACAGGGGAGGCAAACAGGCGCAGATCGAATTCGTCGCGAAGACAGCTGGGCTGATCAGTATCACCCCGCCGGAGGGCGGGAAACTCAAGGAGGATGACAATGAGGATTCAGACAAACCTTGAATCACTTAACGCCTACAGGAACCTGAACACCACCAACCGGGCGATGTCCCGGTCGCTGGAGAGGCTGTCCTCGGGATTTCGCATTAACCGGGCGGCCGATGATGCAGCCGGTCTGTCCATCTCGGAGAAGATGAGGGGGCAGATAAGCGGTTTGAACCAGGCTGTTAGCAATGCACAGGACGGAATATCGCTGATACAGACCGCCGAGGGAGCGCTGAACGAAAGCCATGCAATCCTGCAGCGGATGCGGGAGCTGGCCAGCCAGGCGGCCAACGATACTCTTACTTCGGATGACCGACAGGCACTGCAGGAAGAGATGGATGAGCTGACGGTTGAAATCAGCCGTATTGCCGAAACTACTGAATTCAACACCGAAGAGCTGCTGGAGGGCGGATTTGAAGACCGGGTTCTGCAGATCGGTGCCAACCAGGATCAGACAATGGAGATCAGTATAGGTGATATGCGGGCAGAGGCCTTGGGGATAGCTGCTGCCGATGGCATAGAGATAGAGGTTGAAGGTACAGTATCGAATTTCGACGATGAAACTGCGGCGGAATTTGCCATAGAGCCCGGAGAAGCATATGATTTGGTCGGTTTTGAGGAGACAAAGACAGTTGGTGACACTTCGGTAAATAGTGGGTTTGACACCTCCCTCGAGGCCGATTATGGTCTGGAAGACGCAGACGGCAACATTGTCGCGGTCAGCGCTGACGGAAAAGAGTTCACCATGCTTGCCGAAGGCACTGACCCCGACAGTCTGGACGACAGTACAGAAGTCGCGTACTATGGGAACGAGACTTATGGTAGTGCAACTGCCTTCGATGCATTCAACTTTGGCGATGCTGTGACAGGCGAAGTTCAGTTTGGTGAAATAGATGATGATGGAGACATCACTGCGATCGGTGCGCACCAGATCGAGTTTGAGGATGCAGAGCTAGCATCAGGCACTTACACAGTGGTTGATAGTGATTATCACACCGTAGATAACTATGGCATGACAGACAGTCAAGGTGATCTGGTGGCAGTATCAACCGACGGCCAAGAATGGGAGACTGTAGAGGGGGATGACCTGTTTACCGTCTCCTCAGATAATGCCTTCACTACACCTGGGGAGCAGATTGAGGTCACCGGCGATGGCGGAATTGACATCTCCACAACTGGTGCCGCCACCAACGCCCTCTCAACTATTGATGACGCCATCGACAACGTCTCCACTGAACGCTCTACCCTTGGTGCCGTACAGAACCGCCTGGACCACACCATCACCAACCTGGAGGTGGCTGCCGAGAACCTGACCGCAGCCGAATCCCGTATCCGTGATGTGGACATGGCGGCGGAGATGATGGAGTTCACCAAGAGCCAGATCCTGGTGCAGGCCGGTACCTCCATGCTGGCGCAGGCCAACATGGCGCCGCAGGCCGTGCTCCAGCTTCTCGGCTGACCAAAAGCTTACCCTGCGTTGAGGGCCGGCCGGCTCAGCCGGCTGGCCCGCACTCTTTTGTGAGGTGGTCGGCGTGAGGATCGACAAGGTTGATACCACCGGGGGAGCAAGACCGGACTCCAGGGTGCTGGCCGACGGCAGTTCTCAGGGGCAAGCCGGGAGAGAAGCGTTACAGAACTCCCATCGCGGAGGCGTGAGCAAAAAGGCCGTGCAGGAGCACGTCGACCAGCTCAACCAGACTCTACGCACCTTCGACAAGAGGTTTGCCTTCCGCGTCCACGAGGGGACAAACCGGGTCATCGTGACAGTACTGGACGTCGAGACCGAGGAAGTTTTGCGCGAGATACCGCCGGAGAAAATACTGGACATAGTTGCCCAGATCGATCAGATGGTCGGCATAATCATAGATGAACGAATTTGAGGTGAGACCGTGGTAAGCGGAGTATCTTTCAGCGGGCTGGCATCCGGGCTGGACACCGATGAGATAATGGAACAGCTGATGCATATAGAAAGCAGACCGCTTAGGCAGCTGGAGGAAAAAGAGCAGCTGCAGAAGCTGCAGCAGGAAGCGTGGCAGGAGTTCAACATGCTGCTTTCCAACCTGGATTCCAGCCTCAGTCCGCTGCGTCAGTCCTCCACTTTCGGTTCATACCAGGCGCAAAGCTCCGATGAGAAGCTGCTGTCAGCATCCACCACCCAGGAGACGGAAGAGGCCGATTACCGGATCCAGATAGGCCAGCTGGCCCGAGCCCACCGGGTCGCTTCAGATGAGGTCACCGGCGAGCTGAGCGAAAGCATTGATTTTGGTGAAAGCGGTGAGATGTCCTTTGATCTGGTGGTTGATGAAGACACCACCCACCAGGTCACTGTGTATGACACCGATACCCTCCGCGACGTGCGCGACCGGATAAACGCGGTGGAGGATTACGGGATAAAAGCCTCAGTGGTTGCCGACCACCTGGTGCTGCAGGCGGAGGATACCGGAGGAGACAGCCAGATACAGCTGAACGACATAGAAGGGGAAGATCTCCTGCAGCAGTTGGGAGTACTGAATCAGCAAGGAGAATTCGAACAGGTACTTACCGAACCGCAGGATGCGGAATTCACCGTCGACGGGCTGTCGGTTACCCGGGGGACCAACTACGGCATCGATGATGTGATCGACGGAGTCACTCTGGATCTGCACGGTGCCTCCGGGGGCGAAACGGTCAACCTGTCGGTCAGGCAGGACACCCAGCAGGCGGTAGAAGCGGCACAGGAGTTTGCCGCACAGTACAATCAGGTGCAGACGCAGATAGGTCAGCTGGCCGGAGAAGAGGGCCTGCTGGCGGGTGACGGGACCCTCCGGCGCCTGCAGAGCAGCCTCCGCACCAATTTCACTTCCCCGGTATCGCTGCAGGGCGACCAGCAGTACAGCATGCTGGCTGAGGTGGGCGTAGAGGTGGACCGCGACGGCGAGATGTCCGTTGACGCCGACCAGCTGTCGCAGGCACTGGCGGAAAACCCCGAGGACGTTCAGCTTCTGTTTTCCGGCCGCGAAAGCAGCCACGGAGCCGACGGGGCGGCCCGCAGGTTGGGAGACCACCTCACCGGATACCTCCGCTACGGAGACGGTATTCTCGACCGCCAGGACGCCATGTACGACCGCATGCTTCGCACCACCGCTGACCGCATAGAATCGACCAGGCGGCGGCTTGAGCGCAGGGAAGAAAATCTCAGCAGGCAGTTTACCCAGATGGAAAATATGCTTTCTGAGGTGCAGAGTCAGGGTCAGTGGCTGGAAGGACAGATACAGAACCTGCCGGGGGTGAACCGCAGTGAGTGACTTGCTGCAGGACGGGCAGACCGATGATGCAGTGCTTCTGTGCAGAACCTACCTCAACCTCACAACCAGTGCCAGACAGTACGTGAAGACGGGTGACCTGTCCGCCTGCGAGAAGGCACTTGAGCACCGGCGAGAAGTGGCCGCTCACCTCGACTGCCTCGATTTCTCTCAGCTTGCCGAGGACAAAAAGCGGCTGGTGCGCAGCCTGCTTGAGCGTGCGGCTTCGGCCCAGCGGGGCCTGCAGGCGGATATCCAATCCGGCCGCGATGAGCTGACCGAGAAGCTGCAGTCGCTGAGGCGGGCGAGGAGACTGACTGATTCCTACCATCCGCAGGCCGGACCGAAAAGGTCCGCTGCCTACGACCGGATCGGTTGACGGATGGTCGTCGAGAGGAGCTTTACTCATGAACCCGTACGGAAAGGATGCCAGACAGACCTATCAGAACACCCGGGTTAACACCGCCAGCAGGAAGGATCTTCTGTTTATGCTGCTTCAGGGCGGCATCAAGTTCCTCCACCTGGCAGAGGAGAGCCTGAGAGAGGACCGTCTCGAAGAGGCCAACGAACACCTCATCCGCGCGCAGGAAGTGGTATCTGAGCTGCGGGCCTCTCTGGATCGGAAGCGGGGTGGGGAGTTTGCCGAGCGCATGGATGCGCTTTACGATTTCATGTACCGACAGCTGGTATCGGCCAACGTGCAGAAGGACCCCCAGCCCGCCGTCAGGGTCAGGGAAATGCTCGAGGATCTTCTGTCCACCTGGCAGGAGGGGCTCGGGCAGGAAGAAGGCGAGACGGGAGGGGGCGGGATCGATCAGCGAGCGTGAGCCCGGC
>PUMD01000056.1 GCA_003551215.1 Clostridia bacterium | reverse complement strand
GTATCAAAACTTGATTCTTCTCTTTCATCTCCATATCCCATTTGATAAGGTCTGGCGTCAGATTTCATTCTAAAGTTCATTGCGGTATCCGTTCCCGCCATGATAGTGCCGTTGAGGTCTCCTTTTGTGACGTTCAAAACTCCATCTGCTACTACAACGGTACCACTCAAAACGTCCCAGTTGGATGTATTTAAGGAGGTTCCCGGGAAATCGTCAAAAAATATAAAGGTATCGTATCCTGAAGAGACGCTGGTTACTCCAGAAGTATTAAAATGAATATGTGCCTGTGTTCCATTATTAGTATTCCAATCACCTTTAACCCAGAAGGTAGCGTTAACACCGTCGTTAAATTCTTCTAACCAGAAGGGGAGTTCGTTATTATTATGGTCGGTGAAATAGATATCCGAAAAATCATCCTGCATCCCATCTGTTATATTAATATCGACTCTAAGCTGATAATCAGTTAGGTTAGACGCTGTGGTTACATTTAAAGGTATGTATATAGCATTCCTATAATCTCCAAGTTGGAAAACATCAGAAACTAAAACGTCTTCGTACGGTAATTTTACTTGGTCCCAAAGCCAATGATATACTGAGGTGTTTGTCACTTTAGAGGAATTGACTAAAATATTATTCAACTTTATTGAAGGATTAGTTGAAGAATTATGCATGTCAGTCCATATCTGCACACTATCGTTCAGTGTAAAATCGGTATACCCATACCAAAAATCATCACCCTCCATCCTTGAAAAATTCAATAGTTCGTTAAAACGGAAATATGTAACGTTTGTTTCGTTATTGAATATTTTTTGTAGGTGTTTTCTAATTCCCCACGCTCCTACAAACCCATCACAGCCCACATCTTCTGAATACCCGTCTGGACATAGTCCAAAATATAAGAGTAGTGAATAATTAGCTTGCCATACTTCTGTGCCCCACCCTATCTGCATTATGTCGTACGCATTAGAATGCGTAACTACTCTACCGGTATCAATAAATGTTTTTAGGTTAACATCTTGTATTTGGTTGTCATAACGGAAAGGTAAAGTATATTCACCCGCTTTTTTATTCACATAAGACATCGCCTCCCTTTCATCTTTGAATGAAGTAGTCATGCCTAAGGTTTCGTATTGTAAAGCCTTAGCCAGACAGTCATAATCTATATTTTTTATGTACCATTCTGTGTATTCAGAAGTATAATCGACTTGTGGTTCAATATCTATACATCGCATTTCAGCCTCTTCACTAATTTGTGTCCACGTGAGTATAGGTCTGGCTTGAGCTGTATACATAACTGTGAACAACAACAACAACAGCATAGGTATTATGCTTCTCCTTCGACCCATAGTTTACTCCTCCTTATAATTCTTATAATAATATACGCTGGTATTCCAGCCAGCATGATAATCATGAGGAATGAAGAAAGCGGAGGGATTAATAAAACTAAAGCGTCAGCAAGTATTGATACAGACTTAAAGACGTCTACACCTCTATCTACACATTCAGCATTACGACATCCAAACGAACACTTCTCGATTGCTCTCCATTCCTCATTCACACACTCGACTACCCACTCGTTCTGACAGGTTTTTGCCCCAGTTTCACATTTTTCTGGTAACTCACACTGGAATGTTACAGGGTTAACATTTCCCAAACATTCACTTGTAGGTATCCATTCCCCTTGTTCGTTACAATACCGACAAGAATTGTTTTCAGGGTAGCATAGCGTGGTAAACAACTTACAACCGTCCCAGCAGTCCGTGGCGTTAATATTACAACGAGGTGTAGGACAGTCCGAAATAAGCCTCCAATCCTCATTAGTACACACGAATAGATAAGCATTATTCCGCACCTCAATACACGCTGTGTCAAAATTGGTGCATCCCCCCTCCTCAACGTTAAAATCTACGCACTCTGTAACTGAATTGTTTACACCAGTTGAGTTACACGACATTAAACAAGTTTTATGATGAGCCCACTCTCCATTATTACAAACTTGAACCTCTTTCATATTTAACGGGTTACAACGCTTACTACCGTCTGGTGTACATTCCTTCGCCTCTTGTCGCTCCTCAGGATTTACACATATAGCTTTATTAGAAGAAACAGTCTGACATACAAAGTCTGAAGCGTCACACCGGTGTAAGACTTGTACGGCACCTCTTGAGTCACAATACATCACATTTTGGTTTCCAACATCACACCAAGTGCCAGGTCTCACACATCCACCGGTCTGGACGGTGTAATACTCTACTCTTGTTTGTTTCGTCATAGTACACGTTTCTGTGCTCGTAGTTTCTGACTTGACACAAATAACATTATGACATCTCAGATTAACTGCTGTTACCCACTCGTTACACCATAAACCTAAGAAACCCTTGTCTACACAGATATGGTGTATATTAACCGAATGTACTAAATTATAGGGACAATACGATCGTACCTTACTTATTACTTCAGCCTGTGTAAGTTTTCCTCTTAAGGATATTCCAGTAACACCAAACGGACTATTGCCTGAAGACCTATAAAAATATCCTGGTGGACACCCGAGTTTACTTTCAAGAATTTCCTTTTCAACTCTACAGGTGCCATATGCTATACCGGTGTCCCTATCCTTTGTGACGGCGGTGATAGTACCAGCACATCCAAATTCAGACGGGTTGTTTTGGTCACAACCAACCCACTCAGTGCGGGTTATCTTCTCTATTTGTTGAGAAGCGAAAACTCCTGAAAACAAAAGTAAAAAAACTAATATATATTTATATCTCATTCAACGACCTCCCAACATTCACGCCTCACTTGATTAGGCACGTAATACTCTGTATTAGACTCTTTATATTTGTTAATTTCATTGCGTATGTAGTCGCAGTACGGTGAAGACAACCATCTATACGTTTTAGTAGAGTTGGAATAATAATCATAAAAGTCAAAGGTTGAAACTAAATGTTCATAGTTGGAGTCTTGTTGAGTTGTAAAAAATACTGACAATCTTAACACTGCTAATACGGTTAAAATCACTATAATAATTTTAAAAATGTAATTCATTCACTCACACCCCACCTCTTTTAACAGACGTTCCAACAACATAGAATAGGTTTCACTTTTTCTACCATATCGTTTTAACTTCTCCAAGGTGTCCCTGTTCACTCTAATCATAGTTACGTATTTACCCATCGTCATCCTCTCCTTCTGCAAACTCCTGCTTAGCTTTCATCTTCGATTGAACGTAAGGGTTCATTTCTATAACATCGCTGAAAGTAGTATGGAGTTTTTTTACTATTGAATGCGTAAATTCTGTTTCCATACTGTCGAGAAATACAGAATTTACGACTTTAGGCAAGCCGAAGTGATCAGAAGCAACATACATACGGGTATTCCCGTTATACGCCCAATTCGTTGTTTGGCACACTAAAACGGTGTTTTCATCAACAACCATTTCTTTCAAACTCAACTTCGGTACGACATATAAAAAATTAATTTTTAAAAACCAGTTTTGTAATTTTCTTGGTATTTTAGGTATTAGGAGTGGGTGTCCAACTGCTACGTATATTATCTCTTTACCTTTGACTGTTTCTGTGTGTTCACCTAAGTATTCACCCAGGTAAGAAAGTCCTGAAGACGAATATGTATATACCTTATTCACATTTGGACGTTTAGTAGCAGTAGCAGATTGCATTATATCACTTTCTATATTTTGCTGTATTGTAGGCTTTCCTTTTATCAGTTTAATAATCCATACTGATAGTAGAATAAAACCCAAAATCAAAACACCAAACAACAAAATAATCCCCACAACCCTCAGGAGCTGCCAAATCCACGAAAAATCAGCCATAAAAGAATTACCACCAATAGCAGAAATATCAATAGCTCTGTCGGGTATTTGGACCGCTTGTGTCATATCAACGTTACATTTTGTAACTTTATAAAGTTGTGCCTACATCATAGATATTGGTACTGCCATAGACGTGTAAGAATTAGATAATAATTCGTGCGCGTTGTTGGGGCGGTTTTCCCAAATTCTTTTTTGGTCGATATTTATGTGAATCTTTTTTTCGTCTGGTAGGAACACTCCTATTTGTTGTGGGGTTTTTTGGATTAACATTTCTTTGAAATGTCGGGGACGTTTATATTCCAATTTAATTGTTTCACCGTTTTGATTTTTTAGAGTTTCAAAGATATTTTTTAGTTGTAAGTATCCACGTCGTTTGGGCTTTCTACCTCTAAATTGATAAACACCAGTACGCACAACAACACATTCTTCATTGTCTACTTCTATATCCCAATCGCCTAAAGCCTTGCCCGACTTCACAGTAGGTTTTTTATCTAAAATAATACCGTCTGTCATAATCGATATAATATTTTTACGATATTTTTTTATTACGTCGTACATCTGCACCCTACATCTTGCAGTTGTTTCTGAAGCATACGCAGGATTGAACAGACATCCAGCCATATATTCATTCATCCCTTTAACCTTGACTTTTTGACAAGTTTTACCGTAGAAGCTGTTGTAAATTTGTTTGACTACCATATACTTAGATGGATCGTCCCGTAATTTTTCCTTCATTGCATAAAGTTTTTTAACGCTTTCTCGGTACGGATACTCCAAAGTGTCCGGTATAAATGTGAATGCATTAATAACTTCAATATCATAATCGTTCTTAATTGCTTTGTATTCACTCAAGGTTATATAAGTGGTTGTGGCGGTATCAAAGATGGGGTATATAGATGGAGCATTTGTAACAGGTCTAATCTTAGAAGAAAGTAAACCTTCTTCACCACCTCTTATTTCGCAGTATACAACCCCCAACTCTTGTTTTACGTCTAAATAATTCGCCCATTCACCAAGTCTCACATCAGGGAGATCCATCATAGCCGACGGATATGCTGACTTAATGTCAATTTGATAGGCTGACGGGAAATATCCACGTTTCCATGTGTCGAACCACCCACCCCTGTATGAATACCAAAAGTACTCCTGTATTCTCTTTGGCACGTCCCTAAAATGTGGGACTTTTGCGTTTAGTAAAATATATTGCTCGCTTATGTTACCACACGAGATAAATTTTTTTGGGTTCATATCTAAAGTATTCAGAGATTTTATGAATTTCTCCGCGATTAATTTTGTGAAATTTGCGTCTTCGATACAATACATACCTATATCTTGTTCTGAATATTTACTGTTGTACAAATTAGCTCTATCATGTTTTAACTCTGATTTGTATTTAAGCCCTAAATACTTTTCAACGGCGTTTTCTAAAGAAGTAAGATAAAATGGGAAAATGTCATAAAACACATAATTTTGACGGTTTTTTTTGTCTTTAATTTTTAACATTTTACCATTCAAATAAAATATATTATATTTATCCGTCTTCACTGTATTAGCAGTGAGTAAATTAAGTAAAATATCTAAATCCCACTTAAACAGACATTCAAAGTCATATTTTAGATTAAAAAAGAAATTCCTTGTGCTACGGTTATTTCGGTTACATAAAAATTTAAACACATCTTCAATACCTTCAATTTTGTAATACCGTGTATTATCAGCTACAATATCCGCATATCCGTTTTTAGTTTCAACATCAAAACCTCTTACCTCTGCTGTGGACTGTCTAGGCTTACGGCGG
>PUMD01000177.1 GCA_003551215.1 Clostridia bacterium | reverse complement strand
TGCTGTGGTGAAGATGGCAGCCGCACCTGCCGCCCCAAGTGAGTTCAAAAGCGGCTGCCACAGAAGGTCCAGCTGCTCACCTGCGGCGAGTCCCCTCGCCAGCCAGTAGATGATAACTCCCACCGGCAGGACGAGCGAAAGCAAAACCAGAGTCAGGCAGAAAACAAGCGCCGGCCAGCGCCACTTGCCCAGCGCTGCGGGTTCTACGGGTCGGTGGGAGGAGGCCTCGGTGTAGTACCGGGCGCTGGTTTTGCTGATGCGGCTTTCAACCAGCAGTATCAACAGTGTCAGTGCAACGAGCACCACGCCGAGCGCTGCCGCCCCGCTGCGGTCGAAGGCTGATTGATACTGGATATAGATGGCCCGGGTGAAGGTGCTGTATTGCAGCATGGCTACTGCGCCGAAATCCCGAACCGTGTACAGGGCCACCAGAAGGCCCCCCGAGACCATGGCCGGTTTCAGCTGAGGCAAAACCACCTTCCAAAAAACAGACGGACGGTTATGACCCAGGGTGGCGGCTGCATCCTGCAGTGAGGAGTCAACGCGCTGCAGTGCACCTCGCAGATTCAACAGCATGTAGGGATAGGTAAAGAGGGTCAGCACTGCAAAGGCTCCCCAGAATCCGTAGGCTTCCGGCAGTGACAGACCGATTCGCGCTCTGTCAAGAAAGCGCGGAATCAGCCCGCCCCTCCCCAGCGCCGCGGTGAAGGCGAAAGCCCCTATATAGCTGGGTATGGCCAGCGGAACCGACGTCAGCGTGCTCCAGACCTTTCTGGCCGGCAGGTCCGAACAGGTGAGCAGCCAGGCCAGCGGCAGAGAAATCAACACCGAAGCTGCTGTAGTGGCGGCAGCCAACAGCACTGTATTGCCCAGCAGGCGCCCAATTGTGCCCACGCCCAGAGATACCCAGATGCCGATCCCGCCTTCAGCTGTCTTTCTGATCAGATACAGAACCGGTATAACAACGACTGCACATATAAACAGTGCGGCCAGCTGCGACGGCTCGGGAAACGACATCCGTCTTCGATGCACGTTTTCAGTCCAACACCCCGCTTTGCCTCATCAGCTGCAGCGTAGCCTGCAGATCCTGCAGCCACTGCCCGGTTTTCTGTTTTCCGAGCTGTTTTCGCATGGCGGTAACTGAAGACTGAAACGAGGCATTCATCGGGGCCCAGCCGACCCTCCCGCGCCAGGCTGTGTCGGTGAAATCAAGCAGCGAATCAGGCAGCTGCTCGGGGCTTACGTTGTCGGTGTTGTATGCAACCACTCTCGCTCTCCCAGAAATTCCTACCCAGGCTCCCTTCTGTGACAGGAAGGAGGGAGAAACACTGTCAAGAAGCCGCTGAGGCAGTCTGACAAGGCGCTGGGCGGATGCCAACGCGCCCAGCCCCCCGGCGTCCTGAGCGAAGAACACATCAGCAGGACTGTGCTGCCCTTCCTCCAGAATTGTCGCGGCGAGCTCGGCGGTATTTCCGTATCTGACTGACACTTGTATGTCAGTTTCCTTTTCAAATCTCTGCAGCACCGGCCGTATCAGCTCTCTGCTGCGTCCCGAGTAGACGGTCAGCGATTTGTCCGCTTCCGAGGACAGGCCAGAGCACCCTGAGATGTATGCAGTTGACAGAATCAAGATCGACAATATGCCGACAACCAAAAGCCTTCTGTCTGTGTACATAGCCGGACCCCCTAACTAAAGTAACCGCTATTATCATTATCGGTAATGCAAATGATAATCAATTACATTGACAATGTCAAGCAGGCAGTTCTGCCAAGCCCTTGACCGGGCAGCCATGGACAATCTCTATGGGTATACCTCATAGCAGGAGAGTCAACATATAAAGGAAGGTGACACGACACAACACAGACCTACAAAGGCAGGGAGTGAGCGGATGTGCAAAAACCGACGCAGATGATGAGAAACATAATGGACAACGTAAACAACTTCGACGGCAGGTACAATCTGGAGAAGACCGGTTTTGATACCAACATGCCCGGACATACAACCAATCACGGTATGATTACCCGACAGGCTCCGCGCACGGTGAAGAAGGTGGGAGCAGGCATTGGTCTCGCCGAACGGACCCGCAGCGAGATGGCTCTCATGCTGG
The DNA here is from genome assembly GCA_003551215.1 of Clostridia bacterium. Taxonomy (GTDB): domain Bacteria; phylum Bacillota; class Sulfobacillia; order SLMV01; family SLMV01; genus PUMD01. Next base: position 3,564 of record PUMD01000177.1, on the reverse strand, counting down.
ATACACACCAGTGTGTCCTCACAGTGATGCTGCATCAATACAATAAGCATCACTGGCTCAGCGAAGGAGCAGAGTCTTTTTTCAGCCTGCACCATCTGCTGGAGGAACATATAGAAAAAACGCAGAAGCACATTGATATGGTCGGTGAAAGAGTCTCGCGCCTGGGAGGGGTCCCGACGGCTCATCCGGTAACCCAGCATGAGCTGTCCTACATCAAGCATGAACCAGAAGGTCGTTACACCATGAGGGATTACCTGCGCAACGATCTGGAAAACGAGCTGATTCTTCAGCAGATGCTTCGTGACACCATAAAAAGGGCACATCAGCTGACCGATTACGGAACCGTCGAGGTGCTGGAGGAAGTGCTCCTCGATCGTGAGGACCTGGGTTATCACCTGTTCAGTGTGCTGGAAGATGATACCCTGTCCCGGGGAATGAGGCATCTGGTCGACGGAGAGCAGGATATGGCCGGAGATCCTCTCATGAATCCCCCAAAATACTGAGAGGCTCTTGGGCAGCTGGAGTCTGAGTCAGGTTCCCACTGGTATGCTGCAAAGTGGTGACGCCTGTCCTGGATCAACGGCATACCGCAGTCGGGCTGTAAAAGCGCCCCCGAAGAGGCTCCGGGTTTTTTCGGGGGCTGCGGGGCCTTACAGCGTGACACCTGTCTGGGGATAGTCCGGCACTCACCACAAAAGGGCGACGTGCACCATCCCGGCAGCATCAGACCGCTGGGGGCAAAGGAGTGAGGGGCGCCTCACGACAGAGGCAGCTCTCAGAGGGCGCCCCTGATTCTTAAAGGCGGATGCCTCATTTACCGAGTCTCAGCATCCTCTGCAGCGCCAGCCGGGCTCCCTTGGCTATCTTGGGGGCAACGGTCACGCGAAACTCATCCGCATCGTCATCCTGCAGCCTGCGCAGAAGACGCAGCAGCTTACGCCGGTCTGTCTTCATCATATCCTCACAGGGGCCGGCGGCAGATCCTAACACCTTGACGCTGCGGTCGGCATGCTGTCGGTTCAGACGCTGCACCAGGTTAATCTCAGTACCCACCGCCCACGCCGAGCCAGGTTCTGCATCTTTTACCGTCTGACGTATGAACTCCGTTGACCCGTCACAGTCGGCTTCCTTTACCGTCGCCGGGGGGCACTCGGGGTGGACCACCACCCGGCCGGCGGGGTGTGTGCGCCTGAACTGACGTATGTGTTCTGCCTCGAAGGCCTTATGCACCGGACAGTAACCGTCCCAGAGGATCACCCGCGGGTTATCGCTTCCGCAGAAGCTGCCCTCCTGTCGGTCATATCTGGCAATGTCATCGTCGCCGATACCCAATTTGTACGAGGTGTTTGCCCCCAGGCACCAGTCGGGGAAAAACAGCAGCCGGTCGCCTTCCTGCAGGGCATGCTCAAAAGCCTGCACGGCGCTGGAGGAAGTACAGGTCAGGCCTCCTCTGCGCCCGCAGAAGTCCTTCAAGGCCGCATGGGAGTTTACGTAGGTCACCGGAATCACCCGCCCACTGTAGCGCTGATGGATTTTATCCCAACAGTCTGTTACTTCCTCCATGCTGGCCATGTCCGCCATCGCGCAGCCCGCCTGCACATCGGGCATGAACACCCGCTGCTTGTGTTTGGAGACCAAGTCCGCGGTTTCCGCCATGAAGTGCACTCCCAGAAAAACTATGTCGCGGGCGCTGCTATCAGCCGCCTGCTGAGAAAGCAGAAACGAGTCTCCCTGCAGATCAGAGAAGCTCATGACGTCGTCCCTCTGGTAATGGTGAGCCAGTATCAGCAGAGAATCCCCTCGGTCTGCCCTGATTCTTTCTATCTCCCAGCCCAACTGCTGCTGGCTGAGTTGTGGGAAAAGTTTGCTTTCTGAAGCTGACACGGGTTCAACCTCCCATCGTTGATCTGTCGTCGATTACTTGCATGCTCATATCCAGCGGGGCAGCCGAGTGGGTGAGGTATCCCATCGATATCAGGTCCACTCCACTGGCCGCCACTTCCGCTGCCGTCGCCGGGGTAACACCTCCTGAGGCCTCAACAAGAGCTCTGCCGTCCACCAGCTTTACTGCCTTCCGCATCTTCCGGATGGACATGTTGTCAAGCATAATGATGTCAGCCCCGGCAGCGATAGCATCGCGCACCTGCTGCAGGGTTTCCGCTTCCACTTCAACCTTCACTGTAGGGCCCACGCATCTTTTTGCCTTCTTGACTGCGTTCGCCACGCCGCCTGCGAGGGCGATGTGGTTGTCTTTTATCAGTACGGCATCATCAAGACCCATGCGGTGGTTTTTTCCTCCACCCGCCCGCACCGCCTGCTTTTGCAGCCAGCGCATACCGGGGGTGGTCTTTCGAGTGTCTATGATCTGGGCTTCACTGTCGCAGCAGGCACCCACCGCCTCGGCAGTGGCGGTGGCTACCCCTGACAGGCGCTGCAGGAAATTGAGAGCCACCCGCTCTGCAGCAAGGATTCCGCGTGCCGGCCCCGATACGGTGGCCACTACATCTCCCTCACCGATGGTGTCGCCGTCCCTCATGCTGCTGGTAAATGATATGCGATTGTCGCTTTGCGCAAAGGTCTGCCTTGCTGCCTGCAATCCGGCAACCACGCCATCTGTACGGGATAAAATGCGCGCCTCGGTATGTACCTCTTCACCCACCAGACACCCGCTGGTAATATCACCCCGCCCGATATCCTCCCTCAGCGCCCGACGCACCACATCCTCCAGCTGAAACACCCATAAAACCTCCCTGACAGTTTTGGCTCACATTATCTATCCAGACAGCTGTCTTGTCAACTGCAAATACAGAAGGCAGCCGTCCGGGAGGTTCTGCAGCACCGGTCTGGGCTTGGCTTTGCAATGGCCTGACAGGGCGGTCTGACTGCAGCTTGTGGTGGTGGATATACTCCGTACAGCTTTTGTACAGGCGGTCTGCTCATCCGGGTTGAGCACCCAGGTCATTGCGGCTCGTGTCATCTAGGAGTAGGAGGTCTGCGAACCCCTTTTTGTGAGTGTGGCTGAATGAGGGGTGCAGGCAAACTGGGCTGCAGCTTTTCGCCCCGCTTGGACCGGGTGCGTGTATGCCTCTCGAGCTGGTAGAATCTGATCTGGTCCAGATTGGACGCCGCTGAGGTTGGGCGGTGTCGGATCGTCGGTCTCCTCAGCGGAAGCCTGCGCGACTGGCTTTTCGCCCATTTTCCCCGTCGTCGGGACAAAAGTTGATGCACCAATGCCCGCTTTGACGGCTGCCCAGCCGGGCGCTCCGGCGCTGGATTTGCCGGCTGACCGACTCTTACGGAAAGGAGTCTGGATGTCCGCAGGTTGTGATCTGCCGCAGCAGCAGTGGGGGCCGCAGCTTCAGTATCTCCTCAGAGCTGTTCTGAGTCTTCCTCCAGCCGGGATTGATGCGGTCGATGACTCTGGCTATCTGGCGTGGATGAACGGAGGCGGTCGTAAAGCCGGCCATGTAAGAGTAGTAACCGAGAGTTACGATCCTGCGGGCGGTAGACCTCGCTCGATAGCCTGGCTTGTCGGCCAGCGAAGCCGCCAGACCGCAGAAAGCC